>NZ_JBMDKF010000002.1:0-429336 GCF_057809575.1 Azospirillum sp. FG154 | reverse complement strand
AGGGCGGCGACGCCTGAAGCTAAGCCTTACTAATCGCTCGAGCGGCTTGATCTCACTCCAACGAGACGCGCCGCGCGCAGCGGCAAGCCTGTTCAGCACAGCGAACGTCAGTCCAAACAAAGACTTGACGCAAACCGCCGGTTCAGATACAAACATCCTCCCTTCACTTGCACAACAGCGCGAAACAAACGTTGGTTCGGCTGCGACCCCTGGAAACAGGACGCCGCAGCGGTTGGTTGTCGGTCTTGTGCCTGCGTGACCTGGTGGTCATGGCGAGGCGCCAAACACCCGATCCCATCCCGAACTCGGCCGTGAAAAGCCTCTGCGCCGATGGTACTGCGTCTTAAGGCGTGGGAGAGTAGGTCGCCGCCAGGTCGCTCAGGCACAAGAGACAACCACAACGATCCAACAAAAACGCGCCGTCATCTCACAAACCCACCTCCACACAGCGCGCCACGCACCAAAGAACACTCGCGGGGTGGAGCAGCCCGGTAGCTCGTCAGGCTCATAACCTGAAGGCCGCAGGTTCAAATCCTGCCCCCGCAACCAAATCATAAAGCCCCTGAAAGCAAACCGCTTTCAGGGGCTTTTTGCTGTGCGCAATTCCGCCTCCGGAACGGCTCACTGGAAGCCTCGTGGAAGCGACAGAAGGAAAGCTTCTGGATGGATTCGGCGGATTGGATGGATTTTTAATGGTTGATTCGTTCCCTTCAGCTCCCGTTCAGCAAGCGATGACAAGGTCGGCGCCGAACCTACTTTTGCATAAGGCGCACTCCACCATCATGAAAACATCATTCGACTGCGGGATGGTCCTGGCGGCGGTTCTCTGCGCGACCATGGCGGGCAACGCGGCGCAAGCGGCGGAAAACGAGGCCGGCAAACCATCCAATGACTGGACCTTCATGCTGGGCGGCGGCGGCATGTACGCGCCGGATTATGAAGGCTCCAACGACTACAAGGTGCTGCCGATCCCGATTGTCGAGGTGTCCTGGCGGGACCGGGTGCGGCTCACCACGAAGGGAGGACCGGGACTCCTGATCACTCCGTTCGCCACCGATGCTGTGAAGATCGATCTTGGTCTCCGCTACGATATGGGGCGCAAGGAAAGCAGCAACGACGCCTTGAAGGGGTTGGGCAATGTGGACGGCGGCGCGGTGGCCGTTGTTCGGCTCGGCTATGAGATGGGGCCCGTGGGATTCGGTTTGGAAGTTGCCCGCGACCTGGGCGGCGACCGCGATGGCCTCGTGGCCACGGCCGAAGCGGAGTATTCGATCCGCTTGTTCGGCGACCGGACCCGTTTGAGCGTATCGCCGCACCTCACCTGGGCCGACGACCATTACATGAGCAGCAGCTTCGGCATAACCGCCGCCCAATCCGCCCGATCCGTCCGCCGATTGGCCCGCTACGACGCGGGCGCTGGTTTCAAGGATGCGGGCGTCGCCGTCGGTGTCGGCTATGCCCTGACCGACTCGATCCAAGCCATGAGCCGGTTGGGCTATTCCCGTATGCTCGGCGACGCTGCCGACAGCCCGCTCGTCAAGCAGGAGGGAAGCGCGGATCAATTCAGCGCGCTCGTCGGTCTCAGTTATCGCTGGTAGGAAACCCGCCGTCGTCCGTCAGGGCTTGGTGAACCAGCCCTGGCGTTGCAGTTCCTCAAGCAGCCAGCGCGCGCCAATACCAAGGGGGCGGCTTCGGTCGTGGATGGCGAACAGTCCGATTGATCCCGGCAGCACCGCCGGGTCGTCGATCGTCAGGCGCACCAAGCGACCGGAGTCCAGGGCCGTTTCCACGAGATGATGCGGCATGGTTCCCCAGCCGAAACCCGCCAGCAGAAACTCCAGACGGCTGGCGATGTCGACGAAACGCCACACGCGTGGACTGACGACGCTGAAACTGGGACCAGGGCGTTGCAGCGGATCGGTCAGGATCAGTTGCACATGCTCGGCCAGGATGTCCCGCGTCAGTGGGCGCGTCTCGCTTGCCAGGGGATGCGTCGGCGCCACGACCGGCGCCAGCGTGACCTGTGTCAGCGCCGTCGCCTGCAAATCCTGCGTGGTGGACGGCAGCAGCGCGCACAGCCCCAGCGTGGCGCCGCCATCGCGCACACGTCGCTCCGCAGCTCCGATTCCCTCGGTGAACAGCGTCACCGTAAGATCGGGAAAGGCGAGTTGCAGGTTGGCCAGCCCCCGGATCACCGGACCCGTCGGCACGAAACTGTCGACGGCGATCGAAAGCTCAGGCTCCAATCCCGCCGCGATCGACTGCGCGGCGCGTTCAAAGGCCTCAGCCTGGCGCAGCACCTGCCGCGCCTGAGCAGCCAGCACGCGGCCAGCCTCGGTGAAGCGTGGCGTCCGACCGCTGCGGTCGAAGAGCTGGAGTCCTTGCGTGTCCTCAAGCGTCTGAATCGCATGGCTTATGGCGGATTGCACGCGCCGGAGCTTGCGTCCGGCGGCTGAGAAGCTGCCCGTTTCCTCGATGGCGACGAGCACGCGCAATTGGTCCAACGTCAAGGCGCCGATCACATTCCATCTCCTTTATAGATGGTTTTCATCGAAATCATATCGCTTCCGAAGATGGTTTTCGACCGGCAATGTGGTGGTCGGCAACGATGCCGCCGACAACGCCATAACGGAAGGATCTCCCCATGAGCAGCGCAACCCTTGCCCCTCGTCGCAACCTCCTTGGTCCCGGACTGTGGACCGTTCAAAGCCTGTTGGCGCTCTTCTTCGTCTATGCTGGCGGAACCAAGCTGGCCATGTCGGCAGACCAGCTCGCCGCGATGATCCCTTGGACAGGGGATTATCCGCGCCTGGCGGTGGTGACGGGCGTTGTGGATCTGCTCGGCGGCCTTGGCGTCCTGTTGCCGTCGCTGACGCGCATCCAACCGCGTCTGACGACGCTCGCCGCAATCGGCATCATCGTGTTGCAGGTGTTGGCTCTGCTGTTCCATCTGACGCGCGGCGAAGCGGCGGTCGTGCCTATGAACGTGGTGGTGCTGGCTCTGACGGCCTTCGTCCTGTGGGGACGCGGTCGCGCCCTGCCGATTCACCCCCGCTGACCGCATCCAGCCCCAATTCCATCCCGCTCCGACCCTATCCGGTTGATTGCCATGCGCATGCCCACACACTTCCTGCGCCACGGTGGCGGCCCTTGGCCGTGGATGCAGGCTTCTCGCCCACGCGCTGGCCCCCGGACCTGGCGGCCTGTGGGCGCGCGACGCCCGGCCCGGCCAATTGGTCCGTCTGTTCGGTCCACGCAAGTCGTTGGACCTGTCCCGATTTGACGCGAGGACCGGGATGCTTGTCGGCGATGAAACCGTGATCGGCCTCGCCGCCGCGTGGCGACCCGCCCAGGCCCTTTTCGAGGTTGGCGACCGGAACGCCATGCATGGCGTCACCGATTGGCTGGGGCTGCGCGCCACCGTGATCGACCGACAGTCGGATGA
This sequence comes from Azospirillum sp. FG154, assembly GCF_057809575.1. Taxonomy (NCBI): domain Bacteria; kingdom Pseudomonadati; phylum Pseudomonadota; class Alphaproteobacteria; order Rhodospirillales; family Azospirillaceae; genus Azospirillum; species Azospirillum sp. FG154. Next base: position 425,891 of record NZ_JBMDKF010000002.1, on the reverse strand, counting down.
CGGCCATCTCGACAGGCTGACCGGCGCTTTGCTCCATGCGGGGAATCAGGACACCGGCTTCGTCCTTGCCGGGCGCGCCCGGACGGTCCAAAGCCTGTTGCGGGCGTTGCGGAAGAACGGCGTCACCCCGAATCGCATTCTGACCAAGGCCTATTGGGCCGAGGGGAAAGTCGGCCTCGACTGACGCGCCGTTCCGGTTGGATGGTCGTCGTCCCTGCGGCGACCGCGATCCGGTGTGTGGGCGGTCCCCCCCCCCGCAGTTCCCCCGTTGGCGGCAAACCCATCCTGATGCGTCAGTATGGTTCAGGCTGGCTTCAGGTTCTCGCGGCAACTCTGGCGTCAAGCTGTTGGGAGCAAGCCGTGCGGATTTTGCTTGTCGAAGATGACCCCCTGATCGGCGACGCGATCCGCGCGCGGCTGATCCGGGCTGGAATGACCGTCGATTGGCTTGAGGACGGGGCGAGTCTGGATGGGATCGTGGAATTGGCGGGCTTCGATCTGATGATCCTTGACCTGGGCCTGCCCGACCGGGACGGCTTCGAGATCCTGCGTGAGCGGCGGACTGATTGGTCGGGAACGCCGATCCTGATCCTGAGCGCGCGCTACGAACTGGACAACCGGGTGCGTGGTCTGGATTTGGGCGCCGACGATTATCTGGTCAAACCCTTTGAGATGGAGGAGCTTCTGGCTCGCTGCCGGGCGCTTGCCCGCCGACGCGGCAACCCTCTCTCGGATGTTCGGCAATACCGGGATTTGAGGATTGACCCCGCTTCCTTCATGGTGTGGCGCGGCGGCGAGAGCGTCGCGCTGACCCCGAAGGTGTTCGCGCTGCTGTTGCGTTTCATCGAAAATCAAGGGCGCGTTCTCACGCGCAACACGCTGGAGGAGCATCTTTACGGTTGGAACGGCGAGGCCGAGAGCAACACGCTGGAGGTCTTCGTGTCGCAGATCCGCCGCAAACTGGGAGCCGATCTGATCCAGACGATCCGTGGGGTCGGCTACATGCTGCCGAGGGAATAGAATGCTGTCGATCCGCGCGCGGCTGCAACGTCGTCTGGCTTGGTTGATCGCGGCGGTTTGGGCGCCGGCATCGGTCCTAATCATCGTGGCGGTCGCGCTGGAATACAGTCAGTCGATCCACAGCCGGACCGCCCACACGGCGCAACTGATGCTGGCTTTCGCGTCGAGCCAGCCGACGCCAGCCATCGCAACGCCGCCGATGACGATGCCGCGCCTGGAACAGCGGTGGGGGCCGGACTTCGATCCTGGTGATTATCTGGTCGTCGTCAGCCGCCAAGGGCAGCTTCTCTACAGTTCGCAGGCGCTGCCGCCGGATCAACTGCTGGCCTTGCCAATGCATGGCGAGACCGATATCGGCGACACCACGCGGATCTTCCATGGTTTCGAGGACAAGCGCAGCGGCACCCGGGTGGTGATCGGCGTCAATCTGTTCGATCCGTTGTTCTCTTCGCTCCATGTGGCGGGGCTGGCCGCAGCCTATGTGCTGGTCAGCACGATCCTGATCGCCATCACTCTTGGTGTCGGCGTCCGCTCTGGTCTGGCGCCGCTCGGCGCGTTCGCCCGACAGGTGCGCGAGCGCGGCGAGGACAATCTGGAGCCGCTGGACGAGACGGAGGCCCCGGACGAATTGCGTGGGGTGGCTCATGCGCTCAACGCCCTGATGGCGGGACTGCGCGTTGTGCTGGCGCGCGAGCGTGACTTCGTTTCCAACGCGGCGCACGAACTGCGCACGCCGCTGACCGCGATCCGAGCGCAGGTCGAAGCCCTGGGAGAGGATCTGCCTGACAGTAGCCGCCCCCGCTTCGCGAACATCCTGCAAGCGACAGATCGGGCCGGACGGCTGATCTCGCAGCTTCTCGACGTCACCCGCTCCCAGTCGGTTGATCTCGCGCAGAATCCCGCCGACCGCATTGATTTGGTCGGGGTCGTCCAGTCGGTCGTCGCCGATCTGGTCCCATTGGCGAACAGGCGGAGGGTGGAGGTCGTTCTGGAATCGCCCCGTTCCGCTTGGGTCACGACGCGCCCGGAACTGCTTGCCATCGTGCTGCGCAACATCGTTGAAAATGCGCTCAAATATGCCGGAGCGCCGGGCCGTGTCGTCGTCACGATCACCCCCGGTGCCGACATACCCGTCGCCGACATCGCCGCCGATGATCCGACCGCCTTTGATCTGCTGGTGGAAGATGATGGCCCCGGCTTGGCCCCGGAGGCGTTTCAACGGGCGTTCGCGCGTTTCCAGCGGCTGGGGCGCTCTGGCGACGATGGGGTGGGGCTTGGCCTGTCAATTGTCGCCGAACTGTGTCAGCGCATGGGTGTGCCCGTGGAGCGGTTGGAGCCGGGGGCGCTGGGTGGATTGCTCGTCCGCTTGCGCCTGCCGGGGGCGACTCTGCCCCGACCGGTGATGGTCGCCTCAACGCCCCAGACCGTCGCGCCATCGCGTTGAACAACACATCCTGAAATGGTCAGTCGAAGCAATCCACATGATGAATACGGATATGGGAGCGAGCCGATGAAAGCCGTTCTGTCGCATCGCACGTTGTTTCCGGGGCGGGCGGTTGCGCTCGCCTGGCTTCTGGCTGTTGGCGCCTGCGCCGGAACGCCGGTCGATCCGGCCGCGCGCGTGGGCCATGATGGGGGGAATGATCCCGCCGAGCCGATGAACCGCATCATCTTTCAGGGCAATCAATGGATTGACCGCAACGCCTTGCAACCCGTGGCGCGAACTTACCAGACCTATGTTCCGGCCGCCGCCCGCGACGGCCTGCGCAATGTCAGTCAAAATCTGCAAGCGCCCGCCGTGCTGGTGAACGACATGCTCCAGGGCAACATGGGGCGGGCCTGGATCACGACGCAACGCTTTTCCGTCAACAGCACGCTGGGCGGCGCCGGGCTGTTCGATGTGGCGAGCGACTGGGATTTGCCGATGCACCGGGCTGATTTCGGGCAGACCCTGGGAGTCTGGGGCGTCGGATCCGGCCCGGATGTCCAGCTTCCTCTGTTTGGATCCTCCAATGTGCGGGATTCGGTTGGAACGGCTTTGGGGTTCTTCGGCGATCCGGTCGGCTATGTTCCGGGCGCGCAGGTGGTCCAACTTTCGGCCGCCGCCGCCGGAATGGTCGATGGGCGCGCCCGGATGCTGCCCGTGACGGAGGATTTGGAGAGAAATTCGATGGATTACTACGCCACGCTGCGCAGCGTGTACGCGCAGCATCGCGAGGCCTTCGTTGAAGAGGGCAGGACTGGCGGTCAGCCGACCAATGGAAAGGCGGAGTCTTTGGAGTTCCCACCCTGAAAGGACGCCAACGTCCGCCCCCTGTTCCGTCGTCCATTCCAAGGAGGTTCGCGCTCATCAGCGCAGACGGGGCGCAGACGGGGCGCTATCACCCCGTCTCCAACCGCAAGACCCGCCGCTGTCCTGCGCTTTGGCGATCAGAAAAACGCTCCAGGCCGTAAACCGACTCTGGAACAGGTCATGTCACGGATAATTGGCGATTTCGACGAGGTTGTCATCGGGGTCACGGATGTAGACGGATTGAATGGGACCAATCGCGCCCGTGCGCGCGACGGGGCCTTCTTCGATGACGACCTCCTGGCGCTGAAGATGCGCGATCACCTCCGCCAAGGGCGTGTTGGTGATGAGGCAAAAGTCGGCGGAACCGGCGGTTGGGCGATGGGCCTTCGGCTCGAACTCCTTGCCAACCTCGTGCAGATTGATTTTTTGCTGGCCAAAGGCCAGAGCCTTGCGACCCTGGCCGAAGGTGACGCAGTTCATGCCCAGGACGCGTTGGTAAAACGCGCAGGTCCGTTCGATGGAGGCGACGGTCAAAACAAAATGGTCAAGGCGCACAATCATGAACGCTCTCCGCATGATGGCCCGTCATCCCATGGCTGGGCGACGGGAGGGCGTGATTTTCCGAGGGTGGCGCGTGGGCGGTGATGTTACCGGGTGCCGTTGCCAAAGTGGATCTGTTCCATTTCCCGACGCAGCGTGAACGCCGCCAACGAGGAATCGATCTCCACATCGTCCCAGGTCACGGCTTGGTCCTTGGCGATGGGGCGCACGACTTTGAGATTGTGCGCCAAGCCCAGCGGAACACAGCCCTGCGCCACCGATTTGGCCGCCGGAGCCAGCTTGCCGAACACGGTGTAGCCGCCTTCGCCATCCAGAATCTCGCCAGGGGTCAAGGCGCGTTTCGTCGTGGCGACCACGTCGGCGTTGAAGCAGGTGGCGACGCCGGTCGGCTCGCCGCGCAACCCGACGGACGCGACCGACACGCTCAGTTCCAAGCCGATCAGGTGCCATTTTTTGTAGGCGCACATGTAACGCCCGCTGGGGTCGGTGACGACCTTGTACTCTTCAAAGCAACGGCGCAGATACTCGGTGTCGCCCTCGAAGCAGACCCAAACCCCCTTGCGGATGTCGTAGGGGATCGGCGTTCCGTCGGTGCGCAGGCAGGAGATCACCTCCACCATGCCCTTGCGGGCGAGAACGCCGCCCTCGGCGACCGGGCGCATCAGGGTGGGGATGTCGTCCACCGAGCCGGGGGGGAAGGCCAAACCATCGTCGGGGGCCTCCAGGCCGGTGGCGTTGGCGATGGCGGTGCTTTCAATCGCCGGTTTGGAGCCATCGAGGAAGGCGTTGAACATTTTGGGGTTGAGACCGCCGACCCGCGCCTGTTCGGCAGTCAGGCCCCAGAAATTCCAAACGGTGTCCGGCGTGGATTCGCGGTAGTGCGGCAACCATTTGTGGCCCCGTCCGGCGGCGGTGATGGGAAAGCCGCAGGTGCGCGCCCAATCCACCAGATCGCAGGCCAGCGCCGGTTGATCGCCATAGGCCAGGCTGTAGATCACGCCAGCGTCGCGCGCCTTGCGCGCCAGCAACGGACCGCAAAAGGCGTCGGCCTCCACGGTGACGTTCACCACATGCTTGCCGTTTTGGAAGGCCGCCAGGCAATGATCGACCGCCGCGATCGGGTTGCCCGTGCATTCCAGGATGATTTCGACGCCCGGATGGGCGACCAGGGCGCGCCAATCGTCGCTGACATGGGTCCCGCCGGTCTTCACCGCGTCGTCGAGCGACGCGGCCGCGCAGCGCTCCTTGGGCCAGTTCACGCGCGCCAAATTCTCCATGGCGCGGGTTGGCGACAGATCGACAACGCCGACCACCTGGATGCCCGGTGTCCGCAGGGCCTGGGACAGATACATGGCGCCGAACTTTCCGGCCCCGATCAAACCGACGCGCACCGGGTTCCCGGCGGCGTCGCGTTCGCGCAATTTGCTGAACAGATTCATACGGACCTCCAGCGTGGCGGAAGAACCGCCACGCCCTGTGTCATGAGGGTGGGGAACAGCCGTGACCGCCGAAACCCGATCAGTCGGCGTCGGGCATCAGGAAACGGAAGTCGCAGCCGTCCGGGGCTTGCGTGACCTCGCGGCGGTAGAGCGCCTTGTATCCACGGCGCGGCTTGGGCGGTGCGCGATGGTCGGCCAGACGGCGGCGGATTTCGGCATCATCGACCAGCAGATCGATCCGCTTTTCCGCCACCGACAGGCGGATGCGGTCGCCGTCGCGCACGGCGGCCAGCGGCCCGCCCGCCGCCGCCTCCGGGGCGACGTGCAGAACAACGGCGCCAAAGGCCGTGCCCGACATGCGGGCGTCGGACACGCGCACCATGTCCTTGACCCCAGCCTGGGCCAGCTTTTTGGGAATGGGCAGGTAGCCCGCTTCGGGCATGCCCGCCGCGTGCGGCCCGGCGTTCTTCAGGACAAGCACATCGGTCGCGGTGACGTCGAGGTCGGGATCGTCGATCCGGCGGCTCAGATCCTCCAGATCCTCGAACACCACGGCGCGGCCCTCGGTTTCAAACAGCGCCGGGGTGGCGGCGGCGCGTTTGAAAATCGCTCCGTCCGGGGCCAGGCTGCCCTGAAGGGCGATCAGGCCGCCCACCGGGGACACCGGGTTGGACGCCGGACGGATCACCGCTGGATCCACCCAATCCAGCGGCTCCTCCAACCGTTCGCGCAAGCTGCGGCCCTCCACGTCGATGGTGTCGAGGTGCAGCAGCGGGCGCAGCTCGCGCAGCACCGCGCCGACGCCGCCCGCCGCGAAGAAATCCTCCATATAGCCTTCGCCCACCGGCTTGAGATCGACCAGAACCGGCGTTTCGTCGGAGATCGCGTTCAGCCGGTCCATCGGGATGCGGATGCCCGCCCGTCCGGCGATGGCGGTCAGGTGGATGATGGCGTTCGTCGAGCCGCCCAGCGCCATCAGCACGCGAAAGGCGTTTTCCACCGATTCCCGCGTGATGATCTGCGACGGGGTGATCGGGTTGGCGATCAGGCGCACCGCCGCCTTGCCGCTTTCCTCCGCCGCCACCAGACGGGCGGAATGCACCGCCGGGATGGCGGCGGTTCCCGGCAGCGACATGCCCAGGGTTTCGGCGATGCAGGCCATGGTGCTGGCGGTGCCCATCACCGCGCAGGTCCCCGCCGTCACCGACAGCCGCCCTTCCACGGTGGCGATCTCCTCGGCATCGACGGTTCCCGCCCGGTATTTGCCCCAGAAACCCCGGCAATCGGTGCAGGCCCCCAGCCGCACGCCCCGGTGGCGTCCGGTGGACATCGGTCCCGTCACCAACTGGATCGCGGGCAGGCCCGCCGACACGGCGGCCATCAATTGAGCCGGAACGGTCTTGTCGCAGCCGCCGATCATCACCACCGCGTCCATCGGCTGGGCCTGGATCATCTCTTCGGTGTCCATGGCCATCAGGTTGCGGTACATCATGCTGGTGGGGTTGAGGAACACCTCCCCCAACGACACGGTCGGGAAGGCCATCGGCAGCGCCCCGGCGGCCAGAACGCCGCGCGACACCGCGTCGACCAGATCGGGCATGTGGCGATGGCAGTTGTTGAAGCCCGACGGCGTCATGGCGATGCCGACGATGGGCTTGCTCAACAGATCCGGCGACAGGCCGGTGGAGCGGGCGAAGGAGCGGCGCAGGAAGCGCGCGAAATCACGGTCGCCGTAGTTGGTCAGGCCGCGATCAAGACCCTTGGGGCTGGTCATGCTGGAACATCCGTGATCGAAGGGGGGTGGGCGCGGAGAAGCCCGATCAAAGGGCGGTGGCGGTCTGACGGAAACGGACGCCCAGCAGCTCCTCGAACACGAGGATCATGCCGCCCTTGTCCTTGTCGCCATGCCCGCGCAGCAACGCCTGCTGATAGGTGGCGGTGGCCGCCGCCAGAACCGGCAGCGGAATGCCGACGCTGGCCGAAATGTCGGCCCCGCTGACCAGATCCTTGTAGGCGGCGCGCATCGGGTATCCGGCGCTGAAACGGTCCTGGAGAATGTTGGGAATGAAGAATTCGGAGGCGTAGCTGCGCCCGGTGCCGCTGTTGACCACCTGACCGACCTGCGCGGGATCCAGCCCCATCTTGACCGCCATCGGCAGAATTTCGGCCAGCGCGGCCATGTTGACGTCAAACAGCAACTGGTTGATGAGCTTGGTCAATTGTCCGCTGCCCGATCCGCCCATGTGCAGGATGGTGTTGCCCATCACGGCCATCAGGGGGCGCACCGTCTCGAACGCGTCGCGCGGGCCGCCGCACATGAAGGTCAGGGTTCCATCCTTCGCCCGCGCCTCCATCCCCGATACCGGGGCGTCGAGGAAGGTGACGCCGCGCGCGCTGAGGTCCTTGCCCACCTGCACCGCCGCGCCATAGGTGATGGTGCTGGTGTCGACCAGGATTTGGCCAGGGCGCAGCCGCGCGGCCAGCCCATCGTCCCCGAACAGCAGGGATTTCAGCACATCGCCGTTGGGCAGGCTGAAGAAGATGACATCGGCGTCGGCGGTGTCGCGGGCGTCCGTCGTCGTCCGCACCGTTTCCCGGTCAAACGCCGAGAAGGAATCCGGGCGAAGATCGCTGACCGTCAACGGGTGGCCCGATCCGGCAAGGTTGAGCGCCATGTGCTTGCCCATTTGGCCAAGCCCGATAAATCCGACCTTCATCTCGTTTCCCCACTTATTTTGCCCAGTCAACTGGATCGCCGGTCGATGCGGACGCGCCACGCGTGCCGGGCGGGTTTGGTGGCTTTGCGGACCATTGCCGCCGTGTTCGACGATGGATGAACGATGAACCGGGGAAAGCGACGACGCCATCAACCGTTGGCGACGGTAACCATCGTCGCTGAAGATGGTCCGTTCCGCGTATTGGGAACGCGGCTGTCCTGCGTGATCGCGCCGGATGAGCGGATGGGGTCAGCATCGCGGATGGCGATGGTCGGGGCCGCAAGGGGCGTCTTCAGCGCGCCGCGCCGTCCATGCGAGGCTGTCCTGCCGGATCGACCGCCATCCGGGTCGAACCACGGAGCGGGCGCGCCGCCATCGTTTCATCGCCCAGGAAATTAGCAGCAAGGACGACCGTCATGAGCGTGGAAACGGGCACCACAGACAACGCAGCCTCGCCATCGCTTGATGGTCCCTTGACGCGCCTGCGCGTGCTGGAATTGGGACATTTCATCGCCGGGCCGTTCTGCACCCGCCTCATGGCCGATCTTGGGGCCGACGTCATCAAGGTGGAGGCCCCCGGTCGCGGGGATCCGGTGCGGGGCTGGGGCGAGATGCAGGGCGGTCGGTCGTCCATCTGGTGGTCGGTGCACGGGCGCAACAAGCGGTCGATCACCCTGAACATGAAGAGCGCGCGGGCCAAGGAGATGCTGCTCGCTCTGGTGCGGGAATGCGACGTTCTCGTCGAGAATTACCGGCCGGGCCAGTTGGAGCGCTGGGGCCTGGATCACGACGCGCTGCAACGCGCCCGCCCCGGTTTGGTGCTGGTCCGGATCTCGGGCTATGGCCAGAGCGGACCCTACGCGGATCGGTCGGCCTTTGGCGTGATTGGCGAGGCGATTGGCGGCATCCGTCGGTTGACCGCCTTTCCCGACGGCGTCACCGATCTGCCGCCCGCCCGCACCGGCGTCAGCCTGGGCGACAGCGTCGCCGCCCTGTACGGCGCGTTCGGCGCGCTGGCCGCGATTTTGGACCAACGCGCGCGGCAAACCCCGGAATTGCGGGTGGTCGATGTCGCGCTGACCGAATCGGTTCTCAGCCTGATGGAAGGGTGTCTGCCGGAATATGGGTTGTTGGGCAAGGTGCACGAACCGACCGGCTCGACCCTGCCCACCAACGCGCCGTCGAACGCCTACCGCTGCAAGGACGGCGAATGGGTGCTGATCGCCGCCAATTCGACCCCGTTGTTCGTGGCGCTGGCCACGCTGATGGATCGGCCCGCTCTGGCGCGCGATCCACGCTTTGCCGAAAACCCGGATCGGGTGCGCCACGCCGAGGCGTTGGACGCGATCATCGGGGAGTGGACCGCTGGCCTGACGGTCGATGATGCGGTTGAACGCCTTGCCGCCGTCAACATTCCGGCGACGAAGATCTATTCAATCGCCGACATCGCCAACGACCGGCAGTTCCTGGAACGCGGCATGATCCGGGAGGTCGTGGATCCGGCCTTTGGAACCGTGCTGCATCCGGCACCCTTGCCGATGTTCAGCGGCGGTGTGGGCGGCGGCGCGATCCGGTGGCCCGGCCCGGAGGTGGGCGCGCACAACGCCGAAGTCTATGGCGGTTTGCTTGGGTTGTCTCAGACCATGATGGAACAGCTTGCGGCGGAGGGGGTGATATGAGCGTCGTTGAGATTGTCGAGGTTGGGCCGCGCGACGGCTTCCAGGCCGTCGTTCCCATCATCCCGACGGCGGACAAGATCGCGCTGTGCCAAGGTCTGCTGAACGCCGGTGTCACGCGGTTGGAGGCTGGCGCCTTCGTCAGCCCAAAGGCCATTCCGCAGATGTCCGATGTCCGGCAGGTTCTGGCCGCCATCGGCAAGCCTGCGGGGCGGCGGATATCGGTGCTCGCCCCCAACGCCAAAGGCGGGTTGCTGGCGTTGGAGGCCGGGGTGGACGAGATCGTGTTCGTGATTTCGGTGTCCGAAGCGCACAACCGCTCCAACGTGGGACGCACGACGGACGAGTCCTTCGCCGACCTTGCGGTTCTGCTGCGCGCCGCGCCGCGCGCCTTCCGGCTCCGCCTTAACCTCGCGACCTGCTTCGATTGCCCGTTCGAGGGGCGGGTGGACGAGGACCGGGTGTGCGGCTTTGTCGAGCAGGCGCTGGCGCAAACGTCCGCGCTGGAATTTGGGGTGTGCGACACCACCGGACGGGCCTTTCCCGACCATGTCCGTCGCTTGATGGGGCGGCTGCGCACGCACTACGGGTCTGAGCAGGTCGGTTTCGCCTTTCATGGGCACGACACCTACGGGCTGGGGATCGCGAACGCGCTGGCGGCCTATGACGCGGGCATCCGCGTGTTCGACGCGGCGACCGGGGGATTGGGCGGTTGCCCCTTCGCGCCGGGCGCCACCGGCAACACGGCCACGGAGGATCTGGTCTTCACCTTCGCCAACATGGGGGTGCGCACCGGCATCGATCTGGACCGTTTGCTGGCCGTCGCCGACCGGGCGGTTGTCATTCCCGGCGCGTGCGTGGGCGGGCATGTCCGCGCGTTGCCCCGCCATCGGGTGGTGGCGGCGTGACGGTCAAGGCGGGGGTGAGGCGCGCGGTTGGTCCCGTGGCGGGGGATCACTCGGCGCTTTGCCCCCGCAAATGGTCGATCAGGACGCGCACCACCTTGGGCAGGCTGGACATCTCGCGCGCGGCGATGCGGATTTCGCGCGCCGCCCATGGTTCGGCCAGGGGAACCACGGCCAAACGCGAGGTTTCGGCGTAGGGCAGGGCGGCCCCATCGGGCAGGATCGCGATGCCCAACCCGGCGCGCACCATCCGCCGCACCCCGTCAAAGCTCATGGCCTCCACCCGCACGCGGACGCTGCGCCCAAGCTCGGCGGCCTTCGCCCGGAACATCGCTTGCAGCGAACTGCCGGTTTGCAGACCGACCAGATCATGGTCGAGCACATGGGCGAAATCGACGGAGTCCGCCCCGTCCAGCGCGTGGCCGCAAGGCACGATGACGACCAGGCGATCCCGGCGGTAGGACAGGGTTTCCAGGTCGTCGGCGGGCATGACGCCGTTGTAGATGCCCAGATCGGCCAAACCGTCGCGCACCAGAGAAAGGATGGTGTCGCTGTTTTCCTCCCGCAGCTCGATCCGCACATCGGGGTTGGCGTTGACGAAGCTGGCCAGATCGTCGGGCAGGAATTGCGCGATGGCGGAGATGTTGGCGGCGATGCGGACATGCCCGCGCACGCCGCTGGCGAATTCGCTCATGTCGGCGGACATGCGTTCGGTCATCTGCGTGATGGCGCGGGCGTGGCGCAACAGGACCTCGCCCGCCGGCGTCAAGGCGACCCCCCTATGGCGGCGGTAGAGCAGGGGCACGCCCATCCCGTATTCCAGATCGGCGATCCGCTTGCTGACCGCCGACGCCGCGATGTTGTGCAGCGCCGAGGCTTGGGCGATGTTCCCGCATTCCGCTACGGTCGTGAACAGTTGAAGCGTCAAAAGATCGTGGCGCACCATGTTGAGCCTCCCTGCCGGTCGCCGCGCGGTGCGTTCAGGCGACGGCGAGGGCCGGGCACAACGCGCGTCGAGCCATCGTGTCCCCGTCTTTGCCATCATGCAATTCGCCATTCGGGGCGAATGGCATCGTCAACAGCGATGGCTGTGCGCCGCTGATCCGCCGTCATCGCCAAACGCGATGTCGCGCGTTCCCAAACAGTGATTCCGCCGGGTCGGGTGGCGTGGCCTTATCGAAGACGTCGCCGATCATCCGCAAAAAGAACAATCGACACCGGTTCGCCCGGCGGGATCGGCGTGGTGTTGCGCACCGCCGCCAATCCATGGACCGATTTGGGAGGAATGCATGAAGATTCAGTCTTGGCTGATGGCCTTGACCATTGGCGCATCGTCGTTGGCGCTGATCCCCGGAGGGGCTGCGGCGCAGCAATCGCCCATCGTCATCAAATTCAGCCACGTCGTCACGCCGGACACCCCGAAGGGGAAAGGAGCGGAGACGTTCAAGGAGTTGGCCGAGGCGCGTTCCGGCGGCAAGGTGAAGGTCGAGGTCTACCCCAACAGCCAGCTTTACAAGGACAAGGAGGAGATCGAGGCGCTTCAACTGGGAGCGGTGCAGATGCTGGCCCCCGCCTTGTCGAAATTCGGCCCCCTCGGCGCCAAGGAATTCGAGGTGTTCGACCTCCCCTACATCTTCCCGAACACCGAAGCGCTGCGCAAGGTGACGGAAGGCCCGATCGGGCGGACGCTGCTGAAAAAGCTGGAATCCAAGGGGATCATTGGTTTGGCCTATTGGGACAACGGGTTCAAGCTGATGAGCGCCAACCGTCCCTTGCTGATGCCGGAGGATTTCAAAGGTCTGAAGATGCGCATCCAGTCGTCCAAGGTGCTGGAGGCGCAGTTCCGCGCCCTGGGCGCGCTGCCGCAGGTGATGGCCTTTTCCGAAGTGTATCAGGCCATGCAAACCGGCGTGGTCGATGGCACGGAAAACACCCCGTCCAACCAGTTGACCCAAAAGATCGACGAGGTTCAAAAGCACACGACGCTGTCGAACCATGGGTACATCGGCTACGCGGTGATCGTGAACAAGACCTTCTGGGAAGGCTTGCCGCCGGATGTCCGGACGATTCTGGAAGGGGCGATGCGGGACGCCACCGCCTATGTCAACCAGATCGCCCGGACCGACAACGACAACGCGCTGGCGGCGATGAAGGCATCGGGCAAATCGACCTACCACACCCTGACGCCTGATCAGGAAGCCGCCTGGCGCAAGGCTCTGACGCCGGTGCATGTGGACATGGGGCAGCGGGTGGGCCGCGATCTGATCCAGGCCATCCACAAGGAAACCGGCTTCCTCGCGCCATGAGACGTTGCGCGGCAGCGCCGCGTCGTCCGTTGCGATCCCACACACAGTCCCATTCATCAGGGGGGCATCATCATGTTCCTTCGTTCGCTGTCGCACGCCGTCATTCTGGGAGCTGTCGCCTTGGGAGCCATGGCGCTTCCGGCGGTTGCCCAGGACCGCGTCACCATCAAATTCAGCCATGTCGTGACCGCCGACGCGCCAAAGGGAAAGGCCGCCGATTATTTCAAAAAGTTGGTCGAGGAGCGAACCGGCGGGCGCGTTGTGGTCGAGGTGTACCCGAACAGCCAGCTTTACAAGGACAAGGAGGAGATCGAAGCCCTGCAGTTGGGCGCGGTGCAGTTGCTCGCCCCCGCTTACGCCAAGCTGGGATCGATGGGGCTGCGGGAGTTCGAGGTTTTCGATCTGCCTTATCTCTTCGACAGCATGAGCGACGCCCAGGCGGTCACACAAGGCCCCATCGGGCAGGAGCTTTTGAAAAAGGCCGAATCCCGTGGCATCACCGGCCTGGCCTTTTGGGACAATTCCTTCAAGCAAATGACCGCCAACCGGCCGCTGCGGATGCCGGAGGACTTCAAGGGTCTGAAGCTGCGCATCCAATCGTCCAAGGTTCTGGACGCGCAAATGCGCGCGCTGAACGCCCTGCCGCAGGTGCTGGCCTTCTCCGAAGTGTATCAGGCGTTGCAGACCGGCGTGGTCGATGGGCAGGAAAACCCCTTTTCCAACATCTACACCCAGAAGTTCCACGAGGTGCAGAAGGCGCTGACCATCACCAACCATGGCTATCACGGCTACCTTCTGCTGACCAACAAGCGCTTTTGGGATGAATTGCCCGCCGATCTGCGCGGGGTGCTGACCGCCGCGATCAAGGACACCACGGCCTATTTCAACAGCATCGCCAAGCAGGACGACGACGCGGCGCTCGACGCCATCCGCAAATCGGGCAAAACCGACATCGTCGAACTGACGCCCCAGGAAAAGGCCGGTTTGAAAAAAGCGCTGCTGCCGGTTCACAAGATGATGGCGGCCCGCGTCGGCGACGTGCTGATCCAGAGCATCTACAAGGCGACCGGATTCGATCCCTCGACCTTCTGATCCGGCGTGCCCCGGGGGGAGCGGCGCTTCCCCCCCTCCGTTCTGTTCCAACCGGCTGCGCCATGCCGCGCCACGGAGTTTTCATGTTTTTGAAATGTCTTAATCGCCTGGAGGAAATCCTCATTGCGACGCTGATGGGGGCCGCGACCACGATCATCTTTGTGGCGGTGGTTCACCGTTACGCCTCGGGTCTGCCGGTCATCCAGAATTACATCCTGCATTGGGATTTCGCCTGGGCGCAGGAGTTGTGCATCTACATGTTCGTGTGGATGGCCAAATTCGGGGCGGCCTATGGCGTGCGCACCGGGATTCATGTTGGCGTCGATGTGGTCATCAACCGGCTGGAACCCGCCGCGCGGGGCCGTTTCATCGTGATCGGTCTGCTGGCGGGGGCGTTGTTCACCGGCGCCGTCGGGTCCCTGGGGGCCAATTTCGTCTGGCACATGGCGCAGACCGAGCAGACCTCGGCCGATCTGGAATGGCCGATGTGGATCGTCTATCTGGCGATCCCGTTGGGATCCTATCTGATGTGCTTCCGCTTTCTCCAGGTCATGGCCGCCTTTCTGCGCACCGGCGCGTTGCCGCATCACGATCACGGCCATGTTGACGGACTGGAGGACGGGGACGCGCCGCCGGTTGGCGTCGCCACCCCATCGCCCACCGACACCACCCGTTCCTAAAGGGGCCACGCCATGAGCGCCGCCGTCATTTTTGGCCTGTTGCTGGTCCTGATGCTGACCGGCATGCCGATTTCCATTTCGCTGGGTCTGACCGTTCTGACCTTCCTCTTCACCATGACCGAGGTTCCGGTGCAGGCGGTGGCGCTGAAGCTGTTCACCGGCATCGAGAAGTTCGAGATCATGGCGATCCCGTTCTTCATTCTGGCGGGAAATTTCCTGACGCACGGCGGCGTCGCCCGCCGGATGATTCTGTTTGCCACGTCGATGGTTGGCCATTGGCATGGCGGCTTGGGGTTGGCTGGTGTTCTTGGTTGCGCGCTGTTCGCGGCGGTGTCGGGATCCAGCCCGGCGACGGTTGTGGCCATCGGTTCCATCATTTTGCCCGCCATGGTGCGGCAGGGTTTCCCGCGCCACTTCGGCGCGGGCGTCATCACCACGTCAGGCGCGCTGGGCATTCTGATTCCGCCCTCAATCGTGATGATCATGTATTCGGTGGCGACCAGCGGCAGCCAACATTCGGCGTCTGTCGGGCAATTGTTCATGGCCGGGGTGATTCCCGGTTTGATGCTGGCGGCGCTGTTGGGTGGCGTGACCTGGCATCGGGCGCGCAAGTTCGGCTATCCGCGCATGCCCAAGGCCAGCGCCGGGGAACGCTGGCGCGCGTTTCGTGACGCGATCTGGGGCCTGTTGCTGATCGTCATCGTCATTGGCGGCATCTACACCGGGGCGTTCACCCCGACCGAAGCGGCGGCGACGAGCGCGGTCTACGCCTTCGTCATCGCGGTGTTCGTCTACAAGGACATGCCGTTGATGGGGGTGCCCAAGGTGCTGTTGTCATCGGCCAACATGTCGGCGATGCTGCTCTACATCATCACCAACGCCGTGCTGTTCTCCTTCGTCCTGACGTCGGAAAACATTCCGCAGCACGTCGCCGATTGGATCGTCGCGCAGGGCTTTGGCGTCATCGCCTTTCTGCTCGTGACCAATCTGTTGCTGCTGATGGCGGGCAATTTCATGGAGCCGTCCTCCATCGTTCTCATCATGGCCCCGATTCTGTTCCCGGTGGCGGTGACGTTGGGCGTCGATCCGGTCCATTTCGGCATCATCATGGTGGTCAACATGGAGGTTGGCATGTGCCACCCGCCAGTCGGCCTCAACCTCTACGTCGCCAGCGGCATCACCAAGATGGGCATCACCGAACTGACGGTGGCGGTGTGGCCGTGGTTGCTGGCGATGCTGGGCTTTCTCGTTCTCATCACCTACGCGCCCATTCTGTCGCTGTGGTTGCCCCGGACGCTCGGGATGATGTGAGCCTGCGGACGCCGCCATCCCGGATGGAGATGGCGGCAATCGCGAACCGGAACTTGAACCCATGCCCGATTGGACGATGATTGCTGGAAAAACAAACAAATCATCCAATCGCGTCACATGACGTTCGGATCGGGAGGAAAAACAATGGACGATTCCGTTTCCACAAGAACAATGGCAAAAATCACCAGGCGGTTTTTGCCCATTCTGTTTGTGTGTTTTGTCATATCATTTCTTGATCGCGTCAATGTCGGGTTCGCGGCGTTGACGATGAACGTGGATATCGGGCTGTCCGCCGCCCAATTCGGTTTTGGTGCGGGATTGTTTTTCATCACCTACGTCCTGGCGGAGGTTCCGTCGAATCTGGCGCTGGAGCGCTACGGCGCGCGGCTGTGGATCGCGCGGATCATGGTGACGTGGGGCGTGCTGTCGGCGGGAACCGCCTTTGTGCAAGGCCCCACCAGCTTTTACACGGTGCGCTTGCTGTTGGGCGCGGCGGAAGCCGGGTTCTTCCCGGGCATCATCTTCTTCCTGACCCATTGGGTTCCGCCCGCCTATCGCGGTCGCTTCATCGGCGCGTTCATGGCCGCCATGCCGGTGGCCAGCGTCATCGGCTCGCCGGTGTCCGGGCTGATCCTGGGGATGGATGGGGTTTGGGGTCTGCATGGCTGGCAATGGCTGTTCCTCATCGAAGCGCTTCCGGCCATCCTGCTGGCCCCGGTCGTCTATGTCGTGCTGTCTGACAAGCCCGATGACTGCGATTGGTTGGCGGACGACGAGCGGGCTTGGTTGGGCAAGGGCTTGGTTGGGCAAGGCTCTGGCGCAGAACGAGGGCGCGCCCGTCGCGCATGTCGGCCTGTGGCGTGTGATCCGCACCCCGGCGGTTCTGCTGTTGGCGGTGGCGTGGCTCGGCCTGACCGGGATCAACTACGGCCTCAGCTTTTTCATGCCGCAAATCGTGTCCGGGTTCGGCGGCTCCAAGCTGACGGTCGGTCTGCTTTCCGCGCTCCCCTTCGCCTGCGCCGGGATCGCCATGATCCTGTGGGGCGCGCGGTCCGACCGGCTGGGCGAACGCCGCCGTCACATCTGTGGGGCGGTGCTGCTGTCCATTGTCGGTCTGATCGGCACGGCGTTTTCCAGCACGCTGGTCGTGAAGCTGGTGTTTCTGTGCGTGGCGAGCGCCGGTATTTTCTCCGCCCTGCCGCTGTTCTGGTCGCTCCCGCCCACCGTCCTGCCGCGTGCGGCCTTTGCGGCGGGCATCGCCGCCATCAACGCGGTGGGCAATCTGTCGGGTTTCATCCAACCGACCATCATGGGGCAGTTCCGCGACCGCTTTGGCGGGTTTGAAGGGGGGCTGGGGTCCATCGCCGTCTGCGCGACCATCGGCGTCCTGCTGATCTGGCGGGTGTCCCGGCCGTCGCCGGGTCTTGCGACCAACAGCCCCGTTCATTCCTGATGCGTGAGGACAACGCGCCATGACCCCCGCTTTCGATGCCGCCACCCGGACCGGCTTGCCGGAATACGAGGTGTACGCGGTCAAATACGCCGAATTGAAAGGTCGCCCCTCGACCGACATCTTTCTGGGCAGCGATCCCCACGACCCGGCCGTGGACATGGATTACTTCGTGTGGGTGATCCGGTCCGGCGCGACGGCCATCGTCATCGACATGGGCTTCACCCGCGCGGTCGGGGAGCGTCGTCGCCGAACCTTCCTGCGCTGCCCGGGGGAAGGGTTGGCGCGGCTGGGGGTGGATCCAGGCCGGGTGACGGACGTCATCGTGACGCACCTCCACTACGATCATGTCGGCAACTACGCGCTCTTCCCAAACGCCACTTTCCACATCCAGGACAAGGAAATGGCCTTCGCCACCGGGCGGATGATGCGGCGCCGCTGCCTGTGCGCGGCCTACGAACCCGAGGATGTGGTGGAACTGGTGCGCAATGTCTTCAAGGGGCGCGTCGCCTTCCACGACGGCGATGATACGCTTGCCCCTGGGGTATCGGTTCATCTGGCGGCGGGCCACACCGCCGGTTTGCAGTTCGTCCGGGTCAACACGCGCCGTGGCTGGCTGGTGCTGGCGTCCGACGCCTGCCATTATTACCGTCATCTGGAACGGAACGAGGTGTTTCCGCTCGTCACCAATCTTCCGGCCCTGCTGGACGGCTATGACCGCTTGCGCCGTTTGTCGTCCGATCCGTCCTTGGTCATTCCCGGTCATGATCCGCTGGTGATGGCGCGCCATCCACGGGTTGCCGAAGATCCGGACGGTTTGACGATCCGGCTGGATTGACGCGTGCCGCAGAATGACAAGAGTGTGAGGGCGTGATGAGATTGCGAAACCCGCTGTTCGCTCCGGCGGATTCGGAACGGAAAATCAGCAAGGCGCTGGCCTCGGCGGCGGACGCCGTGATCCTCGATCTTGAGGACAGCGTCGCGGTGTCCGCCAAGGAGGCGGCGCGCCTTTCGGCAGCGGCGGCGATCACCGGCCATCGGCAGCGGTCAGGGGAGCGTCCGGGTTTGATCGTGCGCGTCAACCCCTATGGCACGCCGTGGCATCTGTCTGATCTGGCGGCGGTGGTCGCCGCCGGGCCGGACGCGATCCTGCTGCCCAAATGCAACGGGCCGGAGGATCTGCGGCGGCTCGACCATCATTTGGAGGCGCTGGAAACGGCGGCGGGGCGGACGGTTGGCGGCATTGGTGTTTGGGCGCTGGCCACCGAATCCGCCCTGGCGCTGCAAAACCTCCACTACCGGGGGGTGACGCCCCGTTTGCGCGCCTTGCTGTTCGGGGCGGAGGATCTGTCCGCTGATTTCGGCATCGCGCCGAGGCGTCCCGACGGGCGATGGACCGCGCCCATTGCGGCGGCGCGCGCCGCTCTGCTCACCGCCGCCGCCGCCGCCGGGGTTCCGGCCATCGACACGCCCTTCCCCGACACGCGCGCGCCCGACGCCCTGTTGGCCGAAACCGCTGCGGCGGTCAGCGACGGCTTTTCCGGCAAGCAATGCATCCACCCCGATCAGATCGACCCGGTGGCCGCGCTGTTCACCCCGTCGCCGGACCGCGTCGCCTGGGCGCGCGCGGTGCGGGACCTGTTCGCGGGCAACCCGCAAAACGGCGTTCTCACCCTGGACGGTCGGATGTTGGATGGTCCCCATCTGAAACTGGCCGAACGCATCCTGAGCGCCGCCTCCGCCGACGGCGACGCGGCGGACGGAACCGCCTGACGCCATCCCAGGCCCGCCACAGACACAGCCGAAGGAAACCACCCATGATCCGTTCCGTTCCGGCTTTCATCGAGGGCTATGGGCCGGTCGAACCGTTCGCCGGGGCCTTCGCCCGTTTGGGTCCGGCCACCCGGCGGTCCGTAACCCGGCAGGCCGTCCGTCCCGGACAGACAAAGCTGCTGCCCTCCATCCGGGCGGCCATCGAAGCCTGCGGTCTGAAGGACGGGGCCACGGTGTCGTTCCACCACCATCTGCGCAACGGCGACGATGTGCTGCGCGCGGTGATGGCGGAGATCGCGGCGATGGGATTCCGCGACATCACGGTCGCCGCGACCTCGCTGTTTCCGGTCCATGCCCCCTTGGCCGATCACATCCGCAACGGGGTTGTCAGCGGCATCAGCGCCACCTACATCCTCGGCCCCGTCGCCGAGGCGATCGCCGCCGGGGCGCTGCCGACACCGGCGGTTCTGTTGACCCATGGCGGGCGGGCGCGGGCGTTGGAGGCGGGCGACATCTGCATCGACGTCGCCTTTGTCGCCGCCCCCACGGCGGACCCCTATGGCAACATCAACGGCGTGCAGGGCAAATCGGCCTGCGGCGCCCTGGGCTATCCGATGGTGGACGCGCGCTGCGCCGACCGGGTGGTGGCCATCACCGACCATCTCGTTCCCTACCCGGCCTGTCCCATCGACATCTCGCAGGAGGACGTCGATTTCGTCGTGCCCATCGACAGCATCGGCGACCCGCAGCGCATCGTGTCGGGCATCACCCGCGTCACCACCAAGCCGGAGGGCAAGGCGATTGCGGCGATGGCGGCGGTGGTGATCGACGCGTCCGGCCTGTTGAAGGACGGGTTTTCCTTTCAGATGGGCGCTGGCGGCGTGTCGTTGGCCGTCGCCGACACGCTGAAAGCCATCATGACCGAACGGGGCATTGTGGGAAGCTTTGCGGCGGGCGGCATCACCGGAACCCTGGTGGACATGCTGGAGGCCGGGCTGTTCCGCACCCTGTTCGATGTCCAATGTTTCGATCTGAAGGCGGTCGATTCCTACCGCCGCAACCCGGCCCATCAATCCATGTCGGCCTCGCAATACGGCAACCCCCACACCTGCGGGGCGGTCGTCAACCAGCTCGACGCCATGATGCTGGGCGCGGCGGAGGTCGATCTGGATTTCAACGTCAACGTCACGCTTGGCAACAACGGCGTCATCCTGGGCGGTTCCGGCGGCCACAGCGACACGGCGGCGGGGGCCAAGCTGGCCTTGGTGACAACGTCGCTGGCGACGAACACCCATCCCAAGATCGTTGAACGGGTGTCCTTCGTCACCACCCCTGGCGAAACCATCGACGCCGTCGTGACCGAGGCGGGCATCGCCGTCAATCCCCGGCGGGAGGATCTGCGCGAGCGGCTGCGCGACGCCGGGTTGCCGGTCGTGTCCATCGACGAGCTTCAACACAAGGCATCCCTGCGCGAAGGCGTGACGCCGCCGTCGGTCAACCCGGCGGAGGGCCGGATTCTCGCCGTTGGGCAATATCGGGATGGCACGGTGATCGACGTCATCCGCGCCAACCCCGGTTGACGAATCCGGCATCGACGCGCTCCCTCCGACTGACCGACGACGGATCCATCCGATCATGACCGCCCCGCTTGCCGATTCCCCCCGCGCGCTGCTGCGGCGCCTGTTCGACGCGGCGGTGAACGCCGCCCAGCCCAACCATTGCCTGCCGCCGCATCTGCCGGAACCGCCCAAGGGGCGGCTGGTGGTGATCGGCGCGGGCAAGGCGTCCGCCTCGATGGCCCGCGCGGTCGAAACCCATTGGCCCGGCCCCCTGTCGGGCCTGGTGGTGACGCGCTATGGCTACGCGGTTCCGTGCGACCGCATCGAGATTGCCGAGGCGGCCCATCCGGTCCCGGACGCGGCGGGTCTGGACGCCGCCCGGCGGATGATGGAGACGGTGCGCGGGCTGACGGCGGACGACACCGTGCTCTGTCTGATTTCCGGCGGCGGATCGGCCCTGTTGGCTCTGCCGCTCGACGGGGTGACGCTGGAGGACAAACAGGCGGTCAGTCGCGCGCTGCTGCGATCCGGGGCGACGATTTCGGAGATCAACTGCGTTCGGCGTCACCTGTCCGCCATCAAGGGCGGGCGGTTGGCGGCGGCCTGCCATCCCGCGCGGGTCGTCACCCTGCTGATGTCCGACGTGCCGGGCGACCATCCGGGCGACATCGCGTCCGGGCCGACGGTGGCCGACGCCACCACCTGCGCCGACGCCCTGGCCATCCTCGACCGTTTCGCCATCGATGCTCCGCCACGGGTGCGGGCGGCTTTGGAAAGCGGGCGAGGGGAAAGCGTCAAGCCGGGCGACCCGCGTCTTGCCCGCAGCGAAACCCGCATGATCGCCACCCCGGCCATGGCGTTGGAGGCCGCCGCCGCCGTTGCGCGGGCGGCGGGCTATCCCGTCCACATTCTGGGGGACGCCATCGAGGGGGAGGCCAAGGACGTCGGGACCACGCTGGCGGGAATCGCCCTGCATGTGGCCAAGCGGGACCAGCCGTTCGCCGCGCCGTGCGTCCTGCTCTCCGGCGGGGAAACCACCGTGACCGTGCGCGGGCAGGGGCGGGGCGGCCGCAATGTGGAGTTCCTGTTGGCCTTCGGCGTCGCTGTTGACGGGCATCCCCGCATCCACGCCCTGGCGGCGGACACCGACGGGGTGGACGGCGTCGAGGAGATCGCCGGAGCCACTCTCGGCCCCGACAGCCTGCGGCGGGGCTGGGCGCTTGGGCTGAACCCCAAGGACCGTTTGGCCGACAATGACGGGCACGGTTATTTCGGGGCCTTGGGCGACAGCCTCGTCACCGGGCCGACCCTGACCAACGTGAACGATTTTCGCGCCATTCTGATCGACCGCCCCTGAGGGCGGCGATCCTCTTGCTAAGGACACGCTCATGAACATCGTGGTGCTTGATGGCTGGACCCTGAATCCGGGCGATCTGAGTTGGAGCGGCATCGAACGGCACGGCGATCTGACCGTGTACGACCGCACCGCCGCTGACCAGATCGTGGAGCGGATCGGCGACGCCGCCGTGGTCTTCACCAACAAGACTCCGCTGACGCGGTCGGTGTTCGATCGCTGCCCGGCGCTGCGCTTTGTCTGCGTTCTGGCGACCGGCTACAACATCGTGGATGTGGCGGCGGCGCGGGACCATGGCGTTACCGTCTGCAACATTCCGACCTACGGCACGGCGTCGGTGGCGCAATACGCCACGGCGCTGCTGTTGGAACTGTGCCATCACGTCGGGCGGCACAGCGACGACGTGCGGGCGGGTGGTTGGGCGCGCTCGCCCGACTGGTGCTATTGGCTGGCCCCGTCCATCGAGTTGAACGGCAAGGCTCTGGGCGTGGTTGGTTTCGGGCGGATCGGGCAGGCCTTTGCCCGGGTGGGGCAGGCGCTTGGCATGTCCGTGCTGGCGTTTGACGCCCACCCGGATCGGAGTTTGGAAAGCGAAACGCTGCGCTGTGTGGAGCTTGATCGCCTGTACGCCGAATCCGACGTCATCAGCCTCCATTGCCCCCTGTTCGACTCCAACCGGGGCATGATCGACAGCACGGCCATCGCCAGGATGAAACGCACGGCCCTGCTGTTGAACACCTCGCGCGGGCCGTTGATCGTGGAACAGGATTTGGCCGATGCGTTGAACGCCGGTCGCATCGCCGGGGCCGCGCTCGATGTGCTGTGCGAGGAGCCGCCGCGCCCGGACAACCCGCTGCTGACCGCGCGCAACTGCATCGTCACGCCCCATATGGCGTGGTCGACCATTGAGGCCCGGCGGCGCATGATGGCGATCGCCGAGGAAAACCTCGTCGGTTATCTGACCGGACGGATGGTCAATGCGATTTCCTGACAGAGGGGACGGCATGACGCGTTTTGAGGAATTGCGGAATTGGATTGGTCGCTCGGAGCGCGCTGAGGACATCGCCACCCAGGCCCCTTTGACCGGGCTGGCGGCGACGCTGGACCATGACGCCCCGCCCTGGCGCGCGGGCGAGGTGCCGCCGCTTGGCCATTGGTTGTACTTCCTGCCGAGCGCGCCGCAACGCGATCTGGCCGGGGACGGCCACGCCCACAAGGGCGGTTTTCTTCCCCCGGTGGATCTGCCTCGCCGCATGTGGGCGGGGGGCCGCCTGTCCTTCCATCACCCCATCCGCAGCGGCGAGGCCATCAGCCGCCAATCTGTCATTGACGACGTCGAGCTGAAACAGGGCCGCTCGGGCCAGATGGTGTTTGTGAAGGTCCGGCACGAGATCGCCACCGCCACCGGCCCCGCCGTGACCGAAATCCACGACATCGTGTATCGCGAGGCGGCCAAGCCCGACGACCCGCCCCCAGCGGGAGAGCGGCCTGCCGAGGAACCGATCTGGAAGCGGTCGCTTGTTCCTGATCCGGTGCTGTTGTTCCGCTATTCGGCGCTGACCTTCAACGGCCATCGCATCCATTACGACCGCAGCTATTGCCGCAAGGTCGAGGGTTATCCGGGGTTGGTCTTCCACGGCCCTCTCAGCGCCACCTTGTTGGTCGATCTGTATCTGCGCCATAAGCCGGGGACGTGGATTACGGGCTTCCGCTTCCGGGCGAAACGGCCCTTGTTCGACATTCATCCCTTGACCGTGTGCGCGGCGCCAACCGCATCCGGCGCGCGGATGTGGGTTACGGATCATGAGGGCTTCGTCGCCATGTCCGCCGAACTGGACGCGGGGTGAGTTGGAGTGGCCTGTGAAAAGTGGAGAGTATCCGTTTTGATCAAGCTGTTTTCTGTTGCCAGGCTGTTCCTTTTCGGAGGAGTGCGTTGGCGATGGTGACGAGCTTCCGCATGACGGCGGTGATGGCGAGTTTGGCTGGCTTCCCGGCATCGGTCAGGCGGGTGTCGAGCGCTTTGAGATCGGGGTTGAACCGGGTGGCAGCCAGAGCTGGCATATAGAGGGCGCTGCGCAGTCCTGCTCTTCCACCACGGATGTGGTCTTTTCCTTTCCAGTGTCCGGACGCCTGGGTCATGGGAGCAAGTCCGGCGGGGCTGGCGGCCTGCTTGGTGTCCATGGCGCCGAGCTCCGGCATTTCGATCAGGAGCATGGCGGCGGTCAGTTCACCGACGCCAGGAATGAACCGCGCCGGGATTGTCAGCGGCTCCCACTCCTGAGAGGATGGAGCGACGATGAGCAAGACAACGAACAAATTTTCCCCGGAAATCCGGTCACGGGCGGTCCGCCTGGTTCTCTCGAATGGGTCGATTGGTTCAACAACAGGCGCCTGCTCGAACCCATAGGAAATATTCCGCCAGCCGAGGCCGAGCGACGTTATTATGCCGACAGGGAGACCATGCCAGTAGCCGCGTGACTCACGAACAATAGCCGCCGACAATCCCGGCGCGGTTCATTTATTCTACTTCAGCGGCTTACGTTCAATCGGGCCAGAGTCGACAGTATGATGAATGGTGCTGCGCTGGCTCCTAGAAGCACACCGAACAATGCTTTGCCCAGCACAGTTGACCATTGGGACACTGTGCTCCAACCGGAAATCCACAGCATGGCTGTTCCGACCGGAACGAAGAGGGCGGCCCAGACGATCCCTAAGACAAACGCCAGGGCGACGACACCCTTGGGAAGCGCACGACTCCAATCATCCAGGTCGCTCCAATCGTACGCCGGAAGCCGCTCCCCCTTGCTGAGGCGTTTGCGCAACACGGCCGGCAGGATCAGCGCCATTGTGAACACCGGCAAGGCGGAACTGGGCAGCAAGTCAAAGACCAGACCATCGACTCCCCAGACAGGCACCGGCTCGTGCCCGGAAAAGACAAGCCATGCGATAACCGCCATGATCACACCATTGACGGTTCCGGCTATGGCCATCTCCACGATCAGGAAGTGACGCAGGTCGGCGCAGGTTGTAGATTGAACGGTGACCATGGTTCGATCCCTTTTGAATGACCGATAAAATACGTCTGCCTTACCGTAGCGGCACGGGTGGTGCGACGGCTTGTCTTGGCGCGGTCGACACGACGGGGACTTCTTGACGGTCCTCCTATGCGGCTGGCCGGATATTCACCGTAGAACTGAACATGTTGGAGGGATCATATTCACGCTTGATGTGGGACAATCTTTCATAGTTGTCGCCGAAGCAGATTCTCCCCAAATCCGGCTCCGTCTCGCTGGTGAAGCTCAACATGACCTGTCCGGTCGAGTAGGGCTTGAGATCGTTCCATACCCGGCGGACCCATTCGATGTTCTTCTCCGCGTCGGCGGGATCGGTCCAACGGCTCAGCACGAAGCCGTTGACCTTGGCGTCGCGATGGTAGAACGCGGTGTCTGTCGGACCTGGTTTCCGCATCGCCCCGTGTTGGGGCCCCCAGAGTATGATCGCGTGTGGGGACGGGGGATTGGCCATTGCCTTCAGCATGATGTCGATGGCCTCGTCCGGCAAATGTTTGAAAAGGTGGGTGTTGACCGCATAGCTGTACCCGGCTTCGCCATCCAAATCGGCCATCCCCTGCATCTCCGTCAGCGAAACCGGACGCATTGCGTCCTGCACCGGCTTGCCGAAGGAGCGCAATCTTTCCAGCGCTGTGTCGTTCGCTTTCCCTTGGAGTGCGCTCTTCGTCATAAACAGGACGGTGGGTACTGGAACGCCGGGCGGTGACGGCAGTATCACCAGATTCGAGAACAGTTCTGGTGGTAGTTCCGGATCCTCCGTGTATCGCGCCCAACCCTTGGCAGCCGCTTCCACATCTGGACCGGCATAGACGATGACGCCACCGGTCAGCGGCGGCAGGTCGTGGACGCGAAACTCGAGTGACGTAATGACGCCGAAGTTCCCCGCACCTCCGCGAATCGCCCAGAACAGATCGGGATTTTTCTGGGCGTCGATCTTGCGTATCTTGCCGTCGCTGGTGACGATCTCGGCCGAGATCAGGTTGTCCACCGCAAATCCGGCCTCACCGGAGAACCAGCCGTAGCCACCACCCATCATCATCCCTGCGACGCCGACCGTCGACGTCATAGGACCCACCGCGTAAAGCTTGTGTGGTTCGAGCGCCATCTGCAAGTGACCGATCCGTACGCCGGGTTGGACAACAACCCGCTTTCCGACAGGATCGACGTCGATATTCATCATCTCGGACAGGTCAATGGTCATGCCACCGTCACGCAGCGCAAAGCCGGCCGGGTGGTGTCCGCAGGATTTCACCGACAAAGGCGTATTGGTGCTGCGCGCATAGTCGACGCAGCGGGCAACGTCGTTCGCATTGCTGCATTTGGCAATGAATGCCGGCTTCTTCTTCCACCAGCCATTCCAGAGTTCCGTGGCGATTTGATATTTGATGCCGCTCTCCGGGGTGAGGACCGGGCAACCCAGCTCCTGCTCGAGCGCGGCGGCCTGCCACTTCGTGGCTGCCGCGAAGGCAGGAAATCCGGGAACCGCCGCCAGGGCGGCGAGGGCTTTCAGAAGGGGGCGGCGTGAAATCGTCATGGCCTAACAACCTCCAATTGATTTACAATCCCGGATTGGTGTCGCTTCAGCGACGATCACTTGCCCGCCTCGGAGCGCGCAGCCAGGAAAGCGATGATCTCCTCACGGACCGTCGCGTCCGGAAAGCGGACCCACATCTTATTGCCTGGGGCGACCGACTGCGTATCTTTCAAATAGACGTCGAGTTTGTCAGCGGTCCAGATCGCGTCAAGGGCGTGTAGCGCGTCGCTATACCTGTAGTTTTCCAATGATCCGGCCTTCCTCCCGAATACCAAGTGAAGAGAGGGACCGATCAGGTTCTTGCCTTTTTCGATTGAGTGGCAGGAACTGCAATTTCGATAGAAGGCGAGTTCCCCGTTGGCGGCGGATGTCCCCTCTGCGGCCGATGCCGGACCCAAGACGGCGCCAACCAGTACGGCCACAACCATACTCATCGCTTGAATCTTCATTGCTACCCCATTCGTCTGGTGCCGATAAGCAGGCGATGTCCGGTAGGACGGCCGCCCCCTTGTCGCCGGATAATCACGTCTCGTAGAGGAAGGCCGCTTTGCCGATCAGCTTGGGGTCTTGCAGGCAGTCAACGAGGAACCGAGCGACATGCCTGCGTTGGATCGTCATCGAACTCTTCTGCGGCTTGCCCAATGCGATCGCCAGCGCGCGGTTGGTTGGCTTGTCGCTCAGCCCCACCGGTCGGGCGACGGTCCACTCAAGCCCGGAGTCCGCCAGGACTTGTTCCTGTGTTTCATGGTCGCGGTAGGTATGACCCAGGTTGGTGTGGCGGATAAGCCATCGGAACAGCCATGGCACTGCGGTGAAGGAATCGCCGACGCCAGCCGCGCTGAGGACGGCGATCCGTGAAATGCCCTGGTCCTTCATCGCCGCTACGCAATTGCGCATGGCGCCCGTCATGAATCCTGCAGGAGAGACCGGCTTGGACCAAGGCGCATCCGACGTGCGATTGTTGTTCAACGTGCTGATGACGGCGGTGCAGCCCGACAGCGCTTGCGAAACATTCGCTTCATTCTCGGGAGTGCCCGCGATCACCGACAGGCGGTCATGCTGTTGCACCGACAGACGGGCCGGGTCGCGCACGAGCGTCACAACCTCGTGGCCGGCCTCAAGCGCGGTCTGGAGCACGGCCCGCCCGGTGCGGCCCGTTGCGCCAAGCAATAGAATTTTCATGATTCGCATCTCTTGACTATGGAAGGAGCCGCAATTTTCATCATTTGATTATGATGGTGCGGGAGTTTTTCTTTGGTAATTTTGGTGAGTGATCCTTGTGCTCCGATTCCGACAGATGACAGCCATCTGTCGGTCAAACCGGACTACGCACAATTTGATCTAGCGCTTGGATCAGCACATCAACTTCAAGCAATCCCGGACTTTCCAGGCGCAAGAATGTGGTTGGGGTCCAGCGCGTGCTTCAGGCGCGCATTGATCGTTTTCTGGGCCTCGCCGTAGAAATCAGCCGTCATTTTCATGACTGCCGTGCTGGCCCGATAGACTGGATAGCCGGCTTTGGCGCAGAGGCTGACGACTTTCGCGTAGCATTGCTTGGCGCGTTCCAACTCTTCGGGATTGTCCCGATCAAACACCAGGATATTCACGGCGTCAAAGTGGCGACCGCTGTATCCGATAAAGAATCCGCCGAGGTAGTCGAAGCCGAACTCGGCAAGGACTCGTTGCGAGATCTTATAACACTCCATGGCGTCTTTTGCCTTGGCCGGGATGACGGGAGCAAACCAAGCGCCACCCGAGCCACGGAAATTGAAGATGGCAAAATCCTCCAGAGACATGCCGTTCGCCGTCAACATCTTGATATTGCCGTAGAGAAATAGATCGATCGGCCCCTCCGCCTGATCTTCGGTCGCAAAGGTTCCGCCGACCGCCGTCATCGCTTCCCGGATGATTCCCAGATTGACCTTCACTTGGTCCGGTGTGCCGTAAACGGTTCCAATGGCGCTCCACAGAGCCACACCCGCTTGTTTGGCCATCGCCGACCACATTTCTTCGGAAATGGCGCCGGGTCCCTTGAAGATGTCAGCACGGCGTTGGGTCTCCGCGACGCCTACGCCCATGTGGATGACGAATCCGTTGTCGATCACGCCATCCAGTCGCAGATCGCGCAGAGCCTCAATCGCCCGGCTCGCCCCTTCGATGTCAGCGAACGCGGCTTTCCAGGTCTTGTTGGCGGCGGGCCGCTTCATCAGCCACAGGCCCAATTTTGTCACGATGCCAAAGTTCGACTGAAGGAAAAGTCCGTCGATCCATGGACCATATCCCCAACGATAGGCCTGCCAGGTCTTGCTGTTTTCGACGCCGCCCATGCCGGTGCGGACGACCGAACCATCGGCCAGGACGACCTCCATGCCGCTGAAATTCTGGGCCTGCTCCTGATAGCGGGTATAGCCCATTCCGCGCTCCAGGGTGAAACCCACCGGGCCGACGATCGGCGCGGGAGCGGGTTTGTTGAGCCAGAATGGAAGCTTATGCTCCGTCAGATAGTCGTGGAGCTGTTTGAAGGTGACGCCCGGCTCGACCAAGGCCGTTCCCAACTCAGGATCGACCTCGATAATCCGATTCATCCGTTTCAGGTCGAGGACCATCTGTCCAGGCGTCGCGGGTGCGGCTTCGCCGTAGCCCAAATTGCGACCTGTGGAGATCGACCAGAGCGGTATCTTGTATTTGTTGCTGACGGCCAATATGCGCTGAATTTCCTCGACCGATCCGGGAGCGATCGCCCCACAAGGCTGATGCGCCATGGGATCGTCGGGAATAATGATCCGCGAATAGGGAGCCAAACGTTCAAGATCGGCGAAGACCCATTGATCGCCCACGATGGCGCGGTATTCGGCAAGCGCCGCAGCAAAGTGTTCTCTGGAGACGCCGGGCGGAAGAACGGCTTGACTGGTCATGCGATTCCCCATGAGTTCAAAGATGTGCCACGATGGCGGCGACGAGATGGCCATCATGAGAATGTGGATGATCGGTCAGAGTGCCGTGAACCAAATGGCTTCCGACAGTGTAGGCCCAGGCCGATTGGTCGTATTGAGCAGGCGTGCGCAGAGAGCGCCGCTCCACCAGTCGTCCTCCGCCGTCGCGCAACGCCTGTTCGATCAAGATGGCGTTGGCTGGGTTGGTGAGTGCGAGAATGGGCCTGCCCTGGTGCCCTGCGAAGCGGGCCACCAAATCGAAATACCCTTCTGAGCTTGTCCAAAACCGATGCGTCTGCGTCGCCGCGACGCCACGGACAAAGGCTGCGTCGGTGGGAAGGCCGGTTTCAATGACCAGCGCATCAGCATAGGATATTCTGCGGTCTTTCAGTGAAACGGACAGCGCAACGGCGCTTGTCGGTCCGGTTAGAGCGGTGGCGCCGGCCGCTGCGGCAAGCATGCTGATGAAATCACGTCGATCGGGCATCATGGCTTCGCCCCCTGTGTCGGTGGCATCGGCGGCAGCGCCGGCTTGGGCGGAGCGGGGCTTGCGGCGATCCATTGACTCAGCCGCTCCAAATCTTCGTCGGTGAGGTCGGTCGGGCGAAACGGGGCCATGCCGCCAGGGCCATGGCGCACAAAATGCCTGATTGTGGCAGGATCCAGCTTGCGACCGCGCAACTCCGGCGCCGGGAATGGCGGAAACGGTCGACTGTGGCAGAAGGTGCATGAGGTGTTGTAGAGCCGTTCCGGCTCGTTGCCGGATGCAGCGGATGTCTGGGCAGCGGCGGAATCCACGGCGCCGAGCAGACTTGCCACCGTTGTTCCAACCAGGCAAAATCTCTGCCATGCTGATCTCATTCCTGTCCCTCCCTGGGCGATTTTTAAAGATGCTATGAGGCGCTTGGCCGATTCGGTCGAGCCGACAGGGTGTTACCCGTCGGCCTAATGCCGATTGTCCGCGCTGTTGATCGCCGCCCGGATGGCAGCGGCGTGGCCAAGATGGCGCGGCAGAATCCGGCGCAGATAGAAGTCAGCCGTCCCGATCTTGTCGTCATGGAACACCGGGTCCGTGGTTCGCAATTGCACGGACACCCGCGCCATCTCGACCCATTCGCCGGCCAAGGCCACCAATCCGAACAGGGTGAGGTAATCGCTCGCCGCTTCGCAGCGCCCGATCGGCCCAGCCGCCGACACCAAGCTGGTGGCGTCGACCAGAGCCGCCAGAGCTTTTTCCCCTTCGACGGCTGCGGGAAACAGCGGTTGCGCCCGTTTGAACAGGCTGCGCAAGTCACTGAAGTAGCGCTCGACCGCACCGCCGCCCTTCATCGACAATTTGCGTCCGACCAGATCCAGCGCCTGAATGCCGTTGGTGCCTTCGTAGATCGCCGCGATGCGAATGTCGCGAACCCACTGCTCGACTCCCCATTCGCGAATGTAGCCATGGCCACCCATGGTCTGGAGCGCCAGATTGGCCGCCTCGCTGCCAACGTCGGTCAGGAATGCCTTGACGATCGGGGTCAACAGTTGCACCCGCTCCTCGTGGGCTTGCCGTTCCGCCTCGGTCGCGGCGGCATGGCTGAAATCAAGCGCCAGCGCCACCCGAACAGCCAGCGCCCGACCGCCTTGGGCGAACGCCTTCTGGGTCGTCAGCATGCGTTTGACATCCGGGTGCCGGTCGATCGGATCGGGGCCGACGCCCGTCGAACCTGGCGCCTTGCCTTGCCGACGTTCGGCGGCATAGGCCGCAGCGATCTGGTGGGCGCCTTCCGCCGCGCACACCCCCTGAACGCCAACACCCAACCGCGCGGAATTCATCATGGTGAACATCGCCGCCAGTCCAGAGTGCGGAGCGCCGACCAACCAGCCTCGGGCGCCGTCGTAATTCATCAGGCAGGTGGCCGACGCCTTCAGGCCCATCTTGTGTTCGATCCCGCCGCAGGTCACATCGTTGCGGATTTCGGCGCCGCTTTTCGGATCGACATAGTATTTGGGAACCAGGAACAGGCTGATTCCTCGGCTTCCTTCCGGCGCGTCCGGCAACCGCGCCAAGACCAGATGCAGAATGTTCCGGGTGAGATCGTGTTCGCCGCCGGTGATGAAGATCTTGGTGCCGGTGATCCGATAGGCGCCGTCCGCCAGAGGTTCCGCCTTGGTCCGCAACAGCCCTAGATCGCTGCCGCAATGCGGTTCCGTCAGATTCATGGTCGGCAATGTTTCTCCCGTGGCGATCGGCGCCAGATAGTCTTGCTTCAGCGTTTTTGAGCCATGCTGCAAGATCGTCTTGTAGGCGCCGTCGATCAGGCCGCGATACATGGCGAAGCCCGGGTTGGCCGAGGTGGTCATCTCGTCCACCAGGATGTGCAGGGTGTGCGGCAACCCTTGGCCGCCATGCTCCGGGCTTGCGGTCAGCCCGGCCCAACCGCCTTCCATGAACAGCCGGTACGCCTCCGGGAAGCCGTCGGGCGTGGTGACGACGCCGTTGACGGCGGTGCAGCCCTGTTCGTCGCCGGAACGGTTGAGCGGCGCCAGAACCTGTTCGGAGAACTTGGCCGCCTCTTCCAGAACGGCGTCGAGAATATCGGGGGTGCTGTCCTGGAACAGGGTTGCGCGCGACAGATCCGACGCGGGAAAGACATTGTGGAGAAGGAAACGGTGGTCTTTCAGGGGGGCGGTATAGTGGGGCATGGCGTATGCTTTCGGTTCATGGCTTCGGGGCGCTGTCGGATTGCTGATGGCTTCCGCAATCCCGCTCAGGTTGCGCCGATTCCACCGTCGAGCAAATGCACGCTGCCGGTCATGCCACCGGCCCGGTCGCTGAGCAGGAAGACGGTGGTCTCCGCCACCTCTTCGGCGGTGACGGTGCGGCCCATTGGCTGGCGGGCGTTCATCATCGCGACGAAATCGGGGTTGGCGAACAGCGGTTCGGTCAGCGGCGACCTGACGAAGGCCGGACAAACGGCGTTGCAGCGGATTCCATCCCGACCGTGATCGACCGCCGCCGATTTGGTCAGGCCGACGACGCCATGCTTCGAAGCGACATAGGCCGGCAGATTCGCTTCGGCGAGCAGGCCGGCCATCGAGGCCATGTTGACGATCGCGCCGCGACCGGCTGGCAGCATGTGAGCCAGCTCCGCTTTCATGCTGTAGAACACGCCGGTCAGGTTGACGGCGATGACCGCGTTCCAATTGTCCAGGGTGCAGGCGGCGACCGGAGCGAACTCGCCGCCGACGCCCGCGTTGTTCACCGCTCCGTCCAACCGACCAAAGTCGGCGACGATGCGGGCGCAGACCTGTTCCATCGCGCCGAAGTCGGCGACGTCCGCCGCGTAGGCGCGGGCATTGCCGACTTCGGCGGCCAACGCCGCCGCCGCCGCCGCCATACGGTCGATGATGGCGACCTGCGCCCCGTGCGCAACGGCGGAGCGCACCACCGCCGCCCCGATTCCGACCGCGCCGCCGGTGACGAGCACCACCTTGTCCTGAAGATCCCGCATCGTTTCCTCCTCATTTTATAAGAGACTGTTTGAAAGCGCTCATTGTCACCACGCCATCCCCGCGACGGCGGAGACCAGGCTTTGGCGTCCGGTGTTCTTTGGAGATCCCTGATTCCCTGCCTGCGCGGGGATGACGAAGCAGGGAGGTATCGGTGGCTCGAAAGCGTTTCCAAACAGGCCCTAAGTCATGCCGACTTTGCGCCGACTGTTCGCATCGGTTTGCGGCTGTGGGGTCTTTGCGCGCCACCGGGGATGTCAAACCGCCGCGACCCCGGCATCGGCGAGATGGACGCTGGCGGTCATGCCGGTCGAACGGTCGCTCAACAGGAAGACGGCGATCTCCGCGACATCATCGACCGTCACCAGTCGCCCGCCCGGATGCTGCGCGGCGATCGCGTCCCAGACCGCCGGATCGGGAATCCCGGCCTCGGTCATCGGCGTTTTGACGAAGCTGGGGCAGATGGCGTTGCAGCGGATTCCGTCCCGGGCATGGTCGATGGCCGTCGCGCGGGTCAGCCCGACAACCGCGTGTTTGGACGCGATGTAGGCCGACATGTGCCGCTCCGCCAGCAGGCTGGACAGCGACCCCATGTTGACGATGGAACCGCCGCCCGTGGGCAGCATCCGGGCCAGTTCGGCCCGGGTGCTGTTGAACACGCCGGTCAGGTTGGTGTCGAGCACCGCCTGCCAATTGTCGAGAGCGGCTTCGGCGAAGGGGGCGAAAACGCCCCCGATGCCGGCGTTGTTGACCGCCCCGTCGAGCCGACCGAAATCACGGACGACCGCCGCGCACACCGCCTCCATCGACTCTGCGGAACGGACGTCGGCTTCATAACCCCGCGCTTGGGCGACGCCGGACGCGAAGGCTTCGACTGCGGATAGATCGCGCCCGACGACGGCGACCCGCGCGCGCGCCGCCGCCGCCTGTCGGACGATGGCGGCCCCGATCCCGGACGCGCCACCGGTGACAAGGATGACCTTGTTCTCCAAATCCTGCATTCCAATCCTCCTGCGCTTTCACCGTTCTCATGCTCTCCCGGTTCGTGCGGCGCTTGCCGATCATTGGGGATCGGCGATGCGGAGCACGAGCTTGCCGGGATCCTTGCCGGTGAACATGGTGGGCAGAAGATCGGGAGCCTTTTCGAAACCTTCCTGGAGGTTTTCCGAGACCTTCAGCTTGCCTTCCATCACCCACTGCCCAATCTGCTGCGCGGCCTGGGGGATTTGCTGCGCGTAGTTGAACAGAAGAATGCCCTGGACCGTCAACTGGTGGGTGCAGATCCGCATATAGTTGGTCGGCCCCTGCACCTTTACGCCGGTGTAGCCCTGGGACATCGCTCCGCAGATCAGAATGCGGCCCTTGGGGGCCATGAGCAGAAACATCTCGTCGAGCATGTCGCCGCCGACATTGTCGAAATAGGCGTCCACACCGTTTGGCGCCAGTTCAGCCAACCGGTTGGTCCAGTCAGCGCTCTTGTAATCGACGCAGGCGTCGCAGCCGGTGTTCTCGACCACCCAGTTGCATTTGTCCGCACCGCCGGCGATGCCGATCACCGTCTTGGCGCCGTGCAACCGGGCGATCTGGCAGGCGAGGCTGCCGGTGGCGCCGGTCGCGGCGGAAATGACCACGGTGTCGCCGTCCTTCACCTTCAACCCGTCCGTCACGCCAAAGTAAGCGGTCAGACCGCCGACCCCGAAGACACCGAGATTCCAAGACAACGGGAAATCAGCCTTTGGCAGATGGCGCAACGGCATCGGACCGTCGGCCCGCACCACGGCGTAGTCCTGCCAGCTCATGAAGCCTTCCACCAGATCGCCGGACTTGTAATCCTGGTTCCGGCTGTCGATCACCTGACCGATGCCCATGCAGCGCATTGGCTCGCCCGGCATGATCGGCTTCATGTAGCCGCCATCGTCGGTCAACCAGATCCGCTGGCTGGCGTCGTAACCGAAGTAGAGCGAGCGGACCAGCACGTCGCCGTCAACGATCTCGGGCACACGGCCTTCGACGAATGTGAAATCCTCCCGGCTGATCGGGCCTTGCGGACGGCGCTGCAAAATCCACTGACGGTTGACGACCGTGTTCACGGTGCTGCTCATTGTTCTTCCTCCCATTGGACAGTCGATTATTATGAAGTGTGTGGTTGGTCAGTTGCGGTAGCGCTCGCGGAGGTCCTTCTTGACCACCTTGCCCACGGGGCTGCGCGGCAGACTATCGATGAAATCCACGGTTTTCGGGGCCTTGACCGACCCAACCCGTTCCTTGCAATAGGCGATCAGCTCGTCCGGCGTGACCGTCGCGCCCGGTCGCAACTCCACCACCGCCTTGACGGCTTCGCCCCAATCCGCGTCGGGCACTCCGATCACGGCGCAGTCCAACACGGCCGGATGGCTCCAGATCGCCTGCTCGACCTCGCTGGGGTAGACGTTGTAGCCGCCGGAAATGATCATGTCCTTCTTGCGGTCGGTGATGTGAAGGAAGCCTTCGGCGTCGATGTGGCCGAGATCGCCAGTGTGCAGCCAGCCGTCGATGATCGTTTCAGCGGTTTTGTCCGGCTGCTTGTAGTAACCGTTCATCACGATGTCGCCGCGCACGCAGATCTCCCCGGTGCTGCCGGACGGCAGAGGACGGCCCTGTTCATCCAGGATCGCGGTGCTGTTGAACACCGACGGCAGACCGCAGGAGGACAGGCGCTGATCCTCCGCCACCGCGCCGTTGCGGAAGTGATCGCCGGGCCGCAGGAAGGAGATCGATCCGGGCGCTTCGGTCTGGCCATAGCCTTGCAACATCACCGGGCCGAAGACCCGCAACGCATGGCGGAGCTTTTCCACCGACATCGGCGCGGCGCCGTACATCAGGTACTTCAACCGGGAAAAGTCATGCCGTTCGATGTCCGGCATGTCGAGAAGCCGATAGATCACGGTCGGGGGCAGGAAGAATTCGGTGACGCCCTGGCCCGTCACGATTCCCAGAAGCTCCTGTGGGTCCGGTCGGGTCATCACCACCACCTTGCCGCCGCGCGCCGTCGCCGACAGCGACAGGAAACCGGCGGTGTGGGTCATCGGCGCGGCGGCGAGATTGACGATCTCCTCCCCCGGCAGGTAGGGGGTGTTCAGGATGCCGTTGACCACCGAAATCACCAGACTGCGGTGGGTCAGCATCACCCCTTTGGGGCGACCGGTGGTGCCGCCGGTCGGCATGATCGCCGCCAGTTCATCCTCTTCCGCGTGAATGTCCGGCGGCAGGGCGGGCAGGTCGATCGTGAGGTCGGTCAGGCTCAACGCGTCATCGACCTTGCCGTCAATGCAGATCAACCGCTTCAGATTGGGGCAGTGGTTGCGAATCTCCTGCACCATCGGCGCGAACATCTTCTTGAAGAACAGCAACTCGACATCAAATCCGTCGATCAGATGGACGTGTTCGGCCAGTGGCGAGCGCGGGTTCAGTGGAATCCAGACATGCGCCGCCCGCCAGACCGCCAGCACGCACAACCAGGATGCCGGATCATTGTCGGACAGCACGGCGCAGTGGGCGCCGCGCGGCACCTCCACCGCAGCCAGCGCCCGGGCGATGCGATAGGTTTGATCTTGTGCAGCCCCGAACGTCATTTCAGAGGAACCGCGCACAAACGCGACGCGTTCGCGCCCGAGGCTGGCGCCCCGGTCGAAGAGTGAAATCAGCGGCACGACCGCCCTCCCTGTGCTTATTGCGTGCGCCTTGAAGGCGCTGTTTCATGCACCATAGCGGGTGGCGCCTCCCCTCCCTCCCCCCAGCGAAGGGGGGGCGCCCATAAAGCGGCGATGGCGGCGCGCAGCGTCGAGGGGACTGGTCTTTTCCATCGCAGACAGGCTACGCTTTGGCAGAGTTAAGGTCGAAACCATCGAAAAAAGCCGTTGGCCGCCACATGCGGGGTCAGCCAACCGCAAAAGACAAAGATGGATCGGCGCTCTGGGAGGATTTTGACAATGTGGCCCTGGTCCCTTCAATTGAAGACGACGCCGCCGTCGCTGTCGGCGAATTCGTTGGTTCGGCGTCGGTTGTCGTTCGAGCGTTTCGTCGGCGCCGGCTCCAACATCATCGAGGTCAGCGCCCCCCAGGGGTTTGGCAAGACGCACCTTCTCGCCCAATGGCACGCCGAAGCGCGGGAACAGGGTAAAGCCATCATATGGCTCAGCCTCGATGGCCAATACGATTCCCGGCGCTTTGTCCAGGGTCTGGTCGCGGCCAGCACCCGCAAGGGGCAGGCGGTGTTGGACGAGGCCTTCGCCGCCTGGGTGCGGGATGCCGACGACACCATGGCCGCTCTGACTGGCTGGATCGTCGAGATCGCCCAATGCGGCAAGGACTGCCTGCTGATCCTCGACGACGCCGATCTGGTCAGTCCGCAATTGCAGGAGGAGGAAGTGGCATTTGCCCTGGCCAACGCGCCGGGGAATCTGAAGATTGCGCTGTCCACCCGGCCTGGAAATCCGATCTTCCAGCAAGCCCCGCTGTTCTGCTGCCCTCTCATCCGCATCACCGCTCAGGAATTGCGCTTTACCGAGGATGAGGCGTTCGCCGTCACCGCCCGTTCGCTTCAGGGGCGGGCGTCGGCCGCTCTGTGCGCCCATTTGCACCGGCTGACCGACGGCTGGCCTTTTGGCCTGCAACTGGTGCTGTCGTCGCAGGTCGGGAAGGATTTCGCCAAACCGCCGGAAGAGGTGGTGTCGATGGCGCTTGGCAAATACTTCACAGAGGCGATCCTGAACCACCAGACTCCGCCGGTGCGCGAGATGCTGGAAGCGGTGGCCTTTCTCGATCCGATCCATCCAGAGCTTGTTGCGGCGGTTATCGGTCCCGACGCGCCGCTGGCCGATCTGGAACGGTTGGCCGACACCACGCCGCTGATCGTCCGGTCGCAGACCGACCGTTGGATGACCTTGCACCCGGCCGCTCGTAAATTGCTCGCCGGGCTCCATCGGCTGTGGCCGCCCGCCCGCCGCGCCGCTTGCGCCCGGGCGGCGGCGAGCTGGTACACGCGGAACGGCTTGCACGAAGAGGCGGCGCAGGAGGCAAGGCGGGCGGGCGATGACGATGTCGCTCTCGATCTGGTGGAAATGGCGGTGCGCGAAATGACCACCGAGGGGCGACCGTCGGACGTCATCGGCTGGATCGAGCGGCTGTCCCCAGCCGACCTGCGGACTCGTCCGACGTTCTGGCTGCCCGCCGCCTGGGCCTATGCGAACGCCAACCGTCCCGACAAGGTGCAGCCGCTGCTGGACCTCCTGTGCACCAAATCCGACATGACCCGGACGGAGCGGTTCGAGGTGGCTCTGATCGAAGTGGCCATCGCCGGGTATCGCGACGATTACGCCAGGTTGGCCGCCTTCGCTCAGGACTGGCCGGAATCGCCACCGGACAGTTTGCAGAGCGAAACGCTGCTCCACGCCCTGGTGCTGGCCACGGAGCGTCATCTGTCCGGTCGCCCGGTCGAGGCCCGCGCGATCATCGCGGCAACCGAGGCGGAACGGGGGGGCAGGGAAAGTTCGGGCATCGTCCACGCCTACGCTGACTATTACATCGCCTTGTCCTTCCTGTGGGAGGGCAAGCCGGCCATGGCCTACGACGTGCTGAAGCCGGTCATGGAGCGACTGCTGTCCGAGGTTGATCGCCGCAGTTTCGCGGTGTCGCTGATCGCCGCCGTCCTGGCGGAGGCGGCCGTCGAGATCATGAAGATCGACGAGGCCCGGTCAATCATCGGCGGACGGCTGGCGATGATCGAAAAGCTGCCATCCCCCGACGCGCTGATCGCGGGCCATCTGGCGTCGGCCCGGCTGGCCGAGGCGGAAGGGCGTTTTGATCTGGCCGAATCCCTGTTGGCGGCGCTGGTGTCGACCGGCAAGACCCGCCAGTTGCCGCGCGTCGAGGCGGTCGGCCTGTCGATGCTCGCCCGGTTCCATGCGCGGCATGGCCATTCCAGCCTCGCCCGCGCGGCGTCGTTGCGGCTGGACACGCTGGAGGCGCTGTTGCCGCCGGACAGCCCGGTGCAAATCCGCTCGATCATCTCCTTGCAGGCCAATTTGGCGCGCGCGGTGCTGCCGGAACGGTCCGGGGAGACGCCGATGGTGGACGCGGCGGCGCGGGCGGTCCGGTTGGCGCAAGAGTTGGGTCGTGGCAGCGATCAACTGCTCGCGTCGGCCCTGCACGGCGTGGCCTTGGTCCAGGCCGGGGAAGCGGCGGGGCAAGCCGAATTCGAAGAGGCCGCCGCCACGGCGAAGGGATGGGGGTTGCTCCGACTTCACGCCGATCTGATGGCGCTGAACCGGTCCGGCCAGCGAGAGCTGGCGCCGAAGGCGTCCGCTCCGTCAGTCTTGCCGACTCCGGCTGGCGGCGAGGGAAACATCGGCATCCTGACCCGGCGTGAGTACGACATCCTGTGCGGCATCGCCGCCCATCTCAGCAACAAGGAAATCGCCCTGTCGCTCGGCCTCAGCAACGAGACGGTCAAGTGGCACCTGAAGAACCTGTTTCAGAAGCTGGACGCCGGGGAACGCAAGATCGCCGTCGCCCGCGCCCGCATGCTGGGCATTCTTTGACCGTCATGGCGGCTGGAACCCGAATGTCCGTTCGTCGGTTCCACCCGCCATGGCGGGGATGGCGTCAGCAGACCTCGAACAAGGCGGCGGCGCCCTGACCGGCGCCGATGCACATGGTCGCCACCACCAGCTTCGCGCCCCGCCGCTTGCCCTCGATCAGGGCGTGGGCGGCGATGCGCGACCCGCTGACGCCATAGGGATGGCCGACCGCGATGGCGCCGCCGTTGACGTTCAGCCGGTCGTCAGGGATTCCCAGCCGGTCGCGGCAATACAGCACCTGGACCGCGAACGCCTCGTTGAGTTCCCAAAGGTCGATGTCGGACAAGCGGACGCCAGCCTTCGCGAGAAGCTTCGGCACGGCGAAGACCGGGCCGATTCCCATTTCGCCCGGCTCGCAGCCGGTGACGGCGAAACCACGGAACACGCCCATCGGCGTCAGGTTGCGTCGCGCCGCCTCGGTCGCGCTCATCACCACGCAGGCGGACCCGCCATCGGAGAGTTGCGAGGCGTTCCCGGCGGTGATGACGCCACCCTCGTAGACGGTGCGGATGGCGGACATTCCCGCCAGCGTGGTGTCGGGCCTAATCCCTTCGTCGCGATCCAGCGTGACCTCTTTCGTTGTGACGGCGCCGGTTTTGCGGTCGGCCACCGCCATGGTCACGGTCATCGGCACGATTTCATCGGCGAAGCGACCGGCATCGGCCGCCGCCGCCGCCCGGAGTTGGCTGCGCACTCCGTATTCGTCCTGCCGGTCGCGGCCAATGCCATAGCGTTCGGCCACCCGCTCGGCGGTTCTGGGCATCGGCCAGTAAAGTTCCGGCTTGTTCTGGACGATCCAGGGATCGTCCATCATGTGGCGGTTCATCTCGTTCTGCACGCAGGAGATCGATTCGATGCCGCCCGCCACCAGAATTTCGCATTCGCCCGTCATGATCCGTTGAGCGGCGATGGCGATGGTTTGCAGGCTGGATGCGCAGAAGCGGTTGACCGTCATGCCCGGCACGGTGACGCCAAGCCCGGCCTTGTAGGCGGCCTGCCGGGCGATGTTCATCCCGGTGGCCCCCTCCGGGTTGGAGCAGCCGAGAATGACGTCCTCGACCTCCGGCCCGTCCAGGCCGGCGCGGCGGACGGCGTGGGCGATCACATGGGCGCC
Organism: Azospirillum sp. FG154; assembly: GCF_057809575.1. Classification (NCBI taxonomy): domain Bacteria; kingdom Pseudomonadati; phylum Pseudomonadota; class Alphaproteobacteria; order Rhodospirillales; family Azospirillaceae; genus Azospirillum; species Azospirillum sp. FG154. The sequence goes on along the minus strand of NZ_JBMDKF010000002.1, from coordinate 384,991 downwards.
CAGCGTCGCCCCGTGAGTCATGTTCAAGGCCCCTTTCCAGGACTTGGCCAGTCCGGTGCGGGCGGTGGAGACGATGACGGCGTCGGTCATTCGGAAGCTCCGTACTCGGAAAGGCTTTTCAGATCGGCGGCGAGGCGGGTCAGCAGCGGATGCGGCGCCCAGAATCCCGGATCCCCGCAGCCGATGGCGGCGAATGCGCGCATCCGGCGCAACACCGACCGCAAGCCGAGACGGTCGGCGATATGCATCGGGCCACCTTTGGCCGACGGGAAACCGTAGCCGGTGAGATAGACGACGTCGATGTCGGAGGCGCGCGACGCGATGCCCTCCGCCAGAAGAGCCGCGCCCTCGTTCACCAGAGCGAGGATGCAGCGGTCCACGATCTCCTCCGCCTTTATCCGTCGCGGCACGATGCCGTTTCCGGCCCGCCATTGCGCCAGCGCGGCGGTCAGCTCGGCATTCTCGACCGGGCGGCGGGCGCCTGGCGGGTGGCTGTACCAACCGATGCCGGATTTCTGGCCCAACCAGCCGTTGGCGGTCAGGATGTCGGGAATGTCCGCCAGGATGGCGTCCGGCTTTTCCGCCCGGCGGCGCTGGCGGATGGCGTCGTTCACATCGTTGCCCGCCAGATCCATCATGCGGAACGGCCCCATCGCCATGCCCCAGCGTTCCAACGCCCCATCGACCTCGGCCGGGCTGGCGCCCTCCTCGACCAGAAACTGGGCTTGCCGGAGATACTGCTCGACCATTCGGTTGCCGATGAAGCCGTCGCATACCCCGGCGACGACCGACACCTTGCGCAGCCGCTTGCCGAACGCCAGCGCCGTCGCCAGCACGCTGTCGGCGGTGGCCTTGCCACGCACCACCTCCAGAAGCCGCATCACGTTGGCCGGATTGAAGAAATGAAGACCAACCACGTCGGTTGGGCGGGAGGTGAAGGCGGCGATCCGGTCGATGTCCAGCGTCGAGGTGTTGGTCGCCAGGATCGCGCCGGGCTTCATCGTCCGGTCAAGCGCCTGGAAGACGGCTTGTTTGACCGCCATCGTTTCAACCACCGCCTCGATCACAAGATCGCACCCGGCGATGGCGTCGGGATCGGTTGCCGTCGCCACCAGAGACAGGGTGCGGGCGGCCTCCGCCTCCGTTGTCCGACCGCGCGCCACGCCGTCCCCGATGGTCTTGGCGATGGCGGCCATCGCGCGGGACAGCGCGTCCTCGGCCTGATCCATCAGGATCACCGGAAGGCCGATTTGGGCGCAGGCCAGGGCGATGCCGCGTCCCATCACGCCGGCGCCGATCACCGCGACGCTGTCCAGCGGTCGAGGCTTGGCCGCCGGGTCAAGGCCGGGCACTTGCGCCGCCCGGCGTTCGGCCAGGAAAGCGTAGCGGAAAGGTTCTGACGCCCGGTCGGCGCGCGCGGCGCGGAAGGCCGCATATTCAAACGCCATCCCCTGCTCATAGGATTTTGTTGCGGCGGCCAGCAGGCAGTCAACCGCCGGAAGATGGCCGCTGGTGCGACGCGGGTTGCCCTCGACCGCCATGCGCACCGCCTTCAGATAGGCTTCGGGATTGGGATGCCCGACCGGTCGGTCGCGCAGAAGGGGCGGTTGGGTTGCCCGGGGCAGGGTTTCGGCGAAGGCCAGCGCTTCGGCCAGCGGATTGTCGCCCAGCATGGCGTCGAACAGCGCCGTGCCTTCGAACGCTGCGGCGCGGTCGGTTCTGCCGCTCAGGATCACGTCGGCGGCGGCCTCCAGCCCGATGGCGCGGGGCAGATGCTGGGTTCCCCCAGCGCCCGGCAGCAGGCCCAGCGTCACCTCCGGCAGGCCGATCCGCGCATTCCGTGTGGCGAGCCGGTGGTGGCAGCCGAGCGCCAATTCTAAGCCACCGCCCAGCGCCGCGCCAGCGATCACCGCGATGATCGGTTTGTCCATGCTGCGGATCAGGCCGAAGATGGCTTCCTGTAGACTGGGATCGGCTTCGGATTCGGGGCTGTCCATCTCCTTCAGATCGGCGCCGGCGCACCAGGCGGGGCCGTCCGCCGCCAGCAGCACCGCGTGCACCGTAGGGTCGTCCGCCGCGTCGGCCATCGCATCGAACAGCGCGGCCCGCAGCCGACGGCTCAAGGCGTTCATGTTGGCGCCCGTCATCGTCAGGACGCTTATGGCGCCCTTGCGCTCGACGCGAAGCACCTCAACGGTCGTCGCCCGTTCAGCGTCGTCCGGCATGTTCCCTCCCATTTTCAGCTTATGCGGAAGGGTGATAGGTCCCGCCGGTCCCGAGATCCCCCCCCCGCGACAGGGGGGAGATTGTCGTCAGCGGTTTGAATAATTGTAGGCCCAACAATCATCCAGCCGGAGCAAGAGCCGGCGACGACGAGACGGGGGAGGGGCGCATGGGCGACGTTTATGTCGCGGGGGTCGGAATGACCCAATTCGGTCGCCATCCTGACAAGCAGGTCTGGGAACTGGCTCAAGAGGCTTTGGGGTTTTGTGTCGCCGACGCCGGCGCCGATCTGTCGCAGATCGAAGCCGCATTTTACTCCGGCCAGACCCAGGGCGCTTTGCAGGGCCAATACGCCATTCCGGGTCAGGTGGTCTTCGCGCGGATCGGGCTGCCGTCGATTCCGGTCTACAACATTGAAAACGCCTGTGCGTCTGGGACCAGCGCCTTCCAGTTGGCGGTGCAGGCGATCCGCGCCGGGCAATGCGACGTCGCGCTCGCCATCGGCGCTGAGAAGATGAACATCGCGGACAAGCTCCGGGCGATCTCGCTGTTTGAAGGCGGCTGGGACGTCAGCCGCGCCGAGGAAAGCGCGGCCAAGCTGCTGGCGCTCGGCCATGGGATCGAGGTGCCCGAGGGCAGCGAGTCCGACCGGCCCTACAGCCGTTTCATGGCGATCTACGCCGCCATGTGCCGGTTCTGGATGAACCGGTTCGGCACGACCCAGCGCCAGATCGCGGCGGTCAGCGCCAAGAACCATATGCATTCGGTCGACAATCCGAAATCGCAGTACCGCAAGCCGTTCACCATCGAGGAGGTGATGCGGGCGGCGCCGATCACCTACCCGCTGACCATCCCGATGTGTTCGCCGGTGTCGGATGGCGGCTCTGCGGTCGTGGTCTGCTCCGAGCGGGGGTTGAAGCGGCTGAACGGTTCGGCGGGGCGCGCGGTCAAGGTCGCCGCCACCGCGATCGCCACCGCGTCTCCCCGCGCTGCGGACGCCTTCGAGCAAGCGGCGGCCCGCCGCGCGGCGGACAAGGCCTATGAGGCCGCCGGTCTGGGGCCGCAGGACGTGTCGGTGGCGGAGGTCCACGACGCCACCGCCATGGGCGAGATCATGGCCGTCGAGTTCCTGCGCCTGACCGAGATGGGAGGCGCCGGGCCAGCGGCGGAGCGCGGCGAACTGTCGATCGGCGGCCGCATCCCGGTCAACCCTTCGGGCGGGCTGGAGTCGAAGGGCCATCCGATCGGGGCCACCGGCCTTGGCCAGATCACCGAGTTGGTCACGCAACTGCGCGGCGAGGCCGGTGTGCGGCAGGTCGAGGGCGCCCGGGTTGCGCTTCAGGAAAACGGCGGTGGTCAGGTCGGCTACGAAGAAGCCGTCGTCACCGTCAACCTGTTCACCCGATGAACGAACAAATGCGGGAGGAGATGAGGTGGAACACACGACGACCCACGCCTTGCCGTTTCCCCATGTCGAACTGTCGGGCTTCGACGCCGGGCTGACGGAGCAGGAGACGGCGGCCCAGGCGGTCATTCACCGTTTCGCCGCCGAGGTGATGCGACCCATCGGGCGCGCGTTGGACCGCATGGATCCCGATCATGCCTATGCCGAAGGATCACCCTTCTGGGATTTCCACAAGGCGGCGACGACGTTGGGGATGGGACCGGAGGCGTTGGAGGGGCTTGACCCCCGCGCCGCCGCCCGGCTGGAAGCCCTGGTCATCGCCGAGATGGGGTGGGGCGACGTCGGGTTGGCGGTGTCGACCGGCGCCGGCGAAATGCCGCTGCGCGGCGCGCTGGCCAGTGGCGAGCGTGAATTGATCGAGCTTTGCCAGGGCAAGCTTGGCTGCTGGATCGCCACCCAACCGGATCGCGGATCGGACGGGCTGATCCTGTATCCACAGGAACGCGCGGTCGGCGCCAAGGGCACTGTCGGCAATCTGACGGCCCGGTTCATCGGCGACGAAATCGTTGTGAACGGTCAAAGTTCGGCCTGGGTGTCCAACGGCTGCGTCGCCCAGGTCGGCCTGCTCGACATCGTCGCCGACTACGGCCAGGGCTATCACGATTCGCAGGGCGACACGTATGGCTGCAACGTCATCGTGCCGTTGGACGTGAAGGGCGTTTCGCGGGGCAAGCCGCTGCGCAAGCTCGGCAAGCGGGCGCTGCCGCAGGGCGAGATCTATTTCGACCAGGTGCGCTTGCCCCGTCGCTTCGCCATCGCCGCGCGCGACGATTACGAGATCAAGCACGCGATGGCTTGGGCGCATGCCGGAACGGCGATGAGCCATCTGTCTGCGGGGCTGGCGCGGGCCGCCTTTGAACTGGCCCTGGCCTACACGAACGAACGCAAACAGGGCGGTGCCCTGCTGGCCGACTTGCAGCTCACCCAATTCCGGCTTGGTCGGCTGGGCGCGAAGGTGGAGGCGATCAAGGCGATGTCGCGCCATGTCGCCGACTACACCAGGATTTCGCCCGCGCCGCATCCCTATTTCACGGCCGCAGGAAAGGCCTTTTGCAGTTCCGAGATGTTCACCGTCGTCAACGAGTGCCTGCAATTGTTCGGCGGTGTGGGACTGACCCAGGAGTTTCCCATCGAAAAACTGATGAGGGACGCCCGCGCCATGCAGATCGAGGATGGTGAGACCAACATCCTCTTCATGCATTACGGCTTCCTGCTCGCGCAGATGAACCGCGCCGGCGCCTGGGGAAAAAACTGACAGCAAAAACAACCCTGAGGGTGGAGACGTCATGAGCAAGGATTTTCCGGTCGTCGTCTATGGGGCGAGCGGCTACACCGGCCGTCTGGTCATGGAGCATCTGCGTGAACTGGGGGTGCCGTTCATCGCCGCCGGTCGCAACCGGGAGAAGATCGAGAAGTCGGTCGCCATGGTCCCGGGCATCGAATCCGCCCGCTTCGAGATCGCGGCGGTGGAGCACACGGTGGAGGCGCTGACCGAACTGCTGTCCGGCCGCAAGGTCGTGTGCAACACCGTCGGGCCGTTCAACCGCTTCGGTCGTGAAGTGGTGGAGGCGGCCTGCAACGCGCGGGTTCATTACCTTGACACCACCGGCGAACAGCACTGGGTCGCTGAACTGCTGCGCGACTGGGACGAGCGCTTCAAGGCTGTGGATCGGCTGATCATCCCGTCCGCATCCTACATGTATGGCGTGTCGGAGATCGGGGCGCGGTTCTGTTTGGAGACGCCTGGCGTCGATTCCCTGGACATGACTGGCATTGCCGAGGCGGTGCCGACGGTGGCCTCCGCCCAGACCATCCTGGACGCCGTGCGCCAGCCATCGGCGTATTTGAAAAATCGCGAATTGATCCGCTATGCCGGGGTCGAGACCTGCGACCTCACCACCCCATCGGGCCGCGTGCTGCGCGCGTCGCAATGGGGCGGCGCCTCCCACCCGGTCTGGTTCAGCCGGGACGGACGGGTGCGCAATTGCAAGATGATGGTCGCGATGTGGAATCAGGAGCTTTACAAGAAGGAGCTGGAGTTGGAGCGCGCCAACAAGGTGTCGCTCCAATGGATCCCGGACGCGGCGCTCTACCCGATGATGGACGCCATGGCGACGTCAATCGCCCCGGCGACACCGCCACGGGAATCGCGCTACGTCCATCGCGCCATTGATGTCTGCGTCGGCTCCGGCAGCACCGTGATGGTCAAATCCACCATGATTAGCAATGGCGGCTACTACACCACCGGCCTGGTCCAGGCCTATGGCGCCATGCGGCTTTGCAAGGATCGTCCGTCGGTGGCCGGGTTCGCCAGCCCGTGCGAGGCCTTCGACCACAGACAGTTGATGGGGGTGCTGGAAAGCTACGGCTATTGCGGCATCAAGGTCGAACGGCTGGTCTGAAACACGGAATACGGTACCGGGAGGATCCCATGAATTTTCAAACGCTGAAGCTGCGTGAAGAGAACGGCGTGCTTTACGTCACGCTCGACAACCCACCGATCAATCTGATGAATGGCCAGATGGTGGGCGAGCTGATGCAGGTCGGCGGCATGCTGATGCAGCGCCGCGATCTGAAGGTGGTCGTCCTTGACAGCGCCGACCCCGATTTCTGGATCGCCCATTTCGACGTGACGGAGTTGGAGGCGTCGCTGAAGAATCCGGCGACGCAGAGCAAATATCCCGACATCAACGCCGTCCAGTCGCTGGGCCTGATCTGGCAGAACGTTCCGCAGATCACCATCGGCAAGGTCAAGGGCCGGGCGCGCGGGGGCGGGCTGGAGTTCCTGCTGTCGCTGGACATGCGCTTCGCCACGGAAGGCGCGCTGTTCTGCAATCCAGAGGCCGGCGCCGGTTTCCTTGCGGCTGGCGGCGGCAGCACCCGGCTGATGATGATGGCTGGCCCGGCGCGCGGTCTGGAAATCCTGCTGTCGATGCGGGACTTCACCGGCCTCGAGTTCGAGCGCTGGAACCTTGTCAACAAGGCCCTGCCGAACGGTGAGATCGACGCCTACGTCGCCGATCTCGTCGCCCGCATCGCCTCGTTGACGTCGGAGGTCATCGCCATGCACCGCGCCGTGCTGGACAAGGTCGTTGAACCCTTTGTCGAACCGATGTTCGCGGGGCTGGCGGTTGAGAATGTCGGCTTTCGCGCCGGCATCGCCAGCGGAATGATCGCCAGGGAAGCGAAGCGGATGGCCGAGGTCGGCCAAACCCGTGAATTTGAACTTGACCTGCCGGGCAGCATTCGGGCGCTCGCCGCCAGGCGGTGAAACCCATGCCGTGTCCGCCGGTCTGCGGCGTGCAGGAAAAGGAGTGCGCGACGTGAAGCTGCTGGTTCCCGTCAAACGGGTCGTCGACTACAACGTGAAAGTTCGTGTCAAGGCGGACGGATCGGGTGTCGATCTGGCCAATGTGAAGATGTCCATGAACCCCTTCGACGAGATTGCCGTGGAAGAGGCGGTTCGGTTGAAGGAAAAAGGGATTGCGGCGGAGGTTGTCGTGGTGTCCGTCGGACCGAAACCGGCGCAGGAGACCCTGCGCACCGCCCTGGCCATGGGGGCGGACCGCGCGATCCTGATCGAGACGCCGGTCGATGACCCCGCTGACGTGGAACCGCTGGCCGTCGCCAAGCTGCTGGCCAAGGTGGCGGAAGAGGAGCAACCGGGTCTGATCCTCTGCGGCAAGCAGGCGATCGACAACGACATGAACGCCACGGGTCAGATGCTGGCGGCGCTGCTCGGCTGGTCGCAGGCCACCTTCGCCTCGGAAATCCTGATTGAGGGTGAAGCGGTCACGGTCACTCGCGAGGTTGATGGTGGTCTGCAGACGATCTCGGCGCGGTTGCCCGCTGTGGTCACGGTCGATTTGCGCCTCAACGAGCCGCGTTACGCTTCCCTGCCCAACATCATGAAGGCGAAGAAGAAGCCGCTCGACACCAGGATGGCGGTCGATTGCGGCGTCGATCTTGCACCCCGTCTCGCCGTCCTGGGGACGGTGGAGCCGACCGGACGCAAGGCGGGCGTGAAGGTCGGCTCGGTCGATGAGTTGATCGCCCGGCTGAAGGGCGAAACGGGAGTGATCTGAGATGGCTGTTCTTCTGATAGCGGAAATGTCGAACGGTCGATTGTCGGTCGATGTCACGGCGAAGGCGCTAACCGCCGCCGCCCTGCTCGGGGACGTCACTGTGCTGTGCGCCGATGCGGTCGCCGACGGCGCGGCTGCGGAGGCGGCGATGCTGGAGGGCGTCGCCTCTGTCCTGTGCGTGGAGGATCCGGCGCTCGGCCATCGTCTGGCCGAGCCTATGGCGGCGCTGATCGCGTCGCTGGCGGCGGACTTCACCCACATCGTGGCGCCGGCCACCACCCACGGAAAAAATGTGATGCCGCGTGTCGCGGCCCTTCTCGACGTGATGGTCGTGTCCGATGTCTCCGGCATCGTCGATGTCGAGACGTTCGAGCGACCGGTCTATGCCGGCAACGCGATCCAGACGGTGCGGTCGATCGATCCGGTCAAGGTGTTGACCGTCCGCGCCTCCGCCTTCGCGCCGGTCGGACCAGGGGGGAGCGCGCCGGTTGAGAACCGCGTCGCCCCGGTCGATGCGGGGCTGTCGCGCTGGATTGCTGACAAGATCGAGGCGTCAAAGCGACCGGATCTGGCTTCGGCGAAGATCATCGTGTCCGGGGGGCGCGGCGTCGGATCGCAGCAGAACTTCGCCGTTGTCGAGGCGCTGGCTGATCGGCTGGGGGCGGCGGTCGGCGCGTCGCGTGCGGCGGTCGATTCGGGGTTCGCCCCGAACGACTGGCAAGTGGGCCAGACCGGCAAGATCGTCGCCCCGGAGCTTTATGTGGCGGTGGGAATTTCCGGCGCCATCCAGCATCTGGCCGGAATGAAGGATTCCAAGATCATCGTCGCCATCAACAAGGATGAAGAGGCGCCGATCTTCCAGGTCGCCGATTATGGTCTGGTCGCCGATCTCTTTTCTGCCGTTCCAGAACTGAGCGGCAAGCTCTGAAGGCTTTGCCCGTGCGCAGAGATCGCCGGTGAAGGGCGTTCTCTTTCTTGGCGGGCGACAGGGGGTGGACCCCACTCTTCACGGGGGGGCGCTACCGCCCCCATCATCATCGTATGATCCATAAACAATCAGAGTCACGGAACACTGGCGTGAAGCGGTTCTGGATTTTGTGATTGTGAAGAGATCCAGAGATGAACCTGAAATAAAAATACAGGAAATTTCCAAAAGAAAGCCTGTGTTGACCTCAGTTAATGAGGCGATCTGAAGAAAAATCATCAATGCGCTTGAATTGGGGAGGAGAGACGTGGTGATAAAATTCTGGAAAGGGGCGACGTCCCGCTATCGGCTGGAACAACGGATCTTGCAGAGGCTTCTTCCGTTTGCGGTTATTCTGACTGCGGGATCCGCATCGGCTGGCCAGATCGAAACCGACATTCCCGATCTGAAGCTTCGCTGGGACAACACAGTGAAGTACAGTTCCGCCTATCGGTTGAAAAACGCCGACAGTGGTTTGCTTGGCAATCCCAATCTCAGCGATGGCGACACCAATTTTCGCAAGCGCGGCATCGTCTCGAACCGCGCCGACCTGCTGAGCGAACTGGAGGCGAGCTATCAGCAGTTCGGTGTGCGACTGAGCGGCGCCGCCTGGTACGACACCGTCTACAACCGGCACAATGACAACAACACCGCCGGAGCCTTTGGACCCGGAACCAGCGCCGTCAACACCGCCGATCCCTCCAACCCGACCGGGTTCAGTTCCTATACCCGGCGTGTTCATGGCCGCAACGCCGAACTGCTCGACGCGCTGGTGTCCAGCCGCTTCGATGTCGATGGACGGCAGGCGACCTTGCGGTTGGGTCAGCACAGCGTCATTTGGGGCGAAAGCCTGTTCTTCGGGGACAACGCCATCGCCGGCGCCATGTCCCCCATCGATCAGGCGAAGGCTCTGTCGGTGCCCAATCTGCGCTTCCAGGAAATCCTGCGTCCGGTTCCGCAGGCGTCGGGGCAGATTCAATTGACCGACGAACTGACCGCATACGCCATCTATCAGTTCGGGTGGCGGCCCAATCGAACGCAGGGGGCCGGCAGCTACTTTTCCCCGATCGACTTTCAGGCTGGCGGCGATCTGGTCTACACCCCCACCGGAGCGCTCCGGCGCAGCGAAACCCGCGACGGGAAGAACACCGGTCAGGGTGGCGTGGCGTTGCGTTTCCGTGGCGAGGACACCGACTATGGCCTGTATGCCCTCCGCTTCAACAGCAAGACCAGCCAGACCGTCACCAATCCGGTAACGGGGAGATTTTACGAGGCGTATCACAACGGCATCAATACGTTCGGCGCCAGCGCCAACCGCAGCGTCGGCCTGTTCAACTACGCCGTCGAAGCCTCTATGCGGAGCAACCAGGATCTGCTGTCGCCCAACGCCTATGATCTGGGCAGCGGCGCCCGGTATGCCGTCGGTCGGACAATGCACGTCAATGTTTCGGCTTTCGGCTCCAATCTCGGGAACTCGCCGCTTTGGGACGACGCCTCGCTGATTGGCGAGGTTGCCTTCAATCATGTCCTGAAGGTGACGGAGAATGCCGACACCCTCAGCGGCTGCCAACCCGCCAGTTTCCCCGGTTCGGTCTGTCAACCGAACGGGAGCCGGAACAGTCTGCGGTTCCAGATGCTGTTCGAGCCGGTCTATTACCAAGCATTGCCCGGCGTTGATCTGCGTCTGCCGATCGGCTTCAGCTACCAGCCGAAGGGATCGCGCAACATGGTCGGTCTGGCCCCGATGCCGGAAAACGGGGGGACGATCAATGTCGGCGTCAAGGCCAGTTATCTCGACACCTGGCAGATGGGGTTGAACCTGACCCATTACTTCGGAGGGGCCGATGTGTTGTTCAGCTCGGTCGGCCGGAGCGGCGCCCAAGCTTGGGGTTACAAGCAGTATTTCAAGGACCGTGACTTCGTCTCGCTGAACATCAGCCGGACTTTCTAAGCTCTTCTGGAGATCCCGATGAGACTGGACATGTTGTTCCTGGGTGCGGCGCTCTGTGTGAGCGTCGCGGCCCCGATCCTGCCTGCCGCCGCCGCCGTGACCGAGCAGGAGGCGCAGCAGCTCAAATCCACCCTGACCCCCCTGGGCGCCGAGCGTGCGGGCAACAAGGACGGGACGATTCCGGCCTGGACCGGCGAAGGGGTGAAGGTGCCGCCCGGTTTCACCACCGCCCAGCGCCGACCCGATCCCTTCGCCGCCGAAAAGCCGCTCTATTCGATCACCGCCAAGAACATGGCGCAGCACGCCGACAAGCTGACCGATGGTCAGAAGGCGATGCTTCAGCGTTATCCGGCCTACCGGATCGACGTGTACCCCACCCATCGCACCGCGATGACGCCGCAATGGGTCCAGGACAACACCTTCAAGAACGCCACCCGCGCAAAGCTTGTTGATGGCACGAACTACCCGATTCCCTCGGGCGCATTTGGCGGCCCCCCCTTTCCCATCCCCAAAAGCGGACTTGAGGTGATCTGGAACCACATCCTTCGCTACATCGGGAACCAGACTCGCGGGACCAACGGCCAGACCTGGATGGTCACGGCTGACGGTAAGAAAGTGATGGTGATGAAGGGCGAACAGCACAACATAACGCCCTATTACGATCCGAACGGCTCGGTCGAGAAGTTCGACGGCGTTTACTTTTTGACGCGCGTGCTCAACGACGGCCCGCCGATCCGCGCCGGTGAGGCTCTGGTCGGTCGCCTGAACGTGGACGATGCGAAAACCAACACCTGGGTTTACCTGACCGGCCAGCGCCGGGTGCGGAAGCTCCCCAACTCGAACGGCGACACGCCGCTGCCGACCTCGGCCGGCATGATCAGTTTCGACGAGGTCAGCGTCTTCGGTTCCGGTCCTGGCTATTACGACTGGAAAATGCTGGGCAAGAAGGAGATTCTGGTTCCCTACAACACCTACAAGCTGTTGCAGCCCGACAGCGCGGAAACCGTGATGGGTTCGTCCTTCATGAACCCTGATTACGTCCGCTGGGAACTGCACCGGGTGTGGGTGGTGGAAGGAAATCTCAAATCCGGCAAACGCCACACCTCGCCGCGCAGCGTCTATTACGTGGATGAGGATTCCTGGCTGGCGCTGCTTGCCGATCGCTGGGACGTCAATGGCCAGCTCTGGCGGACGCTGTACGGCACGCCGATCACCTATGGCGAGATGAGCATGACCGACATCGTCACCTTCGGTTATTACGATCTGGTTTCCGGCGCCTGGTATGCCGGTCCCTTCATGAACGCGCCGGGCGCGACAATCGGCGTCACCGCCAGCACAGACCTGAAGGACTCGGACTTCACGCCCGACGCCATGGTCGGCAACCAACTCCGTTGAGGATGCGTCATGGATCGCAGGGTGCGACGGATCGCGGCGCTGGGAGTGACTCTTGTCCTTGCAGCCGTCATGGCGAAATCCTCGACCGTCGCGGCGGCCCCGCGCGAGGCCGATCCGCTGGAGCGGTCGGCCCTGATCTCACCGAGAGCTGAGAGGGCGGTCCTTCTTGGGCTGGCGCGGGCTGGCAAGCGTTTGGTGGCGGTTGGAGAACGCGGCGTCATTCTCTATTCCGATGACAATGGCGCGAACTGGGGTCAGGCGGCGGTTCCGGTCGGCGTTACGTTGACCGCCGTTCTGTTCATCGACCCGAAACGGGGGTGGGCGGCCGGGCATGACGGCGTGCTGCTGTCCAGCGAGGATGGCGGCGCGACCTGGAAGCGGCAGTTCGATCATCGCGACGTTCTCGGCCTCTACCGGCAGGCGGCTGATCGGCTCGCCAAGGAACTTGGCGACGCGGATCCCAGGAGCCGCACGGCCCGTCGCCTCGCCGACGAGCTTGCCGCTGACCGGCGCGACCGCCCCTGGCTGGATCTGGCCGTTGATGATCGCGGTCGTCTGTGGTTGGCGGGCGCCTACGGCCAGTTGCTGCGCAGCGATGACGGTCTTCGGTGGGAGGCGTGGTCATCCCACCTCGGGACCTTGGATCGTCATCTCTATGCGGTGCGGACCAGGGGGCAGGAAATTGTCATTGTTGGCGAGCAAGGGCTGGTGCTCCGCTCCGGCGATGGCGGCGACAGCTTCGCCACACTCGATCTGCCTTATGAGGGAAGCCTGTTCACCGCGCAACTGGGGGCTGCCGGGATCACCGTCGCCGGGTTGCGTGGCAATGTCTTCCACTCCGCTGATGGCGGTCGCAGCTTCGATCCGTTGCCCCTCCCGGCTCCCGTATCGGTCGTCGCCAGTCTGCCATTGCTGGATGGGGCCATTCTGTTGGCGGATCAGGCAGGCGGCCTGTACCGGCTTCAGGGCCGCGACCTTGAGAAATCAGGGGTGTCGGCGGTGGGCAGTCCGGCGACCATGGTCCTGGCGGACGACGGCACCCTCGTCCTCGGGGGCAGCCAGGGAGCTGTCCGTCTTCCCGGCCCGCTGATGGCCAGCCCGTCGATCGAAAGCAAACGCCCATGACCGCTTCAACCCTCACTCTGCATCCTGAAGACGGCGCGCTTCCGTTCGACCCCGGGTCGGGAAGCGTTGTGGAACGTCTGTTGTTCAATTATCGCCTTGTCATTCTTCTTATTTGCGCCGCCGTCACTGTGGCCGCAGCCATCCAACTGCCACGGCTGCACAGCAACGGCAGTTTCGAGAAGATGATTCCGACCGAACACCCCTTCATCGTCAATTACACGGCGATGAAGAGCGATCTGCCGAATCCCAACGTCATACGGGTCGCGCTCGAAGCGCCGGGCGGCGACATCTATGATTCAGGTTTTCTTGAAACGCTCAGGCAGTTGACCAACGAGTTGGTCGCTTTTCCAGAGGTCGATCGCGTCGGGCTTAAGAGCCTGTGGACACCCAACGCCCGCTGGCAGGGTGTGACCGAGGAGGGGTTTGACGCCGGGCCACTGGTGCCCAGCGAGTACCGGGGCAGTCCGCAGGATCTCCAACAGTTGCGCGTCAATGTCCGCCGCTCCGGGGAGATCGGCAAGATCGTCTCCTTCGACGAGAAATCCGCGCTGATTTCCGTTCCTCTTCTGGCCGACAACCCTCAACAACATCGGTTTATCGACTATGGCGTTCTGAACGACCGTCTGGAGCGGGTGCGCGCCCGGTACGAGGCGCAGGGCGTGCCGGTGCGCGTCACCGGCTTCGCCAAGGTCGTCGGCGACCTGATCGACGGCTTGCGCAAGATCGCTCTGTTTTTCGTCCTGTCCATTGTACTGGCGGCGGCGGTCCTCTACGCACACACCCGGTGCGTGCGCAGCACCCTGCTGGTGGTCGTCTGCTCTCTCGTTGCGGTGGTCTGGCAACTGGGCGCCTTGCCGACGCTCGGGTTTGAACTCAACCCCTATTCGGTCCTCGTCCCTTTCCTCGTCTTCGCCATCGGCATGAGCCATGGCGCCCAGAAGATGAACGGCATCATGCAGGATGTCGGGCGGGGCGCGCCCAAGGAGGTGGCGGCCCGTTACACTTTCCGTCGGCTGTTCCTGGCAGGGTTGACCGCCCTGCTGTGCGACGCCGTCGGCTTTGCCGTGCTGCTCATCATCCACATCGCCGTCATCCAGGAACTGGCGATGATCGCCAGTCTGGGGGTGGCGATCCTGATCTTCACCAATCTGATCCTGTTGCCGGTCCTGTTGAGCTATGTCGGCGTCAGCCCCATCGCGGCAGAGCGCAGCCTGCGCGCCGAGCGGGGCCAGAGCCATCCCGTCTGGCATTGGCTGGGCAGGCTGACCGAACGCCGTCGGGCCATGGCGACGGTCGCCGTCTGCTTCGTGGTGGCGGTCGCCGCATTTCTGGTGAGCCAGCGCCTGAAGATCGGCGATCTCGATCCGGGCGCGCCGGAACTTCGCGCCGACTCCCGCTACAACCGTGACAACGCCTATATCAACGCCAAATACGGGGCGAGCGGCGACGCCTTCATCGTCATGGTGCGGACGGTGGAGGGCGAGTGCTCCAGCCACGACGCGCTGATGCGGGTCGATGCGCTGGACTGGCTCTTGCGCAGTCTGCCGACGGTGGACAGCACCGCGTCGTTGGCCGGGCAGCAGCGTCTGCTGATGAGCGGTTACAATGAAGGCAACCCGAAATGGTTCGAGCTGCCGAGAAACCGCGACATGCTGAACACCATCACGGCCAACTCGCCTCGGGGGCTGTTCAACGACTCCTGTTCGGTCCTGCCGTTGACCGCCTATCTCCAGGATCACCGCGCGGATACGTTGAACGCGGTGGTCGACGCGACGCAGAGCTTCGCCGACGCCAACGACAGCGCGGCCACCCGCTTCCTGCTGGCCGGCGGCAGCGCCGGCATCGAGGCGGCGACAAACATCGTGGTGCGGCAGGCCAATCGCGAAATGCTGCTGTGGGTCTATGGCGCGGTGCTGGTGTTGTGCTTCGTAACCTTCCGGTCGTGGCGGGCGGTCCTGTGCACCATGGCGCCGCTGGCCCTCACCTCTCTGCTGTGCGAGGCGTTGATGGTGATGCTCGGCATTGGCGTCAAGGTCGCGACGCTGCCGGTGATCGCGCTGGGCGTCGGCATCGGCGTCGATTACGCGCTGTATGTCATGAGCATCCTGCTCGCTCATCTGCGCAAGGGCGAATCCCTGTCCGACGCCTTTGAAGCCTCCCTGCTGTTCACCGGGCGGATGGTGATGCTGACCGGCTTCACCCTGGCCGCAGGCGTGGCGGTGTGGGCGTGGTCGCCAATCAAGTTCCAGGCCGACATGGGGATTTTGTTGGCCTTTATGTTCATCGGCAACATGATCGGCGCTTTGGTTTTGCTTCCTGCGCTGGCGCATTTCCTGTTGGAGCCCAAGCCTTCGCCGCAGCCGTCCGCAATGGCGCTGTGAATGACAGGAAAGGAGGAGATGATCGGTCAGAGGAAGGGGGCTGACATGGCAGATCACGAGGCGCTGGCGCGCCGGGGCGCCGATGGCTGGGGGCGTGGCGTGAATAGCCTTGGCGTTGCCGGACGGTTGCTGGCCAATCTTCCGATGGCGGGGAAGATCGCGTTCCTGTTGTCGTTGATGATTATCCTCTGCGCCGGGCTGTCCCTCTACAGCCTTGCGCAGATGCGGACCATCAAAACCAATTATGGTTCCGTGGTGGAACTGGCTGAGCGCAGCAAGGCCGCCCTGATCGCGACAGGAACATTGCGGTCGATCCAGATTGTTGCGATGGACCTGCTCATCAGGGGCGACGACGACACTCTGCGCTATGCCGAACAGGATTTGAAGGCGCTGAAGACCAGTTTCGTCGTCAACGTCGCCGAATTGCAGCGGATTCTGCCGCAGCGGCGCGATGAAATCCAATCGTCCCTGGTGCAACTCGACAGCCTGCTCGCCATCGCCGAGACGGTTCGGCGCCTGGCGGTCGCCAAGGACAGGCGGGGGGCGGAAGAGGCGTTCCTGAACATGGACATCGCGACCACATTGAGCCAGTTCGACGGTCTGGCCGAGGACATCGCCAAGCTCATTGTCGATGCTGGCATCCAGGCCGAGGAACGATACCACCGGACGGTTGCGGTAACGCTGGCGACTGGCGGCGTCGGAGCCATCCTGGTTCTGGCCCTGGCGATGATGGTTGCCAGCCGGTTCCTGTCGCGTCCCCTGCGCAGGATCGTCATCGAAATGCATCGTCTGTCTCAGGGTGATCTGTCCATCGTCATCCATGGTGGGGAAAGGGGCGACGAGATTGGCGCCACCGCGCGCGCGCTGGCTGTTTTCCAGACCGCCATGCGTGAAGCTGAGGAACTGCGCGTCAGCCGCAAGCTTATGCGCCAACAGCAGGAGGAGCGACAACGCGAGGTTTTGCAAAGCTTGGCTGTCGATTTCCAGAGCCGCATGGCCGACGTGGTCGAAGCCGTCGCCGGAGCAGCGACACAGATGCATGAGGCCGCGATGGAACTCGACCATCTCGCCGCCCACGCCCGGCAGGAATCAAACGAGGTCGCCTGCAATGCCGGAGAGGCTACAGAATGCGTCGAGAGCGTGGCTGCGGCGACGGAAGAGCTTTCGACCAACATTCATGAGATCGTGCAGCGCGTCTCGGAGGCCGAGAGCATGACCAGATCCGCGACAGGAAGCGCGGAACGTTCTGAGGCGGCGATGTTGGCGCTGTTGGCGGCGACCGACGAGGTTGGCGATGTGGTGCACCTTATCAATGACATCGCCAACAGAACCAATCTGCTGGCTCTGAACGCGGCGATCGAGGCGGCGCGGGCAGGGGAGGCTGGACGTGGCTTTGCGATTGTGGCTCAGGAGGTGAAGGCTCTTGCCAGCCAGACATCGTTGGCGACCCAACGGGTGCAAAGGCAGATCGATGGAATGCGCCAAGCTGCGGCGGACTCTGCGGAAACCATCAAGTCCGTCGGACAAATTGTGCTCCGCTTGGAGGACATCGCGGTTTCGATCAGCGCTTCGATCGCCCAGCAGGGGCAGGTCGTCGGTGAGATCGCCCGGCAGGCAAACAGGGCGGCCAGCGGGGCCAACACCGTCCGCAGTCAAATGGTCGGCTTCACCGACGGCGCCGACAAAACCAATGCTTTGGCAGGTGAAATGCTGTCTACCGCCGCCGGTTTGGTCGGTGAAGCCGGAAATCTGCGAACCGCCGTGGATCGATTTCTTTTGAAGGTCGGCAGAGGGTGAAAGGGTTGTGCGGGAGACCTCGGCAGGGGAATCGTGCGAATGGGGGAGGCTTGCCTGTTGGATGCGCCCTCCGCGCCAATGGGATAACGCCCTCCTATTGACCGACTGGGCGGATCAATCATGGACTTGTTTCCTTGGCGCAGAAGACCGCTGCGATTTTAGGAGACCCCGGTCCTGACGGAGAATTTTATTCTCAAGCCGAATCCGCGTCAGTTTGTTTTTCGCATTTGCCGCCGCTCAGAGTGGATCGCATGAAGTCGGACTCAATGTGACGCACGGGGATCTAAACCTATGACGGGCTGATTGAGTTTTTTGAAGGGGAGCCAAATGGACGAGACATCAAAAAGAACGTATCATTCAGAGATAATGTAATCATGTCAGGCGGCATATCCAACCGACGGACTGCAATTCTAATGGTAGCTGGCGAAATCTTTCTTCGGAACGGCTATGCTGACACTTCGATGGATTGCATCGCTGCTGAGGTGGGAGGTTCCAAGACCACGCTTTATCGTTATTTTCCTTCCAAGGCGGCGCTGTTCGCAGCTTATGTTGAGGAGGTCGGCACTTTGGCCTGCTCCGCTCTCGCCGCAGTTGACGTCGAGGGAAAGGAACCTGAGGCTGTGCTGGAGGACACCGCACAAGCCTATTTGAATCTGATCGTGGCCCCTTCCGTGCTTGCCGTGACCCGGCTGGTGATGGCTGAAACTGGCCGCTTTCCAGACGTTGGTCGTATCTTCTTCGAGCGCGGGCTGCGGCGCACTGAAGGGCAGATTGCCGCCATTTTGCGGCGCTTGGCAGAGCGAACTGACGCACCGGGTTGGGAATATTTGGCATTGCCTGGGGCTGCGGCACATTTCCGGGCGCTCTGTGAAGCTGGACCGCACGAAGGTTGTCTTTGGGGACTGAGTGAGACGATCCCCCCAGAGGAGGTCTCACGGGCTGCCCGACAAGTGGTTGGCTATTTCCTACGCGGCTGGTTGGGCGTAAGCGTCGTTTGATGACTGCGGCAGAAACGGATTGACGGTACCGTCAGGCGCAGGACGTGGGTTTGATGTTCCAGGGCAGGAGGTCGGCGATGCGGCCCAGCAGGTCTCTCAGGTAAGCGTGGGTATTCAGGCCGTTGAGCTTCGCCGTTTCCACGATGGTGTGGATCGTCGCGGCACGGACGCCACCTTTGTCGGAGCCGACGAACATCCAGTTTCGTCGGCCAATGGCCATGGGGCGGATGCTGCGCTCGGCTGCATTGTTGGATATCTCCAAGCGACTGTTCTCAAGATAGCGGGTGAGCGCCGTCCAGCGTGATCGGGCGTAGCGGATGGCCGCCGCCAGTTCGCTCCTGCCGGGAATGCGGTCCAGCGTGGTGCCGAGGAACAGCGCCAAGTCGTCGGTCACGGGCCGTGCCTTGGCCTGGCGGACGCGCCGCCGCTCCTCGGGTGACTGCCCGGTCACCTCGCGCTCGATGGTGAAGAGCAGCGCAATCCGTTTCAGGGCGTCCTCGGCCAGGGGCGAGCCGGTGGTGGCGTGAACGTCGAAGATTTTCCGGCGCACATGGGCCATGCAGGAGACCTCGGCGGCGGGCCGACCGTTCTTGGCTTCGTACAGAGCGTCGAATCCAGCATAGCCATCGGCATGCAGATGGCCGCGAAAACTGGCCAGTTCCGTTTGCGGGCGCTCACCCCGGCGATCAGGCGTGTAGCGGTACAGCACCGCTGGCGGCGCTGGTCCGGCATGGGGACGTTCGTCGCGCAAATACACCCACAGTCGCCCTCTCGTCGTCGGGAATGAAGCGGTCGGCGTAGACGATGGTGACGCCGCGTTCGCCCTTGCGGACGGCGCCACCCAACGACAAGGCTTGGCGGAAGGTCAGCCAGGTCTGGGCCGGAAAGCCGTGCTGGATGACCGCGCCCCACAGGATCAGCACGTTGATCCCGGAATAACAGCGTCCGGTGCTGGCGTTCTTCGGCATGGCGAGCGGCGCTTTCGCCGCCGCCGTCCCCCAGGGCTGAACCCAGGGCACGCAGCCGCCCTCCAACTGGGCGATGATCGTGCCGGTGATGTCATCGTACAGGCTCGCCCGGTCGGAGCCGGGCGGGGCTGATGGTCTTGACATGGCGGGAACCTCCGCGACGGGCGCCGGAAGCCTTTCCTCCAGCTCTCAACCCGTCACGGGAATCCCGTCCGTCCTCTTCCTCTCTTCGGCCATACCGATCCGGCACGAAGGGGGCGGCCACGCTCATGACCCTTCTGGGCTTCCCAACCCAGCCTTTTGCACCAACGTCATCCACAGTCGCTCAGGAAACGGGGCCGCCGGGAATCCTGGCGCAATTCAGTCCCAAGACTTGGAAATCAGTGTCGATATTGAGAGATCGGCTGGCCGATCCTTATCTAAGGCGCTGGAGATAAACACTTTTCATCAAGGCATGGCCCTTGCTTGTACCGTGGGTGTCGAATTTCATCGAGGAAGACCCACATGGCCGGCGCCCCCAGCGATGCCGACGATCTCGTCCAGAAACTGGGATCTTTGCGGATCGAAGCCCGGGGCGCCCCCCGATCTCCCTGGAAGATGCAGCTCTTTGGTGTCCTGTTCATCGGCGCGGTCATGGCGGGCGCCGTCGTCGCCGACCGGAAAGGCCTCGTCAAGGCTTCCTATCCGAGCCTTGCAGCCAGAGCTATAGAGCGGAACGAGCCAGCCATCCCATCGCTACCGGTCGAAGGCGTGGCGGCGCAACATCCTGCCGCAGTCGGCAAGCCGGAAACGCCGCCAACCCGCTTGGCGGCCGTCCGCGGAGGAGTCGTCGGTTCCGGATATGCGGTCGCCAGCCATCAGATCACTGTGATGGCCGAGGCCACCGGCATCGTTGACTCGGTCCAGGTCGAGGAAGGCGAGCATGTCGCAGCCGGCCAATTGTTGATTGCGCTCAAGGATGTCGTCGCTGCGGAGGATTATGCGATCAGCGCCTCCAAGGTTGCGGAGGCCGAGGCATCCGTGCGGTCCGCGAAAGTCGCGCTCGTGATCGCGTCAGACCCGCTGAACCGGCTGGCTCAATTGCAGAAACGCGGAGTGGTTTCCGAAACGACCCTGACAGACGCCCGTTTCGCCGTCGATCAGAAGGCGGCGCAACTGGCGTTGGAAGAGGCGAAGGCGGAAACCGCCCGCCGGGAGGCGGCACGGACGCGCCTAGTCCTGGAACAGCACAAGGTGCGGGCTCCCATCACCGGCGTCATCGCCCAGCTTCTGGTCGATCCGGGGGAAACGACGCTGTCGGCGAACAATTCCAATCGTCCAGGCCAGGGCGTCGCCATTCTGTTCGATCCCGCCTCGCTGGAGGTCGAAATGGAAGTCGCCGAAAGCAGCGTCGGTCAAATCCGCCGTGGACAAGCGGCCGACGCCACCTTCAGCGCCCTGCCCGGGATGCATTTCCCCATGACCGTCAAGGCCATCCGACCGATGAGCTCGCGCGAACGCGGCACCATCAAGGTCCAACTGACCTTCGCCGAGCCCCCCAAGGCGATAGTTCCTGAAATGGCCGCCAAGATCACCATCGTCCCGGATCCGAATCTGGCCGCCGACAACTCCTCCAACGCACGGGAAGCCCTTCGATGAGCCTTGAGAACAGCATACATCTCAATGATTTGACAAAATGCTTCACACGCGGCGGCGTGACCAGCCACGTCTTCGACAATCTGTCCATGGACATCCCCCCGGGGGATTTCCTGGCGATCATGGGTCCATCGGGGTCCGGCAAGTCGACCTTCCTGAATTTGCTGTGTGGATTTGACCGGCCGGACAGCGGTTCGATCACGGTCGGCGCGTTGCGCATCGATTCCCTGAGTGAAACTCGCCTGAGCCGTTGGCGGGCTGAAAACCTGGGCTTCGTGTTCCAGTTCTTCAATCTGTTGCCAACACTGACGGCTGCGCAGAACATCGAGATCCCATTGCTCCTGCGCAATCTGAGCCGCCGCGAACGGCAGGCGCGCTGCGAGACGATCCTTGATCTGCTCTCGCTGAAAGAGCGCGCCCACCATCGTCCAGATCAGCTTTCGGGTGGTCAGCAGCAGCGGATCGGGGTCGGTCGCGCCATCGCTGGGGATCCGAAGATCATCGTCTGCGACGAGCCGACCGGCGATCTCGACCGCGAGGCCGCCGACGATGTCCTCACCTTGTTGAGGTTGCTCAACGCCCGCTTCGGCAAAACCATCATCATGGCGACCCACGATCCACAGGCGGCGCAATTCGCAAAGCGGACTCTGCACCTGGAGAAGGGGCAGTTCCTGAAGAAGGAAGCGGCGTGATGAGTTTTCTAACCCTGATAAGCAAGAACCTCACACGCAAGCTGTCACGCACGCTGCTTCTCATACTCTCTGTCGCCATCGCATTCTCCGTTTTCGGCGTGTTGACCAGTGTCAATGAGGGCTTCTCGCATCGTGAAGAGGCAAGGCAGCGGCTTGTGACGGTCAGCAGGATCGGCGTCAGCGATCCTTTGCCCGTCACCCATGCCCAAGCCATCGCGGCCACCGCAGGTGTCGCCAGAACCGCTTATGCCGCACGTCTGCGCGGCCATTACCTGGAGCCGCACGCCGTCATCGGCGTCAACGCGGTTCCTCTTCCCGACTATGCCGTCGTCTATGCGGATGATTTCCTTTTTCCGGCAGCGCTTCAGGACAAGATTGCCGCGCAACGCGACGGCGCTCTCATCGGCCGGATGCTGGCGCAGCGGATGAACTGGCAGGTTGGCCAGCGCGTGACCATCACGAGCAACAGCATCCGGCAACGGAACGGCTCGCTGGATTGGACATTCGAGATCCTCGGGATCTTCGATGGCCAGCGGTCGACCGTGGACACCGGCTTCATGATTATCCGCTACGACTATCTCAACGAGGCCAGGCTCGCCGGACGGGACACCGTGGACGGTTTCGTGTTTCTGCTGGAACCGGGGGCCTCGTCCGACTTGGTGCGCCAAACCATCGACCAGACCTTCCTCAACTCGGCGGCTCAGACCCGAACGGGCACGGAATCGGAACTCAACCGGGCTTTCGCCGCCCAGTTCGCCAACATCTCGCTCATCGTCACCATCGTTCTCGCCGTCGCCTTCCTGACCATCCTGCTCATCGTCGCCAACACCATGGCCTTCGCGGTGCGCGAGCGCAGGACGGAAATCGGCATTCTCAAGGCCATTGGGTTCCCGGCAAACAGGATCATCGCGTTGATCGCTGCCGAGATGCTGTTCATCTGCGTGGGCGGAGGCCTCATCGGACTTGGCGCCGCCGCGCTCTTCATCGGATTTTTTGGTGAAGAGCTGCAAACGCTGGCGCCCAGCGTCAACCTGTCCTGGACCACGGTCTGGCAAGCCGTCGCCCTGATGCTCGCCGTCACCGCCATCACCACAGCCGCCCCTCTCGGCCATGCGCTTCGGCTCAAGGTCATACAAGCGATCAGGAGGGTTTGACGATGTATTCCATCGCCGTGCAGGTCTGGATCCTGCTGCGTATCAGCGCCTTCTCGCTCGCCCGGCGCGGTTGGATCACCGCCTCGATGGTGATTTCCGTCGCCCTGACCTCGATGCTTCTGCTTGGCTTCCTCTCCATGGCCGCAGGCTTCCGCACCGCTTACTCGGCGGCGGGATCGACGGATGTGGCGATCGCCCTGAGCGCCGGTTCCACCTCCGAGGCCGGCAGCCGCTTGGCCATCGCCCAGCTTCATGCCCTGGAGGCGGCTCCCGGCATTGCCCGCAATCAGGGCGGCGAGGCGATGATGTCGGCGGAGTTGCAAGTGGCCGTGGATGCGGCGCCCCAGGCGTCCGAATTGCCGACCAGCTTGTCGCTCCGTGGCATCGGCGCCAATGGTTTCACCTTGCGGCCAAGCTTCCGGCTGATCGAAGGTCGTCCGTTCTCGCCGGGACAGGCTGAATTGGTCGTCGGACGGCGGATCGCCTTGGCCTATCCCGGCTTCCAGGTCGGCAGCCAAGTCACCTTCGGTTCATCGAAATGGACCGTTGCGGGTATTTTCGAGGCTGGGGGATCGGTGTTCGAGTCCGAGATCCTTGCCGATCTGGCCGTCGTGCAAACCATATTCAACCGCCAGGGCGTCGTGCAAAGCCTGCGCTTACGGCTTTCCGATCCCTCGGCCATTGCGGCGCTGCGGGCATATGTGGAGAGTGACCGCAGCGCCGGTGTCAGCGTGAGGACGGAAAGCGACTTCTACGCCGACCAGACCTCCCGCACATCGGCGTTGATCCTCTGGTTCGGCGTACCCCTCGCGCTGGCGATTTCCATCGGCGCCGTCGCCGGGACGGTCAACACCATGGCCGCTTCGGTTTCCGACCGCGCCGCAGAGATCGCGACGGTGCGGGCGCTTGGGTTTCGCCCCTCCTCGACCTTTGTGGCGACGGCGCTCGAAGCCTGTTGCCTCGCCGTGGTAGGAGGCGCGTTGGGGATCGTGTGTATGATGATAACGCTGGATGGCTGGTCCATGTCGACCTTGGGCAGCGATGGAACCCAGGTCGGTTTCGCTCTGACGGTGTCGCTGGACGGAGCCTTGGCCGCCCTTGCGCTCGCCTTGGGAATCGGGTTGATCGGCGGCGGTGTTCCGGCCCTGGCCGCCGCACGGACTCCGATCCGCGATGCGTTGCGCCAGCAAATCTGATCGCGCGCCAGAAGCGAAGCCATTCCGTGCAATCGCTTGCGACAGGTTGCGAAGGATCTGTCCTGACAATTGGGGCCTCCGACGGCGCGGGCTTGAACGGACCGTTTCGAGCCTGCGCCGGCTTCGTTTCGCCGGGCCAGTCCTGAAAATCCGATGACATTCCCATCGCCGGTTGGCGTCCGTCTGGCGCTTATTGAAGCGCTGGACTGACTGTAGACAATTGATTTTTATTGTTAATATCTCTCTGAGGTCAGGCCGCGCCTTGTGGCGGCGTGGTGCGATCCGCTGACAGGCAAGTCCCGTCAGGCCCGACGATCTTCATCATTCTGCCGCATCATCCCATCGCGGTCGCGATGGAACATGTGTGAAACCACCGGGATAGCGAGCGCGATCAGGACCCTCCCGGATTTTCGGGATCAGGGAATTCATGCCGTGCCGCAAATCGCTGTTGGAACTCGCTTCTGAAACTGGCCGGTCCTGGTCTCAAACCGGCGCCGGGACGTGAAGGTCGAACCGCCATCGCCGCCCATTCCCGAAATCGGCGCCCGTCTCCAATTGTCATGTCGCGATAATAGGACCCAAAAACGGAAGAAGGTTTCCTGGGATAGAAATAATATTTCGCAAAAATGAGCTTATGGCCTGTACCCCACTCATCTCAACGCCGCCGCAGACGAACAGCCAATGGATTTTGCCCCATTGTTCCAATGATTTACACTCATTGCGTGAGCGTATCGATGAGAAAATCGTTTTCTGACGTGGCTGCAATGGCTTTGGCACGTCACTTGCTTTTCTGGTCATTGTTCCGGGAACGCCGTGCCATCCACAGACGAGTCGGCCCCTGGAACATCGTGGGGGGACACCATGAAGATTCATCATATCGGATACCTCGTCTCGGAAACTGAATCGACAGCGCGGGCTTTCGCGCCCTTGGCCCCCATTCGTCATGTGGACCGCAAGCCGCTTGACGCCCAAGGCGTCTACATCAGTCTGCTGGGAACGGAAGCGGGGGGGCCATACATCGAGTTGGTCGAGCCGTACCCCGGCAACACCGCCATGCGGCGCCGATTGGGGAACTGCATCGACGGGGCAAGCCCTTATCACATCTGCTACTCGGTCAAGGATTTCGACGCGACGTTGCGCTCGATGCGGGCGGACGGCTGGTTGATGGTCACGCGTCCGTTCCAGGGAATCGACAAGGCGCTGCGCGCCTCGCACCTCTTCAAGCAGGCCGCCGGGATGGTCGAGATCATCGAGGATGCCGCGCCATGACTTTCCTGACTTGCATCGCGCCACGCAGCGGACTTGAACGGGTCGTGTTGCGTGACCTTGGCGAAAGCCACGGCATAAGCGAGCGCAGCGCCCGCACATACGAACGGTTCTATGATCTGAGGAGCGTGCTGCGCTCCCCCTCATCGCTGCGGCTGATGCTCGCGGATGTTCTTGTCAGGGCCGCAGCCCGCCTTCGTCCAGATGGTCAAGGCCGTGCCGCCGGCACGATCATCTACTGCAAAACCCAGACCCACAACACGATCAGCGAAGCCGACTGGCTTTCAGAGCTTGCGACCGCCGCCGGGCTGGGCGGTTGGGAGTGCTTCACCCTGTCCATGACCAATTGCGCCTCCGTCCTTGCCGCCGCCCATTGGGCGCTTCGCACGAAGGAAGCGCGTGGCCCTGGGCACACCGTCATCCTCCTCGCTGGCGAGAAGGCCTTCCATCCCGCCTTCAGCCGACTGTCCGTCGGTCTTCTTTCGGAACGCCCGGTGTCGATCATCCTCGATGAAACATCGGGCGAATGGTGTGTGCGCGGATCTTGTGTTTCTCATCTGCCGCGCTTTCACCGCAATCCGGATGACATGGCTCCGGATGACAAACGCGTTCTGAACGATGCGTTCTACGAGCGGTTCCATCATTTTCTCCACGAAGCGCTGGCAATCGACCCCGATTTTGCCGCCACGCCCTACACGGTCGTTCCCTACAACCTCAATCTTCCGCTTCTGCGCCGCCTCGCCGGAGCGTTCGGGTGGGAAGAGGTGATGGCCTATGGCGACATAGCCTGCGACGGGCACATGTACTGCTCCGACATCGCCGCCAATCTGTGCGACCTGTCCGTTGCCCCCCGTGATCCAGCCCGTGTCTTCGCATTCGCCGCCGGCATGGGCGTGACCTACGCCGCGCTGCTTCTTGAGCGCTCTCAATCCAACCACTGAGGAGCCGACCATGGCGGACAATCTGCTGACCATCATCAAGGAATGCCTGATCGAAGTGACGGAAAGGCCGATCGAGGAAATCTCCGAGGATATGCGCCTCGACGAACATTTCGATCTCGATTCCGTCATGTTCGTCCAGTTCCTTCTCGCCTTGGAGGACCGTGTCCCGAACCTGCAATTCGCCCCGGACGCGATCGGCGAAGCGGCCTTCAACGACATCGGCACGCTCAAGGACTTCCTGCAACGCACCGCCGCGCAAGCGGCCTAGGAGGCTCCGATGCCCGATGCGGTGGATTGGATGCCGTTTGACGACCCGGACCTTTTCAAACTGGCAAGACAGGGCGCTTATGACGCCGCCCTGCGCGCCTTCGCCAAGCGGATGACGGGACAGGACGGTTATCTGGCCCTCTCGGGTCTGGCGCTTGTCGGCGTGGGCGGAGCGGGGCAGATCGTCGCGCTTTCGGGCGGCCCGGCGCCGGGCAAGTGCGACACGATCCATGATCCTGCCCTCAAGGCTCTTGGTCTTGCTCTTTTGCGTTGCGAAACGCCCGCTGCGGAGATCACGCCGCCGTCCGCGCTCCTCCCCTTGCTGCATCTGCGCCTCGGTCTGTTGGCGCGCGGTCTGGATATGACCCATCACCATCTGATGTCGCGCAGAAGCTTCGGGCAGCCGGTCCTCAAGCACCAGCTCGTACGTGCGGATTTCGCCCGCGTCCATGCCCGGATTCAGCAGTGTTTCGGCGAGGTCGCCCTGCTACAGCGCTGGCAGGGCGTGCATGAAGACGGCGTCCGCGCCTGTGCGGACCGCCATCACCAGACGATCACCCATGCGTCAACCATGCTCAACAAGCTGATGGGCGGTCACGCCTTTCTTCTCAGCGGCATTGTCGCCCTGGACCATCTTTCGCTTGTGCTCGCCAGCCTCTATCCGGCATTGGATCGAACCATTGCCCGACCTTCAGCCATTGCGGACCAGCCGACGGAAAAGCTGCGGCTGGAGGGGGCGGCATGAGCGTTTGGCCCCTCATCAACCCGGCGAGCCCCCCTGGAAACGCAGTTTCGCTTGGCCGCCTCACGGTGGAGGCGCCGACCGAATGGCGCCCGGTTCCCGAAAAACGCCTTCCGCTGGCAGGTGACTGGCTTGCCCACAATATCGCGCCGATGACGGTCGGAGCGGCGGGAGATAGGACGCCATTGGCGGCCCGTTTCCCCGGCGGCGACGCGCATGCCCTCTTTCCCGCGACCCTCGGTCAGGCGTTTCACAGCCTCTGTGGCTTGGTCGAGCGTATTGAAGACGTCTGCCTTTTCTATATCCACCGTGGGCATCAAGCCGAAGCCAAGACGCCGATCCTGCAAAAGCTGCTCGACATGCTTGGACATGTGGGACCTTCCCTGGCTCTTCGCATTCACTCGGGCCAGGCGGCGACGCACGCATTCAATCTCGTCCCGGAGTTTCTCGTCGCCCATCGCCATGTGATGGTCATCGACGACCCGCTCGAACGGTTGCGCCATGGGGCAGGCCCCACCTTCGCCACTCCATGCATAACGCTCACGCTGTTTGGACGCGCCCTCGCGTTCCACCCACGTCTCCCGCGCCCAGGAAGGACCGATGATGACGATCCAGCCTCTCTCACTTGATCGCCTTTCCAGACGCATTTCGGTCCTGCGGGATATGATCGGCATGGCGCTGCCCCTGTCGCTTGGCGTGCTCGCCGCGTCGGGATTGCAATTCAGCAAGGCTTGGCTGCTTTCCTATCATCCGGACACGGGGGTCCTGACCACCCTATCGCTGCTTCAGCCCTACCATCTGCTGTTGCTCGCCTTTCTGGAGACGCTGGCGATCACCAATCAGGTTTTCAGCGCCCGCTCGAAGAAGAATTGGCCACTCGCCGGCATCCGGCAATCATCGCTGATCATTCTCCTGGCGGGTTTTCTGGTCGCCGCCTCGCTGGTCGTCTGCTCATACGGCTTGCAAAGTCTCGCCGTGGGACCGGCGGCGGCAACCGTCGCGGCGGCTCCGGGCATCCTCGCGCCGCAGGTTCTACAGCCCCTTCCCCTCTATATACTCTCGATTGTGCCGTTCTTTCTGTTCGAGGTTTACAACGCCGCCCTGCGCGGCCAGGGACACGTCAAAACCGGGGTGCTGTCCCTGATCCTGCTGATGGCGGTCGATCTGTCGCTGACCTATGCGGCGATGACCGGCTTCGGCTGGGGCTTCGAGGCCGTCCTGCTCGGCAACGTCGCGGGTCCGCTCGTCGCCGCGCCGATCGTCATCATCGGCGCCCACCGGTGCAGCCACGGGGGGGACAGCCCATTGCTGAAGGAAACGCTCGCCCGGCTCCGTCGCCTGCTCGTCATGATTGGCCTACCGGTCTTCCTGACCATGGTGGCCGGTTTCGCCAGCGCCGCCGTGCTCTTCCCGGCGATGGCAAATCTCGGAGCCGAAACCGCAGCCGCCTTCCTCCTCGTCATCCGGCTGCGCATTCTGTTCATGGTTCCGGCGATCGCCGCCGGTTCGGCCATCGCGATCCTGAGCAATCAGGCGCAGGGCACACCGGCGGCCACATCGCACCTGATGATCTCAACTCCGGCTATGGCGATATTTTACGCCCTGGCGACGCTCCTTCTCATCGTCGGCGCGCCACAACTGCTCGATCTTGTCCTGCCCGCCGATGCCGCCGCCTTGCGCCTGTCAAGCGCCGAAATCCTGTTGTGCCTCGCGCCGACCTTTTTCACGACAGCGGTTGCGACCATGTTGCAGATCATCCTGGAGCAGCTTGAACGCGGCCTCTTCGTCCTGCTGGTGACTGTCTTCGTCGAAACCATGACCTGCCTGAGCGTGCTCGCCTATCTGCGCGTCGGCGACAGTCTTTCCGACATCTGTTTCATACTGATCGCCTTCAGCACGTTGTCGCTTCTGCTCTACGGCGTCCAGTTCCTGTATCTGCTGCGCAGCGCCCCGCGTTGGCGGGAGGAGGCGCGCGATGCTGTATGAAGCCGTCTATCCGGGACTCTGGCTGCTGGCCCGGCTTCGCCAGTTTCGGGCAAGGACCATGATCGCTCTGGGCTTCGGCCACAAGGTGACGCTTCTCGCGGATGGATCGCCCGAGACCCATTTCCGGGTCATAAGCTGGAAGCTGCGCAAGTTTGAAATCGAAGTCACCGCCCGCCTGTCGCCACGCCTGGCCGCCGATCTGGCGCTGAAGCGGTTCGAGATCACCAAACGGGCCAAGCCGCGCAAGCGTGCGCTCGACCACATGGCGCGGATGCGGCTGACGACGGTCCGATGCGGCGAAGCCCGTGTCGACATCCGGTCCTGCGGGCCGCTCGATGGGCCGCGTCTTCTCCTCGTTCACGGCTGGAACGCCACGGGAGCCGGGCTGGCCCCGCTGGTCGACGCCATGGTCGAGGCCGGTTATCAGGTGTTCACCCCGGACTTGCCGGGCCATGGCAGTTCGCACGGGGATCGTTATGCCTTTCAGCAACTCGGGCTGACGTTGGTTGAATGCTGCAATCCCCTTGGTCCGTTCGCCGCCGTGGTCGGCCACTCGGCCGGTGGGCTGATCGCCGCCATCGCGATGGATCGTGGTCTGAAGGCGGAGCGTCTCGTCACCCTTTCCGCCCCGTCCTCCCTTGATGGCCTGCTGCAAACCTATCTGGCGGCCAATCAACTGCCGCCGCGTCTCCTGCCGGCAATTCGGGACCGTTACCGTGTCCGTTTCGGCGCCGCGCCTGCCGACGTCGGGCCGCCGCTGTTCGCAAGACTCCATTGTCCCGTGCTCGCCGTCCAGGACAAGCGCGATTGGATGATCGCCAGGAGCAATGCCGAAGAGATCGCCAGGGGGGCGCGGCGCGGCCAAAGCTTCTTCACCGATGGTTACAGTCATCTCGCGATCCTGCGGGCATCTGAATTCCATGACCGCCTTCTGCGTTTCCTGAGCGATCCGGCTCAAGACGGGAGGAGCGCCGATGCTTGACGTCATCGACCTTTCCATCGCCGCGCCCGCACGCATCGAAACCATTTGGGATACCGCCGTCGGCCTGGGCCTCAACCCGCGCGAAGCGAGAATGCACAACCGTTTCTTCGGTTATGAGGAATTCCGCTGCGACCCGGAGCAGCCGCTCGACGCCCTGCTGCGCTTGGCGGAGGCCGACGTCATCGCCCGCAATGGTCTCCGCGCGGCAGACATTTCGCTCATGACCTATTGCCACACACTGATGAGTTCCGGCCCGATGACGTCCCGGGCGCAGGACAGCATCCTCGACACCTACCACAAAGGCGGAAGCGTCAGCCTGAGCCTGACGATGAACCACTGCGCCTCGGCCGTGTCAGCGCTGGCGCTCCATCAGGCGGTGCTGCCACCGGGCGGGCTTGGTCTTATCGTCGTCGGCGACAAGGCCTTTCACCCCACGGTCCGCCACATCGTCAACACCACGATCATGGGAGAGGCGGCGGTCGCCATTCTGGTGGGGCGCCGACCCGGCCGCTTTCGGCTGCTGTACGGCGCGACCCGGCATGACGGTCGCTTCAGCCTCAACAGCGGTCGCCCGGATGACGACTATCTTCGCGGGTTCGACAAATTCTATCTTGAATTCGCGGTCGCCAGCATCACGACGGCCCTTGGCATGTTCGGCGTGGATCTTGCCGAGATCCGCTGGCTCTTTCCGCACAACGCCAATGCCGCGTCCTGGCGCCAGATAGGACAGATGCTCGGCGCCCGCCCGGACCAGATTTTCATGCCGTCCGGCGCGCGCTTTGGTCACTGTTTCGCCGCCGATCCCTTTCTCAATCTGGGGGCCGCCGATGATGACGGACTCCTGTCCTGCGGCGACAAGATTCTTCTCGTCAGCATAGGCCTTGGCGCGACCGCGTCCTGCGCCCTTCTCGAAGTGAACACCCCCAATTCATAAGGATGAATCATGGCTGCTTTTGCGCCCGTCATCACCAAGGCCCTTGGAAACATCGGCATCGACGCCCAACGCCTCGCCGGGGCCCAGGAGGGCGCCGTTCTTTATGGCGAGGGCGGAGTGCTCGATTCCCTGGACTTCGTCCGCTTCATCTCGGAACTGACCCAGTTGCTCGACGGGATGCCGATCGACCTCTTCGAACTGGTCGAGGAGCTCGACGGCAACCTGCCGAACGCATTCGCCAGCATCAAGGCCCTGTCCGACCATCTCGGCACGCTGCTCTCCGAGGTGACGGCATGATCCCCGTTCCCCCCGATTTGTCCGCACTGGCCGATGCTGTCGGCACGCCGTTCTATTGCTACGACGCCGAAACGTTGCGCGCCCGCGTCCGGCGCGTGCGTGACGCCTTCCCCAACGCCGATCTCTTTTATTCGCTCAAAGCCAACCCGAACCTGTCGGTGGTCAGAACGCTGTGCGAAGCCGGCGCCAAGGCCGAAATTTGCAGTCTTGGCGAGTTGGAGGTCGCCCTTGCCGCAGGGGTGGCGGCACAGGACATGATCTTCGTCGGTCCAGCCAAGGGCATGCCCGAGCTGACGCGGGCTGTCGAGGTGGGAGTCCGCGCCGTTGTCGCCGAATCCCTTTCAGAGTTGCGTCTTCTCGACAAGATAGCCGCGTCCCACGGCACATGCCAGGCGGTGGCGCTGCGCATCAATCCCGGGTTCCGGACCGGCGGGGCGAGGCTTGCCATGAGCGGACGAGCCACCCAGTTCGGCATCGACAGCGAGAGCCTTGATGCCGTTCTGGATGGCCTCGTCCGGTTCTCCCACCTGCGCCTGCACGGTCTCCATGTCTACATGGGGACCCGCATCCTCGATCACGCCGCCATCGCGGAGAACACCCGGCGCATTCTGGAACTTGCCGACGCCGTGGCGCGGAAGACGGGGAAGGCGCTGGACTTCGTGGATGTCGGTGGCGGCTTCGGCATTCCCTATTTCGAGAAGGAGCAGGACCTCGATATTGATGCGCTCGCGCGGGACCTCGCGCCGGAGTTGGCCCGACGACAGCGCGAACAGCCGCAGACGCGCATCGCCTTTGAGCTTGGCCGCTATCTGACCGCTCCCGCAGGGGTCTTCGTCACCCGTGTGCGAACGGTCAAGGAGACGAAGGGGAAACGCTTCGCGGTCTGCGATGGCGGCTCCAACTGCAACAGCGCCGCAGCCGGTCTGGGTTCCGCCTTTCGCAAGAACCTTCCCATCACCGTCGTCGGCAAGACCGAGCAGGACGGGGCGACCGCACTCTGGACCGTCACGGGTCCTCTCTGCACGCCCACCGACATCATCGGCCAGGACGTGGCGTTGCCTGAGCTTCTGCCCGGCGATCTGATCGTGATCGGCCAATCCGGCGCCTATGGGCCGAGCGCGTCGCCGATCCATTTCCTGAGTTTTGGCCATCCCGCCGAAATCATGATCGATGGCGTCAAGGCGCTGATCGTCCGACATGCCGACAGCGTCAGGCATCTCATCAGGATGCAAACTCCACAGCCCTTGGACTGCGCGCGCATCCGCCTGAAGGAGCCGACCCATGAACCTGCTTGAGCATCCGGCAATCGAAGGATTCTGTCGGCTGGGACCATTGCTGTGCCGCACCGGCCTTGCGCTTGATCGCGACCCGGACGCCTACGCGCCGCTCCTCGAGGATGATCTCGCCAAGGCGCTGGCGCTTCTGGATGTGCCGGAACGCTTCAATGGTTTCAAGGCTGCGGATGTCGGAATCGAGCTGCCGGAGGCGAAGTATCCCGCCCTTCTGGCCATCATCGAACGTCTGGCGCGCTTCGACGCCAGCAGCCTGATGGCCATGCCCGGCCCCTCCCTGGCCGGTGCGGCGGTCGGCATCCTCGGCACGCCGACGCAGCAGGAACGGTTTTTCGGACCTTATCGGCAAGCGCCGCAATTCACCTTCCTGGCCATCACCGAGCCATCCGGCGGCAGCGACGCCGCCAACTGCGCAACGGTGTTGCGGCGACGGGGCGACCACTATGTCCTGAATGGCCATAAGATCCTGATTGGCGGCGCCAAGCGCGCCAGCGTCGGTCTGGTCTTCGCACGGTTCGAGGAGGGCAACCGACGAGCGTTGGTCATGGTGCATCCGGGCGAAGCCGGAGACGCCTTCGCGATAGAACGCCTGGCGACCGTGGGACTTGCCGGCGCCGACTTGACCGAGATCCGGATCAGGGATCTCGTGGTGACGGAGGACATGCTGATCGGCGGCGTCCCCTCGTCGCTGCGTGACGGGTTCATGGCCATCAATTCGGTCTTCTCCCGGCATCGCCCCTTGGTGGCGGCCATGGCGCTGGGCACCGCGCGCGGTCTGCTCGATCGCGTCGCCAGGCTGGGGGCAGTCGGCGCGGACTTCGACCAGTTCGCGCTCACCCATGCGGCCCTTCTTCAGCGCATGGTGCGGATTGGTCTCGACCATGCCGTCGGTCGGGCGGCCTCCCATCAGACAAGCCAGTTCAAGCTTGATGCCGTAGCGCTGGTGGATGCAGTCAGCGCTTACATTGTGGATGCTCTTCCCGCACGCGAAATATTCGCCGATTCATCGTTGTTCAAGCTGATACGGGACGGTCGCGCCTTCGAGTACATGGAAGGCAGCTCTCATATCCATTCGCTCAATGCTTTCCGCTCTTACCAGCCGGGGCATTGACCATGACGCTTTTCATCGATCCCACTCACATCATTTGCGATCAGTTCACAGCGCTGGAGGCGCCGTCACCGCATTGGCTGGATCAGAAGGACTATTGGGAGCAATACACCAAGGCATTTTTCCGCTCGAATGGCCTTGATTACAGCGACGCCGACAGCAACGTCGAGGCGTGGCTCAGCGCGCCGGACCGCGCGCCCTTCGCGGCGATGGCCGACGCGCTTCTGGACCGGCTGCGCAACCGGGTCGATCTCTCGCGCATCGACTTCGTCCTGTTGGCGCACTGGCTGCCGGATCTCCATCTCGGCACTTCAGTCACCAACTTCGTCATGCACAAGCTGCAACTTGACGACAGCTTCGGCTTTGCCATTTCCGATCATGGCCTTTCCGCCCCCTTCTTCGCTCTCGACTGCATGTGCAGGTACCTGCGCGATGGCCGCAGCCGTGGCCTGCTCCTCGCCATGGATCAGAAACATCTTCTCTACCGTTCGGACATCGTCGAGCGCTACCAGCCGGCGAATAGCGCCTGTGTGATCTCCATCGACACCAGCTTGACCGAGGGCTTGCTCTATGCCGGCTATATGCGTGTGCCATTGCCCGGCCAGAGCCTCGACAACAGTTTTCGGCAGTTGACGGAGAAGCTCGCGCTGCGGTTTCAGGACATCACCCTCATCGCCGAACCATTCCTGCTCAATCTCCTGTCGAACCACCGCAAGGCTCTCGCGGCCACCGCCGCCGCCGACCCACGGCTGCTGTGCTCCGGGCCATTCGCGCGCATGAGCGAGCTTGCCGAGCCGGGCGGCACCTATCTTCTGCTGACCCGTGACAGCGTCTGCCTGACCGGCGTCGCCTTCCATTGGGGGAGGGCCGCCTGATGCGCATCGCGTCGCTGGCAAGCCACATTCCGGCCATGCGGGTTCCCGCCGCCGACATCATCCGTGCGACCGGCGCGCCCGCTGTCGAGGCCCGCGTCTTCACCCGTGTCTTCGGCATCGACACCGTGGCCGTCTCCGCGCCCGGATCGGACATCGCCGATGCTTTCGCTTTGGTTCTCGATCAGTTGCAGCGACGGCATGCGGGCGCCTTGCCGGATGCGCTGATCTACACCCACGGGATTCCCGTGCAGTATTCCGGGGATGCGTCTCCAATGGTTCGCCTGGGGCGGGACCATCCGTTTCTGGCCAGGATCCGCAACAGCTTTGAAATCGACCAATACAATTGCGCCGGCCTTTTCTGGTCGCTCGACCTTGCCGGGAAACTCCTGGCTGGCGGCTTTGCCGAATGTGTCGCCATTCTTGCCGGTGACGACCAGTCGGCGCTGCCGATGACCGAGCGTTACATCCCCGGCTGCACGCTGCTTGGCGACGCCTTTGCCGGTCTTACGGTTGATCGCGGCGAGGAAGGGATCCGGGTGTTGGATCTGTTCGTCGCCAACACTCCCGGCTTCGCCTTTGGTCAGTACGGAACCCCTGAGGAAATGCGGCGCTTCAACGCCGCCCACACCAATTCGGTGCTTTCGATCCTGCGAAGACTGGACGCTTCCCTTGACGGCGGGGAACCGATCCTGCCCCACAACATCAATCGGCTCGTTTGGACCCAGTTCTGTCGAGCCAGCGGGGTCGCGGTCGAACGGATCAAACTCGATCTTCTGCCACTCGCGGGCCATTGCTACACGGTCGATCCGCTGCTGCTGCTCGACCGTCATCTCAACGACGGCTTCGCCGCTTCCGACGACCGGGCCTGCACCCTGCTTTCAGTGGCCCTGGGCGGATTCGCCGCTGGATGCCGCATCGCATTGCCGACGGCCAAGCCTGGGATCTTCCACCATGCGCATTCTTGACATCGCCACGTCGGTCGAGGATGGCCGCCTCGTGGGACTGGACGAATTGCAAGACCTGTATGGTTGGAGCGACCGCGACCAGCGCATCTTCTCCCGCCTCTACGGCCTGCGGTCGGCCTGCCTTCATGAGGGTGGGAGCCTTCGGGACACTCTGGCCGCAAGTCTGTCGAGGCTCATGACCGCCAATCCCGGCGCGTTCGGTCGCATCGACGGTCTTCTCTACTGTCATGCCCTGAACAACACCACTCCCATCGACCACCACATCCTGGGCGAGTTGGCGCGCCGCTTCCTGGGCGGCATCCCCGAGGTGTTCTCGATCACCAACAGCGCCTGCGCTTCGGCCATCAGCGCGCTCGAATTCCTCGCCGGGGCCGTCAACGCCAACGCGTCGGGCCGCCTTTTCGTCATCCTGACCGGCGAGAAGTGCTTCGACGCGGTGCTGCAATACGCGCCACAGAGCGGACTCTTCGGCGAGGGGACCACCGCAGCCCTGATAGATGTCCATCCTGAAGATGGGAAAGGTTTCCATGTCGTCGCCAGCGCACATGGGCGCGTGGCCGGCATTTACGATCCTGTCGTCAAGCATGACCTGGAAACCCGCAACCGTTTCGATGACGCCTATATCCCCACCATCATCGCCGTCATCGAGCGCGCCCTTGCCCGCGCCAGGATCGGAGCTCGGCAACTCGATATCCTCCTGCCGACCCATCTCAGCCCTTTCACCTTCGACAAGGTGGCCCGGCAGCTTGGCATCCCCGACGTCGAGATCATCAAGGACAACCTGTCCATACTCGGCCACTGCTTTTGCGGAGACGCCTTCATCAATCTGCGGTCTTGGCGCGACAGCACTGGAAAGACCGCACGCGACAGATACGCCATGACCTTCGCCGCAGGCATGACCGGAACCTTCGCGGCTCTCATTCTCAGGAAGGATGGTGACGATGCTTGGTAATCAGGATAACCATCTCCTCGGTGGCCTGTTGCGGCAGGCTGCCTTGCGTGATCCCGGCGGCATCGGCGTGACCGGCGAAGGGCGTTCGCTCAGCTTCGCCGAGATGCATCGCGCCGCTTCCAGCCTGGCCCGGCATCTACGCGCCGACGGTGTCGATGTTGGCGACCGGGTCGTGCTTTTCATGGGCAACAGCGTCGATTTCGTGCTCGCCTTCTGGGGGGCGGTTTACAGCGGCGCGACCATCGTGCCGGTCAATGCCGACACCAAGGAACAGAAGCTTCGCTGGATTCTGGAGGATTGCCAGCCTTCGGTCGCGATCGCCGACGCGGAGATTTGGAAGACGCTGCATGATGCGGCGCAAGGCCTCGACATGACGCTGATCGTCGCCGACCGATCCGTCGATGCGCCGTCCGCCGCCTGCTTGCCCGATCTCCTGCTGGGCCGTGACGACGAGGCGGAGACTCCACCGGCGAACCTCGACCAGAATCTCGCCCTCATCATCTACACCTCGGGTTCGACCGGGAACCCGAAAGGGGTGATGCTGAGCCATCTCAACGTGCTCACCGCAGCCCGCTCGGTCGCCCAATATCTGCATTACCAGGCCAGCGACGCGGTTTTCTGCGCTGTGCCCTTCACCTTCGATTATGGCCTCCACCAGATCACCATGACGGCGCTTGTGGGAGCGGAACTGGTCGTCGAACGATCATTCGCCAAGCCATTCTTCTCACTGAATCGGCTCGTGCAGTCCAAGGCCACGGTTCTCCCCCTGGTCCCGACCATGGTCGCGCTGATCGAACCGCTCGCCGCCCGGTTCGATTTTTCGGCGATCCGCATCGTCACCAATACGGCGGCCGCGTTGTCCCCACGCCAGATCGGGGTTCTGCGTGAGCTGTTCGCGTCGGCCGAGATCTTCTCCATGTATGGTTTGACCGAGTGCCACCGTTGCACCTATCTGCCGCCGACCCTGCTTGCGACACACCCGGGCAGCGTCGGTCGCGCCATCCCCAACACCGAACTTTGGGTCGTCGATGAGCAGGGCGTCCGCCACACCCGGGAGGCGACCGGTGAACTGGTGATACGGGGCAGCACGGTGATGAAGGGTTACTGGCGGAACCCGGAGCAGACCGACCGCAAGTTGAAGCCGGGTCCCCTGCCTGGGGAGCAGGTGCTCCACACCGGCGACATCTGTCGGTTGGATGGTGACGGTCTGTTGTATTTCATCGCCCGCAAGGACGATGTCCTCAAGGTCCGGGGCGAAAAGGTCGCTCCACGTGAGGTGGAGGACGTTCTTCTCGCGCATCCGGCCATCGCCCAGGCCGCAGTTCTCGGCGTGGACGATCCAGTGCTTGGCCACAAGGTCATCGCCTTCGTCGAGCCGGTCGCCATGTCGTCGATCCCGAATGCGGAGCGGTTCCCGCAGGAGCTTGCCGTCTGGTGCGGCGCGCGCCTCGAAAGCCACATGGCGCCTGCCGCTTTCCATATCCAGGCGCATCTGCCGCGAAACGGAAACGGCAAGATCGACAAGCTCGCTCTGAGCGCCCGTCTTGCCACGCCCCTCGCGGAACGGACGTCCGGCTCCGTCTCGGAACCACAGCCCGCCCGGCTTGCGGCCCCGGTCCCCGGTACGCGTCACAACCGGAGCGGCGGCATCAGCCGCCCTGCGGAGGAGATCATCAATGCATGAAGCCGTCTCAGCGCCTCGTCCCAGACCGCTGTCCCAGATCCCGACCTATACGATCCGCCTCGATGGTCACGGCTTCCCCGGTTTCCAGACCTGGGCGGAATTGGCCGCCCGCCGTCACGGAAGAACCGTGCGCGTGGTTCTTCCAAACGGTTCGGAGATTTTGCTCCTCTCCGACCGGCGCCACAACGACGTGTTTCGCCGCAATCCGGCGGCCTTCCGGAAGGAAGTCGAACAGCTTCCCTCCACCGCCGCCGTCGTCGCCCTCCTTCTGAAGGATTCGGTGACGAGCACGCCGGAAGGCCCACTCTGGAAGGAGCGGCGCAGCCAGTCGATGCCCTTGATGCGCATCACCGAGCCAAGCTTCTCCTCCGCCCTCGTTTCCGCCAGCGACGCCCTGCTTGACGATCTTTTGCGTGACGGGGGGCGGGCCACCCTGTGGGAGACCTGCGCCATCTGGGCCGCCCGTGCCGTCAGCAAGCCGATGCTCGGTCACGAGATCGAAGACGAACAAACGCTCGCGGTCGTCGACGGTCTGGTGAAAACCATGTTCGAGCTGACGCTCCACGCGGAGGAGGAACGCGACATCGCCGCGTTGCGCGAGGATCCGCGTGTCGTCCACATGCGCGACCTGACCATCGCCCTGGTCGACAAGGCGGTGCGGACACGGAAGCCAGGCGGGGAATCCATGGTCTCCGTCGTCGCGGACAGCGTGGGCGAGGGGTTGGATGATGCCGACCTTGTCCGGCTTCTCGTCCCCATCGTCTCCGGCAATCTGGTCGCCAGCATCCACACCACGGCGCTGACATTGCTGTGGACCCTCTTCCAATTGGCGGACGCGCCCGGGATCGCCGACGGCATCCATGCGGAAAGCCGGAAGGATACGGAAAGCCTGTCGGCTCACGGGCGGGATTGGCGCATGGATGACTTCCCCAAAGCACAAGCCGCAGTGCGTGAATCCTTGCGCATCACGCCCATCGTCCCCTTCATTGAACGAGTCACCTGCGAGCCGGTTGATTTCGGTGACGTGGAGGCGCCAACGGGAACGACGGTCATGTTCGCCCCCTGGCTGGTCCACCGCGATCCGCAGGTCTGGCCGGATCCGCTCAGCTTCCGCCCGGAGCGCTTCCTTGGAAACGGCAAGATCGATCACAGCGCCTATTTCCCTTTCGGCCTTGGCCCGCGTGGCTGCATCGGCATGAATTTCGCTCTCCCCCAGCTCACCTTCGCCGTTTCCCGCATCTGCGGACGGATGACGCTTGAGCGCGTGCCCGATTGCAAGCCGGTCGCTTGGAAGCCCGTCCAGCGCATCCTGCTGGAACCCCGCGCGCCCGTCCGCATCCAGTGCCGGGTCCGGGAGCGTGAAACTCTGGACGCCTGAACCGAACTCCCCTCGACCAATCCTTCCGCTTCGGAGATGTCAGATATGACGACCTATGTGAACGAAGTGATCGATGCCATCCGCCAGGTCATGGACATCGACGACAGCCATGCCATCACCGAAGAGACCTTCCTGGTCGAGGATCTTGGCTTTGACAGTGGGCTGTATCTCGATCTCAACTTGATGCTTGAGGAGACGGTTGAGGGGCTCAGAATGGACCCTTCACGCATGCAGTCCGAAGATTTCCGCACCGTTCGCACAATCGCCGCCCATGTCGGCAAATGCATGTCCGAGACCGAAAAGGCTTTGGCGTGATGGCGGGCGCCCACGCCGCCCTTCTGGACTGCTTTCACGCATTCGCCGGGACGGAAAGCCCAGCTTGGCGTCATGCCGATGGAGATCTGTCCTTCGACGACCTTCACCGGGAAGCGAGCCGCCTCGCGAACCGGATATCCGGTCGATGGAAGGGAGACCGCAGCCCTATCCTGATTTTGGCGCACAAGGATCGCCGCTTCCCCATCGCCTATTGGGCGGCGCTCCTCCTTGGCCGCCCCATCGTGCCGGTCGAACCCGACACGCCGGTCCAGCGCATCGCGGAGATCGCGGCCCACTGTGCGGCCGGCCTGCTTCTTGTCGCCACGGAACCTCGATCCACCCGGCCAAAACTTCACTGTAGCGTTCTGATGGTGCCGCAGCCGTCGGAACAGGCGGCGCCAGCACCCGTGAGTCCGCCCCATGTCGAAGATCGGGACGTCTGCTACATCATGTTCTCTTCAGGCACGACGGGAGCCGCAAAAGGCATCCAGATCAGCTATGACAATTTGCAGGATTTTGTCGCCTGGCTCATCACGTTGCGCGAAACATTGGGGACGCCCGCCGCCGTCACCGGCAATGTCCGCCATTGCTTCGATGTATCGCTTTTTGAACTCTGGCTGTCCTGGACGACGCTGATACCTCTGTGCACGTTGGATCATCGCGATTTCGCGGATCCCGCTTCGCATATCGCGCGCTTGCGGTCCGACAAGGTTGGCTGGTGGGTCTCGACCCCTTCGGTGATCCGCTATTATCTGAAGGCTCCCCAATTCAAGGCGGACACGCTTCCCGACCTGGCGGTTTTCCTCTTTTGCGGCGAGGTCTTGCCCAAAGACACCGTGTCCAGGATCTGGGAGCGGTTTCCCGGCGCCCGCATCTACAACACCTATGGTCCAACCGAATGCACCGTCGCCGTTACCGGCGTGGAGATCACCCCGGCTCATTTGGCATCCGATGACGCGATCCCCATCGGCCAGCCCCGCATGGGCACATGGCTGCAACTCGCAATTGATGGCCATGCCCGGCCTGACGGTGAAGGTGGAGAAATTCTGATCTGCGGCCGAGCGGTGGGGCTTGGCTACATCGGCTTGCCCGAACGCCAGAACCGCGCCTTTCCCACGGCGAACGCCTATCTCACCGGCGACCAGGGGCATGTCGATCGTTTTGGTGTCTGGCACTTCCACGGCCGCCTCGACCGGGAGGTCAAGGTGCAGGGTGTCCGCATCGATCTCAACGCCATTGAAGGTTTCA
This sequence comes from Azospirillum sp. FG154, assembly GCF_057809575.1. Classification (NCBI taxonomy): domain Bacteria; kingdom Pseudomonadati; phylum Pseudomonadota; class Alphaproteobacteria; order Rhodospirillales; family Azospirillaceae; genus Azospirillum; species Azospirillum sp. FG154. The sequence goes on along the minus strand of NZ_JBMDKF010000002.1, from coordinate 343,730 downwards.
TCCGGTCGCTGCCTGGTGTGGAGGACGCCATCGTCGATGTCTTCGCCATCCGTGGCGAGGCGCGCGGGTTGGACGCCTTCGTCGTCGGACCGACCAGCAAAAGCGACCTGGCCGAGCTTGCCTCCGCGTTGGCCAGGCGCCTGCCGGCCGCCTATCTGCCCCGCCGCTGGTACGGCGGGCTGCCGCAGCCACTCAATCTGAACGGAAAGCTTGACCGAACCCGTTTGCGCGCCTTGGCCGAAACCAACTCCATGCTTCACATCCATGCCGGTGGCGAGGCTTCGCTCTGAAGGAGAACCTGCCCCATGCAACCATCTCCAGCCTGCCCGGTGTTCGAGGTCGCGGGCGCCGCCGCAGCCGGCGGACTGCTGCGCCTCAGCGAACAGGGCGCTCGCCGTTTTGGTGATGTTTTCCGGCTGCGCTTCGAGGATGGCTCCGAAACCCTTCTCCTTGCCGCCGCCGAACATGTCGGCCAATGGCAAGGCCAGAGCGACGCCTTTGTGAAAGACTTCGATCGCCTGCCGACTTCCGCCGCCCTTACCCGCCTCTTGCTTGGTCCCTCCTTGCTCACCGCCCGCCAAGGTGAGGAATGGAGCGCCATGCGCCGACAAATGACCACGCTGACGCGTCTGGCCAGCCCTTGGTTCACGCGATGCCTCGCTTCGGCAACACGGATGCTCGTGGAGGAGATCGAATCGCGAAGCGGCGACCCGCGCGGGGTTCCGCTCATGCCGCTTGCCATCGACTGGGCGGTTCGCAGCGTCTGCGGCCCGATCCTCGGTCCTGATGTTCCCCATTCGGCGGCGGTCGATCTTGTGGAAAGCCTGCAATCCTGCTTTCTCGTCATGGCCCGTCTCTCCAGCGCCAAGGCGGAGGATTATCTCGTCCTGCCGCAGTTCGCCGAGGCCAAGGCGAAGATCGATCAGGTGCTGACGGCGACCATGGCGGGCGCCCGAACTGGCGGCGACACGATCGCGGCCGCCTGCCTGTCGGCCTTGCCCTCGGGCCTTGGCGAGCATGAACAAAAGGATGCGGTCGGCTCCGTGGTGATCGGCCTCATCGCCGCCAGTCTTCACATCAATGCCCTTGCCTTGGTGTGGACCGTGGCGAATCTGGCGCGCGATCAAATGCTTGCGGCGCGGATAGCCGACGAAAGCGCCGGGTCCGGTCTTGCCGCGACCGATCAAGTGACCAAGACCCCGGTCGCCTTTGCAGCCGTGCGGGAAACCCAACGTCTCTACCCGGCCTTGCCTTTCATCGAGCGTCGGCTGGTGCGCGACATGGCGTTCGGTGGCTGTTCGGCGCCGGCCGGTACGATGGTGCTCTTCGCCAATTGGCTGATCCATCGTGACCCGCGCTATTGGACGGAACCGAAATCGTTCAATCCCGACCGTTTCCTCCCGCGCGCCAGCCAAGTGCCGAACAGCTATTTCCCGTTTGGCGTGGGTCCTCGCACATGTTCGGGCATGAATCTCGTCTTTCAGCAGATGACCTTCGCGACACGTGCGCTGCTATCCCGCTTCGACCTCGCGCTGGCGGATGGAACACGACCTGGAGACCTGACGCCGATCATGCGGGTCAACCTGGAACCACGCGGAGAGATACGGGTGCAGGTCCGTCCACGCCGCCACCGCCCTAGCCTGGCCCGGCAAATCGATGAAGGAACCGTCCATGCTTGAAAGCTTGTTCCAGCCAGTGTTCGACACAATTGGATCGGCTCCCGACGCTCCCGCGCTGGTGATGCCCGACGCCCATTGGACATACGGCCAGCTTGGCGCGGAGATCCTTCGCTTCCTCACCGTTCTTCGTGATCTTCCGGATGGGATCATGCTCATTCACGGTCACAAGGAACCGGAGGCCGTGGCCGCCATGCTGGCGGCCATCTGGTTGGGGCGTGGCTATGTCTTTGCCGACGCCTCCAGCCCAGCCACCCGTCTAAACAGCATCGCCCGCACCGCCTCAGCCACCTTTGCTCTGGCCGTCGGCTCCGGGCGCCCGGATCTTCCGATCCCCACCTTGCACAGTCGCGAGATCACACCCGCTCAGACTGCGCCGCTTCGGAAGTTCGGACCAATGCCTCCTGTGCGGGGTGACGGCCTGCTCTGTCTCACCATGACATCGGGAAGCACCGGCACGCCGAAAGGGGTGCAGATCAGCCGCAGCAACTTCGCGAGCTTCCTCGGTTGGTTCGGACCGCTCTGCGATGGGTGCGCGGGGCATGGAGGAGGCCATGTCAACCATGCGAATTTCGCTTTCGACATGTCGGCGAGCGATCTTTGGCCAGCCTTGCGCGGAGGGCGTCCGGTCTATCTTCTCGACCACCGCAACAACGTCAACGCACGGGCGACCTTGCGCCACCTTTCCAGAGACATCGGCATGCCGGAGGTCGGACCGGGAAGCTGGACCTCCACTCCGGCATTCCTTTCGATGATGCTCGCCGACCCGGCTTTCTGCGCGCGCGAACTGCCGCGCCTCAAAACCTTCTTCGTTGGTGGCGAGCAAGTCAATCGCAGCACTCTGGCTCTGCTTCGCGAACGCTTTCCCGATGCCGAGCTGTTGCATGGCTACGGCCCATCCGAAGCAACCTGCGTCACCCATTGCCTTGCCCTGAACCAGGACCAGCTTGTCGGCGCTGGCCCATTGCCGCTCGGCACGGCGCAAGGCGGCATGGCGGTCCGCATCCTGGATGAGACGGGGAAAGCTCTCGCCCCCGGTTTGGTTGGCGAGATCGAGCTCATCGGTCCCCAGATTTCGCCAGGTTATCTCCCTGTCCTCCATCCCGGCAACGGGTCGGCCTTCACAGGAACCACCTCGACACCGAACCTGCGCGCTTATCGCACCGGCGACTATGGCTGGCTCGATGCGACTGGTGGTCTCTTCGTCGAAGGACGTCGCGACGGCCAGATCAAGTGGAAAGGCAACCGTATCGAGTGCGGTGAGATCGAGCGCGTGGCGATGGAATGCGCGGGGGTCGAGAACGCGGCTCTCCTCGTCGATCGTGACGAGGGCAATCAGGTTCGCTCGCTTCGCTTGGTCGTCCAGTCGTCACGGCGGTCGCCTGGCCTTGACGCCGAGGTCGCCGCCCATCTCAAAGCCAAGCTTCCCCCGGCGTTCTGCCCCCGTTCAGTGCATGCAATGGATGCGTTGCCGTTGACGCAGGCGGGCAAGGTCGACCGCCAGCGTCTGGCCCGCCTCTTCACCCGCGAGCCGATCCACTGATTTCCCGGCAGGCCCCCAGGGAGCAGGGTCCCCGCAGACAGTTGGCCTTTCGTTTGGCAGTCCTCGAAGGTCCTTGAACGCGTATTAGGACGGACAAGAACCGGATCACGGTCGAATGTGACCGCAAAGTCAGAGAGCTTGAGGTCAGTTGATCCGCCACCCAGGAGCCCGTCCATGTCGCTCGCCCGACTTTTCATGGTTCTTTGCATGATCCTTTCCCCCTTGCCAGTTTTCGCCACCGGTGGGAGCGCCGATGGGAAGCTGGACCTGTCCGCCGTCAAGAACGTCCGCGTGATCGGAGAGCCCGGCAGCGTCGTTCTGACCACCCGAACCGATATCCCGTTCGTCGGCACGATCAACCAGCGCCACCAAGGCTGGATCGGACAGATGTTGTCGCTTTGGAGTTATGGCGAATGCACGACAACCAGCAGCATGCGGCTTGAAGGCGACACGCTCACCGTAACGGTCGCCTCCAGCAATCTGTCAAGCTGCCACGTCGTCGTCACCGTCAATGTTCGCCAAGGCAGCAGCATAACCATCGAGCAACCGGCGGCGGAGGTCGATCTGAAGGGCATCTTTGATCAAGTGAAGCTGAAGAGTGAAGCTGTAAATTTCAGCCTGTCAGGTGAAGCGCGCGATATCGATCTGAAAGCAAACGCTCTCAAAGCCAAAATATCGTATGATAATGTGAAAGGCAATGAGACCATATTAATCGACGCAAAACTCACCGAGGTTGATGTGCATTTCGTCAAGGTCGATGCCATCAGCTATCGGATCGACGCCGACGCGGCAATGACCAATAGCCGCTATCCCAACACACAGGGAGCAAAGCCCGACATCCGGGTCGCCGCCGAAAAGGCCAAGGTCAACATCGACTGACCAGCCGGTCGTCACCGGGCATCGACGGCTGAACAGGCGCTCATCGCATCAAACGACGCCCGCATCGCGACATTAGAGATTTCCCAATCGAATATTTTAGGCTGAGCAGGCGTGTCGCTTTTTCAGCCAGGGAGGGTGAGGGATGCCGGAGCAGAAAGTTGCAACTTTACCGGAACGCGAACCGATCATCGGAAAATCCAAGGTCATGCGCGAGATCATGGATGGTATTGAACAGATCGCTCAAAGCGATGCCAATGTTCTTCTCACGGGAGAGAATGGCACCGGTAAAACGGAAATGGCCGCACTTCTGCACCGAAAATCACGCCGGGCCGCCAAACGTTTTGTCTCTGTCAACATGGGAGCGATTCCAGAGGCCGTTTTCGAGAGCGAATTCTTCGGCCATGTCCGAGGAGCGTTTACAGACGCCAAAGGCGACAGAGTCGGACGAGTCGAGCTTGCCCATGAAGGCACTCTTTTCATGGACGAAATCTCAAACACCCCCCTGGTGCAGCAGGCGAAACTGTTGCGCCTGCTGGACCGGAAGGAGTTCGAGCGTATCGGGTCCTCCCAGACCGAGGCTGCGGATCTGCGCTTTATTGGCGCCACCAATGCGGACCTTGCCGCTCTGGTGCGTGACAACCGGTTCCGCCTCGATCTTCTCTTCCGCATCAACACGATCGAGATCAAGCTCCCGCCCTTGAGAGAACGCAACGACGATCTTCCGCTTCTGGCGGATCATTTCCTGCGCCGGTTTGCTCTCAAGTACCGTAAGCCGAGGCTTGAACTGCATCGCTCCGCAATCGAGGCCATTCTCACCCATTCATGGCCAGGCAACATCCGCGAATTATCGAACGTGATGGAAAGAGCCGTCGTCCTGTGCAAGGACTGCGGTATTCGTGCCTCGGATCTGAATCTGCGAATCCTGGAGCAACCGTTGCGCGACCGAAACCACCCTTCTCCGCTGGAGGACGATTTGGGGTGCGATCCACGTCATGCCACCCTTGACGAGATCGAGGATGGCATTGTCCGTCGGCGGCTCGCGGATTTCGACAATGACGTTATCAAGACGGCCAGCAGTCTTGGCATCAGCCGTAGCGCGCTCTATCGTCGCCTGCAGAAAACCCGCGACAAGCATCAAGTCGGCAATCATGCGCTGCTTTTTACGGTCTGACGCCCAGAATTTGAGAAGGCGAGCAGGCTGTCGAGCGCAAGGTTTCCATGTGCCAAGCTTTGCGCTCACCCTCATTTGACCGAGACGGCGCAGCTTGCGCTGATGCGTAACCATGCGCCGTTCGCCCGGTCATCATACCCCACCAATTTGAGACACGATGCGAAAGGGCCTATGCGCCATACAGCGGAAGCGGTTGAACGATTATCAATGCCGGAATGAGCAACTGGAAATCGCCACCGGGAAGCGGTATGATTTCATGGATGGCATATCAATGAAATGTTCTTAAATCAAATGCAATCAATAATTGAATAAAGGAGTGTGATTTTTAATCGATGGCCCGACTGAAGGGAAATGAGCAGGAATAGGGAACTTTCTAGCATTCTCCTCATGCAACAAGATGAGTTGGTCCAATATGATCTTTATCCCTCTTCCTTTTGTTGTCACTATTCTCATTTCCATACTAATAGTGCGCGTCGTTAAGCAGGATCGGTCGCGGACATTGGAAGAAATTCTATTTATTTTCCTTCTGGTTTGTTTTGCGATTCAATCTTTTATCCTCGGATTGCGCTGGGGCTATGGCATAACGAAGGTATTGCCCTATCAGGCGACGCTTGCGGCATTGGTCGCTACACTCTCGTGGCTATCCTTCAAAAGCCTGACAGTTGAAAATCTTCTGCGTCAGCGTCGTTTGTTGGGATTCCATCTGATACCCACATTGATGGTTGTCACCGAATTGATAATTTGGCCGGACCTTGTTGGTGGGACACTGATACTTGTTTTCCTTGGTTATGGTTTCGCACTTTCCAGAATTGCTTGGATCGGTCCAGACGCTTTGCTGTCGACCAGATTGGATGGAGCGCTTCTATCCTATCGTTCCCTGCAAATAACCTCGATCGTCGTCCTGGCCTCGGCGTTCACCGACATCCTGATTAGTCTGGACGCTGTCTATGGCAGCGGCTTTCACGCAGCGACAATGGTTGCGGTCGCAAACGCGGTTGCTTTGCTGCTACTCGGTTGGGCTGCCTCGGTTGCCATCAGTGGCCAAGCGGCTCCCATTATGGAGGACGAAGAGCCGGACGATGGCGCGACGCCGCTTGAAACAAATGGAGAGGATTCGATCGTTGCGCTTGCCGTTGAAACAGCCATGCGGGAAAAAAAATATTATAAGGAGGTCGATCTTAACCTTACGCGATTGTCTCGCAAGCTGCATATCCCGGCGCGGCGGATTTCCGAAGCAATCAATCGCATCCACGGCAAAAGCGTATCTCAATATGTGAATGAATTTCGGGTTGGCGAGGCCTGTCACCTGTTGGAAGAATCCGACATGCTGGTCAGCCAGATCATGTTTGAATCGGGTTTCCAAACAAAATCAAACTTCAACCGTGAGTTTCTGCGGGTGACTGGATTGTCGCCACGCCAATTCCGTACCGAGAGATCTTCCAACAGCCACCATCACAATGCTGATGCTGATGCTGAAGAGGTGTGAACCGCAGTTGACGTTGTTGTCTCGGAAGGCTCTCCACTTTTCCAGGAAAACTCCAGGCCCCTGCGCCGCCGCCGCGATCTTCTCTTGCTTGGCGCCGACAGGGCTGGTACGCCGCAACGGCTTCATCGACGTCCGCGCGGTTCCGCATGCCCATCGACTATTACCTCAACATCGCCGCCTCGGGTCTGCTGACCGGCCTTCTCTATGGGCTGGCGGCGTTGGGACTGTCGGTGATTTTCGGCGTCGTCCGCGTCGTCAATTTCGCCCATGGCGAAATGATGGTGGCGGGGATGTATGGCGCGGTGCTGCTGGCGGGGTACGCCGGGTTGGACCCGCTGCTGTCGGCCCCCATCGTCGCCGCCGTTCTGTTCGTCTGCGGCTGGGGCTTGCAACGCGGGCTGGTCAACCGCTTCGTCGAGCGGCCCGAGCACATGCAGTTCATTCTGCTGCTGGGCGTCGCCACCATTCTGGTCAACGCCATGCTGATGCTGTTCGGGCCGGATTCCCGCAACGTCGCCGTGCCCTATGGCTTTGACACGCTGGAGCTTGGCCCGCTGCTGCTGGACGAGGTGCGCGTGCGCGCCGGGGCGGCGGCGATTGTGATCGCGGCGGGTCTGTTCGCCTTTTTCCGCTTCACCCGCACCGGCAAGGCCATCCGCGCCTGCGCCGACAACCCGTTGGGCGCGCGCGTCGTCGGTTTGAACATCGACGGGCTTTACGCGCTGACCTTCGGCATCGGCGCGGCGGTGGTCGGGGCGGCGGGGGCGCTGATGACCCTGCTGGTGGACGCCCGCCCGCAACTGGCCCCGGAATACACGCTGTTGAGCTTCATCATCGTCATCGTCGGCGGGCTGGGCAGCCTGCCCGGCGCGCTGTTGGGCGGGGTGCTGATCGGCTTGTCGGAAACGCTGGCGGGCTTTCTGCTGACGCCGTCGCTGAAATCCCTGTTCAGCTACGCGGTGCTGATTTTGGTGTTGCTGCTGCGCCCGCAAGGGCTGTTGGGGAAACGGTCATGACGATCCTGGGATTGCGCAACGCCTGGGGCGTGACCGGGCGCGGGGCGGCGCTGCTGGCGCTCAGCGGGCTGGCGCTGCTGCTGGCCCCGCTGGTGGCCGACCGCTATCTGGTGTCGGTGCTGACCACGGTGCTGTGGTTCGCCTATGTCGGGCAGGCGTGGAACGTGATGATGGGCTTTTCCGGCCTGTTGTCGCTCGGCCACGCGCTCTATGTCGGGTTGGGGGCCTACGCCAGCGCCGCGCTGTTCATCCATTTCGGCGTCGGTCCGTGGGCGGGCGCGTTTCTGGCCATGCTGGTCGCCGTCGCGGCGGGCTGCGGCATCGGCTTTCTCGGTTTCCGCTTCGGCGTCAAGGGCGTGCATTTCGCCCTGCTGACCATCGCCTTCGCCGAGGTGGCGCGGGTCGGTTTCGACCACATGCAATGGCTGGGCGGATCGGGCGGTTTCTTCCTGCCGGTCGAGGCCGGGGTGAGCGACCCGCTGAATCTGCGCGGCTCGCCGACCCTGTTCTATTACGTCATCCTCGCCCTGGTGCTGGCGGCGTTGGCGATCTCGCGCCTGCTGCTGCACAGCCGCCTGGGCTATCAATGGCTGGCGGTGCGCGAGGACGCGGAGGCGGCGGAGGCTGTCGGCGTCGATCTGTTCCACGCCCGCATGACCGCCGTCGCCGTCTCCTCGGCGTTGACTGCGCTGGGCGGGGTGTTCCAGGCCTTCTATTTCAACAATCTGTTCCCCGAACAGGTGTTCTCGATGGGTCGCTCCATCGAAATCATCCTGCCCGCCATCGTCGGCGGCATCGGCACCTTGATCGGCCCGATCCTCGGCGCCTTCATCCTGACGCCGCTGGGCGAGGGGTTGACCTTCCTTCTGGAGGTGAGCGGGTGGGAGTTGCCGGGGCTGAAGCAACTGTTCTACGGCGTCGCGCTGGTGGTCATCGTCGTGTTCCGCCCGGACGGCGTTTGGCCCTGGCTGGCCAGCCGTTTGGGGCTGGTCCGCGCGAGCGGGGAGGGGGACGAGCGATGAGCGACGCGCTGCTGACCGTCGACAATCTGTCCAAGCGCTTTCGCGGCCTGAAGGCGGTGTCGAACCTCACCTTCACCGTGCCGGAAGGGCGCATTCTGGCCCTGATCGGCCCGAACGGGGCGGGCAAGACCACCAGCTTCAACCTGATCGCCGGGGTGTTCCCGCCCGACGAAGGGACCGTCACCCTGAAGGGGCAGCGCTTGACCGGGCTGAAGCCCAACCGGGTTTGCGCCGCCGGGATTGGCCGGACCTTTCAGATCGTCAAACCCTTCGGTCACTTGACGGTCGAAGAGAATGTGGTGGTCGGCGCGCTGGCCCGCGAACGCTCGGTCGAAACGGCCCGGCGGCAGGCACGCGCCCTGTTGGAGCGGTTGGAGTTGGCCGATCAAGCCCAGCGCCCGGCCCGCAGCCTGACCTTGCCCGATCGCAAGCGGCTGGAGGTGGCCCGCGCGCTGGCCACCCGTCCGACCCTGCTGTTGCTGGACGAGGTGCTGGCGGGGCTGCGACCGACCGAGGTGGACCGCATGGTCGAGGTTCTGCGCGACCTGAACCGGCGCGAAGGTCTGACCATCCTGATGATCGAGCATGTGATGCGCGCCGTCATGGCGCTGTCCGACCGGGTGGTGGTGCTCGACCATGGCGAAAAGATCGCCGACGGCTCCCCAGCGGAGATCGTCGCCGATCCCCGCGTCATCGAATCCTACCTCGGCGCCGAAGAGGCGTGAGCGGGCAGGGGCGTCACAAATCCGTGACGCCGCTTTTCGGAATCCGCACCTCGCGGTGGACCGACATACTCAGCAGCAGGCCGACGCCGATCATCAGCGTCATCATCGCCGACCCGCCATAGGACACCAGCGGCAGCGGAATGCCGACGACCGGAATCAGCCCCATCACCATCGACACGTTGACGATGACGTACAGAAAGAACTGCGTCGTCATGCCCACCGCCACCAACCGGGCGAACTGGCTGCGGCAGCTCAACGCGATCACCCAGCCGTAAATCAACAGGATGAGATACAGCGCCAGCAGGGCCACCGCCCCGGCCATGCCGAACTCCTCCGCCAACACGACGAAGATGAAGTCCGTGTGTTTTTCCGGCAGGAACATCAACTGGCTTTGCGAACCGGACATGAAGCCCTTGCCGAACAGCCCGCCCGATCCCAGCGCGATTTTCGATTGCAGGATGTTGTAACCGGCCCCCAGCGGATCGGTTTCCGGGTCGAGGAAGGTGTAGACCCGCTGCTTCTGGTAATCATGCAGGAATTCCCAGGCCACCGGAATCGCGCCCAGGCCGCCGCCGATCACCAGCAGGAATTTCCAGATGCGCACCCCGGCGGCGAAGAACATCGCGCCGCTGCCCATGATGAGCAGCAGGGACGTGCCCAAATTGGGCTGCATCAGCACGAAGGCCACCGGCGTGAACACCAGCAGCAACGGCGGAATCAGCAGCAAAGGCCGCCCGATCTGGTCCAGCGTGACGCCGTGAAAGTACCGCGCCAACGCCAAGGTCAGCGCCGGTTTCATCAATTCCGACGGTTGAAGCTGGAAAAAACCAAGATCGATCCAGCGCTGCGCGCCCATGCCGATGCGGCCCATCAATTCCACCGCGATCAACAGGCACAGCACCAGAAAGAAGATGATGTAGGCCGACTTCATCAGATGGCGGACGTCGATCAGGGCGATGGTCAGCATCAGCACGAAGCCGGGGATGGCGCGCACCAACTGCGGCTGCGCCCAGGGCTTCCAATGCCCACCGGCGGCGGAAAACAGCAGGGCGACGCCGACCGCCGTGATGATGGCGACCAGCAAAACCAGCCCCCAATTGATAAGCCGGACTTTGGTTCCAAGGGTGAGTTGGGAGCGTTGAGGCTCCAACCCGCCGGACCCGAGTGGAGAAAGGACCGCGACCATCTGCTCTGTTCGTCAAAAAACCCGGCGACGCCGTCCGGGCAGGCGCGGCGGATAATGCGGGAAGCCGCTGCGGGCGTAAAGCCGGGCCGTGCGGCGTCCTGCTTTTCTCACAAACCCCCGTCACGTCTGCCAAGCAAAGCAAGGGGGCTAGGCGGCGGCCTTGGCGAAATGGACCCGATTGCGGCCCCGATCCTTGGCCTCATACAGCGCGGCGTCGGATTGCTCGATCAAGCTTGCGAAGCTGTCATGATCGGGGGCAAGCGCGACGCCGCCAACGCTGCACGTCACCGCCAAGGCCTTTTCCGCGCCCAACACCCCAACGCTGCGCTCTATGTTGGCTCGCAGCCGCTCCGCAATCCGTTCACCAACCTCCAGGTCGCTTTCTGGCAGCAGAATGGCGAACTCCTCGCCACCCAAACGCCCGATGGAATCCTCCGGCCGGAGATTCGCGGCGCAGCAATCGGCGACCGCCTTAATCACCCGATCGCCAAAGGGATGCCCCGCCTGATCGTTGATCGCTTTGAAACGGTCGATGTCGATGATGAGCAAGGTCAGCGGCCGTCCATAGCGTTTGGCCCTGCGGAACTCAATCTCGGCCATTTCCAGGAAGCGGCGCCGGGTCAAAACCCCGGTCAGGCCATCGGTGTTGGCAAGGATTTGAAGTTCCTTGTTGAACTCGTCGCTGGCCATCAGCAGAAAAATGATGGCGCCGATGATGTTGCTGAGAAAAGTGACGGCATACACCCCACGTTCCACCCCATCGCTGATGACGAGGTTGTCCGATGGGCCGATCTGGGACAGGTTTGCCCAAATGCGCACCCCAAGCGTCAGAAAATTTACGAGAATCACCCCGCCGGACATGTAATGGGCGATCCCCCGACCTTGATAAAACCACAGAAGCTCAACCGCGATCACCAGCAGGAACACGGCGCCAACCACACTGGAGATGGCGCGGACAAGGTTCAGATCATCGGGGCTGACCCGCAAGGCCAGAAAGCAGACGACCGCCACCAGAACGCCCACGCTCGCCGTAAGACAACGCGGCGTCCGTTTGTTTTGCATGCGAAGAATGGCGACATAGTTCAAAGACAACGCCGCAGTGGCGAAACCATTGGCCACGGGCGCAAAAACTTCGGTGGGCATGCCATCGCGAAAGGCTGCGACCAGGAAGGCCGCCCCCAGCAGCAGTTTTGCGTAGGCGTAGGACTGAAGCGCATGCCGGATGTGGCGCGGATAGTTCAACGAGGCCAAAAGAACCGACGCGCCAACGGCAAGGCTGAGCGCCGCGATCATCTGAGCGATGACAATCATATCGACGTTCATGCGCCCTTCCAGCCAGACCGAGTACGCCCGTATGGCTGGAACGCTATCCGATGCAACCATCCATTACAAGACAGCCTTGTCGACCGCACAGACAGGACGTGATTCGATCAAGACATGGGCGGGGCGTAGCCCTTGACGAACAGATCGACGGCGGCGTCCACAAAACGTCGGATCGTGAGGTCGCTGGGCCGTTCGGTCAGGCACAGCAGAAGTTTCATGTGCAGATTGGCCTTGATGAGTCCGAAATATTGCTGAGTGGCCATGTCGATGTCGGGGATGGCCAACTCGCCCCGGCGATTGAGGGCGCTCAAATAATCGTTCACCCGACCAACCGTCAACGCCGGACCAGCCTCGTAAAAGGCGCGGGCCAGTTCAGGAAAACGATGCGCCTCGCCCAACACCACACGGTGGGCGGCCAGCGCCTTGGGTGACAGAACGAAGGTGACGAATTCCAGACCGATCATGCGCAGCCCTTCGGCGGCGGGCAGCGCCATCGCCTTGTCCCACACGTTGGCCAAGGCCGCGCTGGCGCACTCGCAAGCGACCATGGCGCGGAACAGTTCGTCCTTGCTGCCGAAATGGGCGTAAAGCGTCGCCTTGGAGACGTTGGCCTTCTTGGACACCGCGTCCATGCTGACCGCGCCATAGCCGTTTTCCAGAAACAGGGCGCCCGCCGCCGCCAGAATTTGGGCCGGTTTGGATCCCGCTTCGGGAGTGGGGGCAACCAGTTTGGTCATGCACGCCTCGTCTGTCACTATCCGCTTCGCCCCTACCGCGTTCCGCATCGGACGACAACCCCTCTTCTAAAAACTAAACCGTTCAGTTCGATCTTGACAAGACATAGGTGATCGCTCATCTTCCGACAAGACTAAACTGAACGGTTCAGTTTGAAGGCGCGACGGAACGTCGCGCGACAGCGCGAACCGGAACGGGTTCAAGGGATACAGGCAATGGCATCGGGCTTGCGGAAAATCATCCTGTCGGCTGTCGCGGTCGCGGCTTTGACCGGCGTCGGTTATGGCGGCTATGGCTGGTGGACGACGGGCCGGTTCATGGAATCGACCGACAACGCCTATGTGCAAAGCGACATCACCATCGTCAGCCCCAAGGTGTCCGCCTATGTGCGCGAAGTGCGCGCGGCGGAAAACCAGTTGGTGCGGGCGGGCGACGTGCTGGCCGTGCTCGACGATCATGATTTTCGCTCCAAGGTGCTGGAGTCCGAAGCGGCGGTGGCCGCGCAGAAGGCTGGGCTGGGCACGCTCGACAGCAAGTTGGAGCTGCAACGCGCCATCATCGACCAAGCCGCCGCCACACTGGCGAGCGCCGAGGCCGAACAGCGTCGCGCCCAGCAGGATTACGACCGCAACCGCTCGCTGGCCAACGACAGTTGGACCAGTCGGCAAAAGCTGGAAACATCGGACGCCGATCTGCGCAAGGCTGTGGCTCAGGTGGCCAAATCCCGCGCCGCTCTCGCCGCCGAAAACGACCAGGTCGCCGTTCTGCACGCCACCCGCGTCGAAACCGAAGCCCGATTGGCCCAAGCCGAAGCCGCTCTTGAGTCCGCCCGCAACGATTTGACCAACACCGTCATCCGCGCGGCGGTTGATGGCGTCGTCGGCAATCGCGGCGTCCAGGTCGGCCAATACGCTCGGCCCGGCGTGCAGTTGCTGGTTCTGGTGCCGCTGCCGGACGTCTATGTCGTGGCGAATTTCAAGGAAACCCAACTTGCCCACATGCGTCTGGGGCAAAGCGTGGCGGTGTCGGTTGACGCCTTCCCCGGCCAGACTTTGGAAGGCACGGTGGAAAGCTTCGCCCCGGCCTCGGGTTCCAAATTCTCCCTGCTGCCGCCGGAAAACGCGACGGGCAACTTCACCAAGATTGTCCAACGCGTGCCGGTGCGCATCGCCCTGCCGCGCGACAACCCCCTGTCCGGCCTGCTGCGTCCCGGCCTGTCGGTGACGGCGGAGGTGGACACGCGCGGCGGCGAGGCGACGCCGCACGCGGTGGCCGGTGGCGTCTTCGGCGCCTTGACCAGCAAGCAGGCCGTCGCCGCCAAGTGAGCCGACGGCGTTCGGGAGGGGGACTTTCACCATGACGACCAACTCGTCGGCGCTTTCGGCGCAGGGCATGCGGACCTTGACCGCACGCGACCGCATCGGCTTTTTCGCCATGGTGGTCGGCATGTTCATGGCCATCCTGGACATTCAGATCGTCTCCAGTTCCCTGTCGGAAATCCAGGCGGGCTTGGCGGCCAGCGCCGATGAGATTTCGTGGGTGCAGACCGCCTATCTGATCGCCGAGGTGGTGATGATCCCCCTGTCGGGGATTCTCTCGCGCATCCTGTCCACCCGCATCCTGTTCACCATCGCCGCCGCTGGCTTCACCCTGACCAGCGTGACCTGCGCCTTTTCCAGCGGCATCGAAGCGATGATTTTTTGGCGGGCCTTGCAGGGCTTCATCGGCGGGGCGATGATCCCCACCGTCTTCGCCACCAGCTTCGCCATTTTCCCGCCGGAAAAGCGGGCGGGCGTGTCGGTGATGATGGGGTTGGTCGCCACCATGGCCCCGACCATCGGCCCGACGCTGGGTGGTTGGCTGACGCAAAGCCTGTCCTGGCATTGGTTGTTTCTGGCCAACGTCGTGCCGGGAATCATCGTCACCTCGCTCGTCTGGTCCTTGGTCGATGTGGATCGCCCCAACCCGGAACTGCGCAAGGGGTTTGACTTTCTGGGCCTTGGCCTGATGGCCGCCTTCCTGGGCAGCCTTGAGTATGTGGTGGAGGAAGGGCCGCGCAACGATTGGTTCGCCGATGAAACCGTGGCGGGTTTGGCCGTGGTCGCCGTCGTCGGTGGAGTCGGGTTCTTCTGGCGGGTCTTGAGCTACCGCAACCCGGTTGTCGAGCTGCGCGCCTTCGCCGACCGGAATTTCGCCATCGGCTCGCTTTACAGCTTCCTTCTTGGCATTGGGCTGTACGGCTCAGTCTATCTCCAACCTTTGTTTCTGGCGCGGGTGCGCGGCTTCAACAGCCTGCAAATCGGCACCATCATGTTCGTGACCGGAATTTTCCAATTCCTGTCGGCCCCCATCGCCGGGGCGCTGTCGAAGAAGCTTGATTTGCGGCTCATGCTGGGCATTGGCTTGGTTCTGTTCGGCGCCGGCGTTTGGTTGAACAGCCATCTGACCAACCAGACCGGCTTTTGGGAGTTGTTTCTTCCGCAGGCGGTGCGCGGCATGTCCCTGATGATGTGCTTCATCCCGATCAACAGCATTGCTCTTGGCACTCTGTCGCCCGACAAGCTGAAGAACGCTTCCGGCTTGTACAACCTGATGCGCAATCTGGGCGGGGCCATCGGTTTGGCGGCGATCAACACCGTGATGATCGACCGGCTTGCCCTGCACACCAACCGCTTGGGCGACAACCTCAATCTCTCCCGCGCCGAGGTGCGGCAGACGCTGGACGGTCTGGCCGCCAGCTTCGACGGTTTGGTCGCCGACGCCAACCTCGCCGCCATGTCCAAGCTGGTCGGCATGATGCAGCGCGAAGCCTTGATCCTGACCTTCAACGATTGCCTGCTGCTGATGTCCGGCGTGTTCTTCGTCGCGTTGCTGTTCATGCCGTTGGTCCGCCGACCCGGCGCGCCGGTGGCCGCCGATCACTGAGGGGGCAGGTTGACAGCGGGATAGGCTGTAGCGTCCGGGTTGTGCTATAACGCGTCAATCACTGGTCTGCCCGTTCCTGGTTCCCATGAGCAAGCGTCAATACACACGAGCCGAAGTCAAAGAGCTGTTGGGCGCGCTGGAGCGCCAATGCCGCGACGCATCCAAACTGGCCGCATTGGCCGAAAAAGAGGCAAGCAAACACAGCTTTGGCGCCTACCGGGAATTTCGTGACAAGGTCGGCGAATTTCAGGCGCTGGTCATTCTGATCGAACAACGACTGCGCAATCTTGTCGACAACCGATCGGACGACTTGCGCGACCAGTTCGAGCGGCTGGACATGGTGATGCTGGCCTTGCTGGTGCGCGCCAGCATGCGTTTCTTCTTCGTGTTGTCGGCCAACGCGGTTTTGCCGATGGGCGCGCGCGAGATTTTCGTGGCGGAGTTGCGCAGCTTGCACGACGCCAGCGAAAAGCTTCAACGCCCCGGTTACGCCGGAAAGCTGGGGCCGGAGATGGAGCGCGATCTGGAAACCGCGTCGATGATCCTAGAAGAGATCATCGACAAGGCGCCCAGCCTGTTGAGCTTCAACGGCTGAGCGTCGTGTGACAAGCCGGAATCGGGGGCGTCGCCGCCCCCATTCCGCAAGCCGTCACTTGGCCAGGAATTTGGCGATGCTGTCGCCCGCCTTGGCGATGTTCGCCACGCCGTCCAGATGACCCAGAGTGGAGG
Source organism: Azospirillum sp. FG154 (assembly GCF_057809575.1). Classification (NCBI taxonomy): domain Bacteria; kingdom Pseudomonadati; phylum Pseudomonadota; class Alphaproteobacteria; order Rhodospirillales; family Azospirillaceae; genus Azospirillum; species Azospirillum sp. FG154. The sequence goes on along the minus strand of NZ_JBMDKF010000002.1, from coordinate 327,314 downwards.
TGATCGCCTCGGTGTACTCCACCGCGTTGCCCTGTTTTTCCAGCCGCTCTTTCAGGGGGCGCATGTTGCGGTCGGGGGCGAAGACCAGATCGTCGGCGGACGGAATCAGCAGGGTCGGGGCCTTCAGCTTGGCCAACCCCTCTTCCAGAGACGCGCCGTTGCCGATCACAAAGGTCTGGCTGGCCTTGACCAGATAGAGGAAGTGGTTGGCGTCGCTGACGGCGGCGCGTCCGGCGGCGGCCTTGTCCAGCCACGCTTCGATGGCGTACTGGTTGCCCAGCGCCGCGCGCGGATCCTTGCCCTCGTCCGCCCACTTGCGGCCAAACGCCGCGTCGGCCCATTTCCAATGACGCGCGTGCAGCGTGACCAGCTTCAGCGCCTCCGTCAGCCCGGCTTTCGGTTCCGTCTTGCCGTAATAATCGCCGTTGTTCCAATTGGGATCGAGCTTGATCGGCGCGGCCCACAGGTTCAACCAGCCGATCAGGAAGGGATCGGCCTCCGCCCCGCCGATGACGGCGATGACGCGCTTGACCATCTCGGGATAGGCGACGCCCCATTCCAGCGCCTGGAGCGACCCCATCGACCCGCCCATCACCGCCTGCACCCCGGTGACGCCGAGGCTGTCCAGCAAGCTTTTCTGAACATTGACGAAATCGCGGATGGTGACGACCGGGAAGGTCAGACCGTAAGGTTTTCCGGTGTCCGGGTTGACGCTGGCCGGGCCGGTGGTGATGACGGTCGGATCCTTGGGCGACAGATTGACCAAAGTGTCGGAGCTGATGATGAAATATTTGTCGGTGTCCAGCGGCTTGCCCGGCCCGACAATGCTGTCCCAATAGCCGGGCGCCGCGTCTTCGGCCTTGTATTTCCCGGCGGCGTGGCTGCTGCCGCTGAAGAAATGAGTCAGAAGAATGACGTTGTCTTTGGCGGCGTTCAGCTTGCCGTAGCTTTCCCAACCAATGCGGACATTCTTGATCGTGCCGCCGCCGGTGGTGGTGTAGAATGGCATTTCAAACAGCTTTTTCTCAACGACGCCATCCAGCGCCAAGGCCGGAGACGCCGCGAGCAACCCAAGGGCCAGCGCCGCCGCGCCAAACCGTCCCGCCCAACGACTGAAAGCACCGCAAGCTCCATCCCGCATAGGTCCGCCCTCCCGATTCATTTATAAATCGGGAGTTTACGGATGCCGATGCGTCTGTCCAGCGACGTTCCGTGACGGTCGCGTTACGTCAGACGAACCGCCGTGCCGTTGATCGACACCATCAACATGCCGTTTTCCTTGCCCAACACCTCGTAATCCAGATCGACGCCGACGATGGCGTCGGCCCCCAAGGCGCGCGCCGCGTCGGTCAGATCGGCGTAGGCGGCCTCGCGCGCTTCGCGCAGCGCGTCCTGATAGCCCCCAGCGCGTCCGCCGACGATGTCGCGCACCGAGGAAAACAGGTCGCGGAAGACGTTCACCCCCATGATCGCCTCGCCCGCGACCATGCCGAGATACTGCGTGATCGGACGCCCTTCGACCGAATCGGTGCTGGTGATAATCATGACGGCGCGGTCCTTATTCAATGGTCAAATCAGCCTGCGAGAAGGCGACGCGCATCTTACGCCGATTGATCAAACGGGGAGACCGTTTTGCTTTCGTAGGCTCTTATCGAACAACGATTCAGGAACGAAGCGGCGCAAAATGCTAACTTGCCGCGCCATTTTTCCCGCCGTATAGCGGTGTTTAGGGGTGTGAACGGTTGCCGCTTTCAGGACAGCGTCGGCAACGACCTGCGGCATGTCGCCGGTTTCCATGGCTTTGCGAATCACTCCGCCCATCCTGGCGCGGTCCTGGTTGTAAATTTCCAGAATGCTATCCACCTCTGAGCGATTTTCTTCAAAGGATGTTCGGGTGTAGGCAGGCTCAACCAAGATGACTCGGACGCCCTGCGCGCGCACCTCGTGATCCAGCGATTCCGAATAGCCCTCAACGGCGTGTTTGCTCGCTGCGTAAAGCGCGAGGAACGGCGCCGGCATCAAACCCAGAACCGAACTCATATTGACGATTCTGCCGCTCTTTTGACGCCGCATGATCGGCAGCACAGCGTTGGTTGTCCGAAGAATGCCGAAGAAATTGATGCTGAAAAGCTGCTGAGCTTGGGAAATCGAGGATTCTTCCGCCCCTCCCACAAGACCGACGCCAGCATTGTTGACCAACAAATCAATGCGCCCCGTTTCCGCAACAATGTCGGCAACCAATGTTGACACCGATGCGTCGTCGCTCACGTCGCAAACGCGCATCGTCACGTCGGCAGGGCCATCGGAGGTCGGCTTCCGACTGGTGCCGAAAACCCGGAAGCCAGCTTTGGCCAGCGTGATGGCCGTCGCATACCCGATGCCGGTGGACGCGCCGGTCACAAGGGCGACGCCGCGATTGGCACTGCTCATTCTGATTTCCATTTCATCAAGGGTAGGGTCTGTCTGGAAAATGTGATACTATCATTTCGATACTAAGTCACTATCGAAATGATATGAACAGAGACGATTCCTCTCCACCCGCATGCCCGATCGCCAGGGGCGTCGCATGCGTCGGCGACGCCTGGAGCATTCTGGTCCTTCGCGACGCGGCCATGGGCATCACGCGATTCGACGCGTTCCGAAAAAATCTTGGGATTGCCCCGACCATCCTGACCAAGCGGCTTGCCACCTTGACGGAGGGTGGTTTGCTTGAAAAACGCCGCTATTCAGAGCGACCGCCACGCGATGAGTATGTCTTGACTGACGCGGGGCGTGATTTTCTGCCGGTCCTGGTCATGATCGGCGCCTGGGGGCGGAAACATCGCGGGGGGGGCCGGATCGCGCGGTATGTCGACGCTGAAACGGGAAAGGATATCCAAGCGAAGCTGGTCGATGTTGAGACTGGCGCGGAAATTGGTTCCAGGCCGTTCAGAATCATTGAGCCGGATTGAAAGCAATTTGGGGGCTGGGCCGGGCTGACTGAGGCGACAGCCCGCCGAAGGCGGCAAAGGGCTTGATGACGGTTGGCCACGCCTGTCGTTATGTTTGCACAGGATGGGCATGGCCCGAAGACGGATGGGGGAGTCCACGCATGGATCCTATGGTGGCCCTGCTGGGCATTTTGGGTGGTTTGGCGGTCGGCGTGGTCAGTCCGGGGCCAAGCTTTCTGATGATCGCCCGCAGTTCGGTGTCGGTGTCGCGGCAAGCCGGTTTGGCGGCCTCGGTCGGCATGGGGATTGGCGGCGTGCTGTTCGCCGGGCTGGCGCTGTTCGGCCTGCACAGCCTGTTGACCCAATTCGCGTGGCTCTATGCCGGGTTGAAGATCGTCGGCGGCCTGTATCTGCTGTGGATGGCCTATCGCCTGTGGCGCGGCGCGTCGGTTCCGCTGACCGTCACGGCGGACGGCCCGACCGCGCCAACCGGGCTGTGGCGGGCCTTCGCCCTGGGCTTCGTCACCCAGATCAGCAACCCGAAAACGGCGGTGGTCTACGGCAGCATCTTCGCCGCGCTTCTCCCCGCCGAGCCGTCCGCCTGGCTGCTGCTGGCCCTGCCGCCCTCGGTCTTTGTGGTGGAGGCCGGATGGTACGCCATCGTCGCCGTCGCCTTTTCGGCGGAAAAGCCGTGCGCGGCCTACCTGCGGTCGAAAGGCTGGGTGGACCGAGTCGCCGCCGCCGCCATGGGCGGCTTGGGCCTCCGTCTGGTCGCCGACGCCGCGCCGCAGGGGTGAGGGTTTTGGTTTGAATCGGGGGAGGTTTGGCAATGGATTGCCCCCTCCCTAACCCTCCCCCGCTTTGCGGGAGAAGGCACTCCGCCGTACTTTGACAAGGTGCCTGTCCCCCTCTCCCGCGAAAGCGGGGGAGGGTCGGGGAGGGGGCAGGACGCCCCTCAGCTCTTCTTCGTCTGCGCCCGCGCGAAGGCTTCGGCGAAGGCGCTGTTGATCGGTTCCAGGGCTTTGGCCGGTTTGGCCGGAGCCTTCGGCGCGGAGGTGACCGGGGCCGGGCGGCGGTCGCGGTCCGGCGGGCGGCTGCCTTGCGGGCGGGCGTGGTCGCCGCCTTGCGGGCGCGGGCCGCCGGACGGCGCTCGCTCGCCGGGGGCCGGGCGGGGCGGGGCGTCGGTCAGGCGCATGGTCAGGGCGATGCGCTTGCGCGGGATGTCCACCTCCAGAACCTTCACCTTCACCACGTCGCCCGCCTTCACCACGCTGTGCGGATCCTTCACGAAACTGGTGGAAAGCTGGGAGATGTGGACCAGACCGTCCTGATGGACGCCGATGTCCACGAAGGCGCCGAAGGCGGTGATGTTGGTCGCCACCCCTTCCAGGATCATGCCGACCTGGAGATCCTTCAACTGCTCGACGCCCTCCTGGAAGGTGGCGGTCTTGAATTCCGGGCGGGGGTCACGGCCCGGCTTTTCCAGTTCCTTGATGATGTCTTCGATGGTCGGCACGCCGAACCGCTCGTCGGTGAAATCCTCGGCGTTCAGGGCGCGCAGGAAACGGGCGTCGCCGATGACGCTGCCCAGATCCTTGCCGGTGGTCTTCAGGATGCGCTGAACCAGCGGGTAGGCTTCCGGGTGAACCGCCGAGCCGTCGAGCGGGTTGTCGCCCGCGCGGATGCGCAGAAAGCCCGCCGCCTGCTCGAAGGTCTTCGGACCCAGTCGGGCGACCTCCAGCAATTGCTTGCGCGAGCGGAAGGCGCCGTTGCGGTCGCGGTGTTCGACGATGTTGCGGGCGATGGTCTCGTTCAGGCCCGACACGCGGGTCAGCAGCGGGATGGAGGCGGTGTTGAGATCGACGCCGACCGCGTTCACGCAATCCTCGACCACGGCGTCAAGCGAGCGGGCCAGCTTGCCGCCCGCGACGTCGTGCTGATACTGGCCGACGCCGATGGATTTCGGCTCGATCTTCACCAACTCGGCCAAGGGATCCTGAAGACGCCGGGCGATGGAGACGGCGCCGCGCAGGGACACGTCCAGGCCGGGGAATTCCAGCGCGGCGGTTTCCGACGCCGAATAGACCGACGCCCCGGCCTCGCTGACCACCAGCTTGGTCAGCGACAATTCGGGATGGCGCTTCATCAGATCGGCGGCCAGCTTGTCCGTCTCGCGCGACGCGGTGCCGTTGCCGATGGAGATCAATTCGACCTTGTGCCGGTGGGCCAGCGCCGCCAGCACGGCCAGCGAGCCGTCCCAATCGTTGCGCGGCGGGTGCGGGTAGATCGTGGTGGTTTCCACCAGCTTGCCGGTCGAATCGACGACCGCCACCTTCACCCCGGTGCGGATGCCGGGATCCAGCCCGATGGTGGCGCGTTGCCCGGCGGGGGCGGCGAGCAGCAAATCATGCAGGTTGCGGGCGAAAACCCGAATCGCCTCGTCCTCCGCCCGTTCGCGCAAACCGCCCATCAGGTCAGTTTCGACATGCGGCCCGATCTTCAGCTTCCAGGTCCAACGCACGACGTCCGACAGCCATTTGTCGGCGGGGCGGCCCTGGTCGCGGATGCCGGCATGGGCGGCGATGGTTCGTTCCGCCGGATGGGGTTGCCCGTCCTCGACCACCAGATCCAGGCCGATGGTCAGCACGCCCTGGGCGCGGCCCCGGAACAGCGCCAGCGCCCGGTGCGACGGGATCTTCGCCCAATTTTCCGAGAAATCGAAATAGTCGGAGAATTTGGCTCCTTCGGCCTTCTTCTCCTCGACCAGTTTGGAGGTGACGACGCCCTTTTCGGCCATGGCGGCGCGCAACCGCCCGACCAGTTCGGCGTCTTCGCCAAAGCGTTCGACCAGAATGTGACGCGCCCCGTCCAGCGCCGCCTTGACGTCGGCGACCGCCTTTTCAGCGTCAACGAAGGCGGCGGCCTCGGCCTCCGGGTTTTTGGTCGGATCGGACAGCAACAGATCGGCCAGCGGCTCCAACCCGGCTTCGCGGGCGATCTGCGCCTTGGTCCGGCGCTTTTGCTTGTAGGGGAGGTAGAGATCCTCCAGCCGGGTCTTGGTGTCGGCCAGCTTGATCTGGCGCTCCAGCTCCGGCGTCAGCTTGCCCTGGTCCTGGATGGTGGACAGGATGGCGGCGCGGCGCTCTTCCAACTCGCGCAGATAGCCCAACCGCTCTTCCAGGTTGCGGAGTTGCGTGTCGTCCAGCCCGCCAGTGGCTTCCTTGCGGTAACGGGCGATGAAGGGGACGGTCGATCCTTCGTCGATCAGGGCGACGGCGGCGGCGACTTGGGCTTCGCGAACCGACAGTTCGTCGGCGATGCGCTGGCTGATGGACAGCATAAGCAGGGGAATCCGCGCTGGCTGGAGAAGGGAAACAAAGGCGGCTCCTATAGCGCGATTGGGCGGATCCGGCCAGCCTCCTGAATGGGTGGGTGATGGGCGGACGGGGGCCGCCTTTCGGCTGTGCCACAAAATCATTCCGGCAAACGCGACCATTGGACAAAATTTCCAGTGTCTTTTTCGCTTGCCAAGCCTATGGGCAATATCCTTACAATATCCCCACATGCATTCCGTGGGTTTGTTGCCGTGACGGTTCCGCTCGTTGCCCTTCTTGCGCTGTTCGCCCTGGCGGTCGTCGGGGTGGTCGCGCGTCGCGCGCCGTGGGGCGGCGCGGTCGTTTATGGCGGAACGGCGACGGTCTGCGCGGTGGTCGCCCTGTGGGCTGGCTTCGCGTTGGCGGGGCGGAGCGGGGCCGCGACCATCACCCTGCCGATGGGCCTGCCCTGGATCGGCGCGCATCTGCGGGCCGATGGCTTGAGCGCCTTTTTCCTGCTGGTGGTGAATTTTGGCGGCGTGACCGCCAGCCTGTTCGGTTGGGGCTATGAACGGGCGCAGACGGACGGGCATGGAAGCGGGCATGGGCACGGCGACTCCGGCCCGGTTTTGCCCTTTTTCCCTCTGTTTCTGGCGGGCATGAGTCTGGTGCTGCTGGCCGACGACGCCTTCACCTTTCTGGTGTCGTGGGAATTCATGTCGCTGACCTCCTGGCTGTTGGTGCTGTCCACCCACCGCGAGCCGGACACGTCGGAGGCCGCGCGCCTCTATCTGATTATGGCGAGCGCCGGAACGGCCTGCTTGCTGCTGGCCTTTGGCCTGCTGGCCAGCGGGGCGGGCGATTACCAGTTCGACGCCATCCGCCAACACGCGCCGACCGCAGGCGCGGCGGCGCTGGCCGTGCTGCTGGTCCTGCTGGGGGCCGGGTCAAAGGCCGGGTTGGTTCCGCTGCATGTCTGGCTGCCGCTGGCCCATCCCGCCGCGCCCAGCCATGTGTCGGCCCTGATGTCGGGCGTCATGACCAAGGTGGCGATTTACGCCATGGTCCGCGTGCTGTTCGATCTGCTGGGCGAGCCGGTCTGGTGGTGGGGTGGGGCGCTGATGATCGTGGGCGCGGTCACGGCGGTGATGGGGGTGCTCTACGCCCTGATGCAAGACGACGTGAAACGGCTGCTGGCCTGTTCCACCATTGAAAACATCGGGGTGATCGTCATCGCGCTGGGGCTGGCGCTGGTCTTCAAGGCCAGCCACACCCCGGTGATCGCGGCCCTGGCGCTGAGCGCCGCGCTGCTGCACGTCGTCAACCATTCGCTGTTCAAGAGCCTGCTGTTCTTTGTCGCCGGAGCCGTTCTGACGGCGACCGGATCGCGTGATTTGAACCGGCTGGGCGGGTTGATCCATCGAATGCCGGTGACGGCGGTTCTGGCCTTGATCGGCGCGGCGGCGATTTCCGCCTTGCCGCCGCTGAACGGCTTTGTCGGCGAATGGCTGCTGTTCCAGGCGATTTTGAACGCTCCGGCTTTGCCGGAATGGTCGCTGAAGATCGGCATCGCCGTGGTCGGCGCGGTCGTGGCGTTGGCGGCGGCCCTGGCGGCGGCTTGCTTCGTCCGGCTCTATGGCGTCGCCTTCCTCGGGCGCCCGCGCTCAAGCGAGGCCGCAGGGGCGGGGGAGGTTGGCGTCGCCATGCGGGCGGGGATGATGATCCCAGCGGCTCTTTGCGTGGTGTTGGGCGTGTTGCCGACCTTCCTGATCCGTCTGTTTGAACCCGCCGTCCGCGCGATGGTGGAGGCCGGACCGTTCGACGACCGCAGCTATCAGCCCTGGATCTGGCTGGCCCCGACCTCGGCCATCGGCAACTCTTACAACGGATTGATTATGCTGGCCGCCATCGCCGCGCTGTCGATTCCGCTGGTGCTGGTCATCCACCGCTGGGCCTCGGACAAGGTGCGCTGGTCCATCGCTTGGGGTTGCGGCCATGTGGAGCCGGACCCGACGGCCCTGTCGCAATACAGCGCGTCGAGCTTCGCCCAACCGATCCGCCGCGCTTTCGGCGGCACGGTGTTCAACGCCCATGACCGGGTTGAGATGCCGGAACCGGGCGACACCCGGCCCGCCCGCCTGACCGTGCGCTGGACCGATCCGGCCTGGGCCTATCTGTTCACCCCGATCCGCCGCACGGTGAATTGGCTGGCCGACCGGGCCGACGTGCTGCAATTCCTGACCATCCGCAGCTATCTGACTTTGATGTTCACCGCGCTGGTGGTGGTTCTGGCGCTGGTCGCGGTGGTGCGGTCATGATCGCGTCGGTGATCCACCAGATCGTGCAAATGGCGCTGGTGCTGGCCCTGTCGCCCTTGCTGACCGGCTGGGTGCGGCTGGTCAAGGCGCGGCTGCTGGGGCGGCGGGGGCCGTCTTTGCTTCAGCCCTATCGCGACCTCGCCCGGCTGCTGCGCAAAGAGGCGGTGTTGGCTGACAACGCCTCCTGGCTGTTCCGTTCCGTCCCTTATGTGATGTTCACCGCCATTTGGCTGGCCGCCGGGTTGGTGCCGGTTTTCACCACCGATCTGGCGCTGGCCCCCACCGCCGATTTGATCGCGTTGATCGCGCTGTTGGGAACCGCGCGTTTCTTCCTGGCTCTGGCCGGGATGGACACGGGAACCAGCTTCGGCGGCATCGGCTCCTCGCGCGAGATGATGATCGCGGCGCTGGCCGAACCGGCGATGCTGATGGTGGTGTTTTCCGTCGCCGTGCTGGTCCGCACCACCTCGCTGGCGGAAATCGCCACCTATATGATGGGCGGAACCGTGGGCTTGCGGGTGTCGCTGGCGCTGGCGTTGATCGCGCTGGTGATGGTGGCGATCGCCGAGAACGCCCGCATCCCCATCGACAACCCGGCGACGCATCTGGAACTGACCATGGTGCATGAGGCGATGGTGCTGGAATATTCCGGTCGCCATCTGGCGCTGATCGAAGGCGCGGCGATGCTCAAGCTGCTGCTCTACGCCGCGCTGATCGCCTGCGTTTTTCTGCCCTGGGGCATGGCGACGCCGACCCAAGGCAATCTGTTGATTGGTTTGCTGAGTTTTCTGGCCAAGCTGGCGGCGGCGGGAACCGCGCTGGCGGTGTTCGAGACCAGCGTCGCCAAGATGCGCGTCTTTCGCGTCGGCGAATTTCTGGGCGGGGCGTTGCTGCTCAGCCTGCTGGGGGCCATCTTCCTTTACGTGTCGCGGGGGGTGTGAGTGATCGACATCGGTTACGACGCGGCCCACCTGCTCGGCGCGCTGGTTTTGTTGACCAGCTTCGCGCTGCTCTACCAACGGCGGTTGTTCTCGCTGCTGAACGTCTTCACCGTCCAAGCGTTGGCGCTGAGCGGGGCGGCGGCGTGGCAGGCCTACGCCCATGACGAGCCGCATCTCTACATCACCGCGATCCTGACCTTGACCCTGAAGGCCATCGCCATTCCGCTGGCGCTGCACCGGATCATCCAACGCCTGCACATCGAACGGACGGTCGAACCGGCGCTGGGCATCGGCTTGACCATGGTGGCCGGGGTGTCGCTGGTCACGCTGTCGATCCTGCTGGTTCTGCCGGTGACGGAGAACGCCACGGCGTTGACCCGCGAGGATCTGGCGCTGTCGCTGTCGGTGGTGCTGCTGGGGCTGTTGATGATGATTTCACGACGCAACGCGGTCAGCCAGGTGGTCGGTTTCATGTCCATCGAGAATGGCTTGATTCTGGCGGCGGTCGGCGTGGCGGGGATGCCGCTGGTGGTGGAGATGTCCATCGCCTTTTCCGTCATGGTCGCCTTCATCATCTTCGGCATCTTCCTGTTCCAGATTCGCGAACGGTTCGAGACGTTGGATATGCGCAAGATCGAAAGTTTCCGGGGGGAAAGCGATTGACTCCGGCGCTGCCCTTCGTCCTGATCGCGCCGCTGGTCGCCGCGCTTTTGCTGGTTCTCGTGCCCAACTGGCGCGTGGCCTCCTGGCTGAACGTCGGGGCCTGCGCGGTGACGTTGGCGGCGACGTTGACCCTGTTCACCGCCAAACCGGCGGCCACCGCCATGCTGGTGCTGGACGCCTTCAACGTCACCTTGATCGCCCTGACCGCCTTCGTCGGGCTGACCACTTCGGTCTTCTCGGCCAGCTACATCGGGCATGAGGTGGCGAGCGGCAAGCTGAACCCGCTGCGGCTGCGTTTTTACCACGCCATGTATCAGGCCTTCCTGTTCACCATGCTGCTGGCCTTGTCGGCCAACAATCTGGGCGTGCTGTGGGTGGCGGTGGAGGGGGCGACTCTGACCACCGTTCTGATGGTCAGCCTGTACCGCACGGCGGCCAGCATCGAGGCGGCGTGGAAATACTTCATCCTGTGCGGCGTCGGCATCGCGCTGGCCCTGTTCGGCACCATCCTGATCTATCTGGCGGCGCAGCCGGTGATGGGGCCGGGACTGGCGGCGATGACCTGGACCCGACTGCTGGCCGACAGCGCGAAGATCGAGCCGAACATCCTCAACCTCGCCTTCGTCTTTCTGCTGATCGGCTATGGCACCAAGGTTGGTCTGGCCCCGCTGCACGCCTGGTTGCCCGACGCCCACGCCGAAGGCCCGACGCCGATTTCCGCCGTGCTGTCGGGGTTGCTGCTGAATGTGGCGCTCTACGCCGTGTTGCGGTTCAAGATGCTGCTGGCGGCGAACGGGGCGACGATGGCGCCCGGGCCGTTGATGATGACGATGGGGCTGTCGTCGCTGTTGTTGGCCGGGCTGATGCTGTACCGGCGGCGCGACATCAAACGCTTCTTCGCCTACAGCTCCATCGAGCATATGGGCATCATCGCCTTTGCCTTCGGCATCGGCGGGCCGTTGGCGAATTTCGCCGGTCTGCTGCACATGGCGATGCACAGCCTGACCAAATCGGCGATCTTCTACGCCGTCGGCCACGCGACGCAGGCCAAGGGCACTCAAAGGATCGACGGCATCCGGGGGCTGACCGTCAGCCATCCGGCCTTGGGCTGGGGCCTTCTGGCCGGGGTGGTGGCGATCGCCGGGTTGCCGCCCTTTGGCGTGTTCATGAGCGAGTTCCTGCTCATCAGCAACACCTTCGCGCGGCAACCTCTGTTGGCGCTGGTCCTGGTTTTGGGCATTCTGTTGGCCTTTGGGGCGCTGGTCCTGCGGGTTCAGCAAATCTGTTTTGGCGCGCCGACGGGGGAAAGCCACCCGCTTCACGGGACGCTGGCGCCGCTTTACGCGCATCTGGCGCTGGTGCTGCTGGCCGGGCTGTGGTTGCCGGGACCGCTGGTCGCCTGGTTCCAGACCGTCGCCGCGATGTTGGGTTAGGGGAGGGCGCATGTACGGCGAAGAACCCCTGTTCGGTCTGCTCAACCGCCTTGGCCGCCCGGCGCCGAACCATCGGCCCTGGCCGCGCCACGTCACCGACCGCGCCGGTTGGCGGCTGTTGATCGACCATCTGGGGCAAAACAACTGGTCGCTGCTGGGCCTGTGGGGCGACCGTGACGCCGACGTCCTGACGGTTCACGCCGCTCTGCGCGAGGATCTGTCCGGCGACGTCGGGCTGGTCAGCCTGCCATGCCCGGACGGGCGGTTCCCCAGCCTGTCCGCCGTCCGCCCCGCCGCCATCCGGTTGGAGCGCGCCGCCTGCGACCTGTTCGGCCTGATCGCTGAGGGAATCACTGACCCGCGCCCCTGGTTGGATCATGGGCGCTGGGGCGTGCGTCATCCGTTGGCCCAGACGCCGGAGGAAGGCGCCACGTCGGAAACCGCGCCCTACCCCTTCCTGAAAAGCGAAGGCCACGGCCTGCATCAAATTCCGGTTGGCCCGGTCCATGCGGGGATCATCGAACCCGGCCATTTTCGTTTCACCGCCAACGGCGAAACCGTGGCGCGGTTGGAGGAGCGGCTTGGCTACGTCCACAAGGGGATCGAGGGGCTGACGCGCGGCAAGCCGGTGTTGGAGGCGGCGCGGATCATCGCCCGGTTGTCGGGCGACAGCACGGTCGCGCACTCCATCGCCTTCGCCCGCGCGGTCGAATCCGCTCTCTCTCTCTCGGTCCCGCCGCGCGCGCTGTGGCTGCGCGCCCTGATGGCGGAGTTGGAGCGACTCGCCAACCATTTTGGCGATATTGGCGCGATCTGCAACGACGCCGCCTTCGCCTTCATGCTGGCCGAACTCAGCCAATTGCGCGAGGCCGTGTTGCGCGCCGCCGACGCCTGTTTTGGCCACCGGCTGATGATGGATTGCGTGGTCCCCGGCGGCGTTTTCCCGGACATCGCCGAAACCGGGCCGAAACGGCTGCTCGACCTGACCGTCGAGTTGCGCCGCCGCTTCGCCCCGCTGGTCGCCATTTACGACGAAAAGGCGTCTTTGCAGGACCGGACGGTGTCCACCGGGATCGTCAACACCGGGCTGGTCAACCGCTTTGGCGCCGGTGGTCCTGTCGGGCGGGCGTCGGGCCGGGGGCTGGACGCCCGCAAATCGCCCGGCTACGCCCCCTACAGCGATCTTGAGTTCGAGGTTCCCGTCCTGACCGAGGGCGACGTGAACGCGCGCGTCTGGATCCGCATCCGCGAGGTCGAACAGTCCCTGTCGTTGGTCGAGCAGATCGTCCGCCGCATGCCCGGCGTGCCGCGCGGCCCCGACGGCATCACCCCGCCGCCGCTGCTCGCCTTGAACCATGTCCTGGACCACGCCAAGGCGAGCGGGGGAGGCGAGGGGATGGCGCTGGTCGAATCCTTCCGGGGCGAGATTCTGACCTGGGTGCGGATCGCCGCCGACGGAACGGTGGAGCGCTGCCACCCGCGCGATCCCTCCTGGTTCCAATGGCCGCTGTTGGAGGCCGCCATCGAGGGCAACATCGTCGCCGATTTTCCGTTGTGCAACAAATCCTTCAATTGTTCCTATTCCGGCCACGACCTGTAGGGGAGGCGGACCATGTTCAAGCACATCCTGCGGTCGCTGACCGGCGGTCCGGTGACGGAAACCGCCCCTGATCCGTCGCCCGACGGCTTGGCCGAACTGGCGGGGCAGGTGGACCGCGCCGCCAAGGCGCGGCTGGGCCGCAGCCTGTCGATCCGCGCGGTGGACGCCGGGTCTTGCAACGGTTGCGAGTTGGAACTCCACGCCTTGAACAACCCGCTCTATGACCTGGAACGTTTCGGTCTGCGTTTCGTCGCCTCGCCTCGCCACGCCGACGTGCTGCTGGTGACGGGGCCTGTCACCAAAAACATGGCTGACGCCCTGCGCCGGACCTGGGAGGCGACGCCCGATCCCAAATGGGTGGTGGCCTGCGGGGCCTGCGCGATTGACGGCGGATTGTTCGCCGGATCCTACGCTTGCCTCGGCCCGGTGGAGACGGTGATTCCCGTCGATTTGCGCATCCCCGGCTGCCCGCCTCGGCCTACCGAGTTGCTGGCAGGGCTGTTGGCTTTGTTGGAGCGCAGCGCGCGGGCCGCGTAGCGGCCAGAAACAAAAAAGGCCGGAACTCCAACGGTTCCGGCCCTTCCATCAACAGAACAACGCGTGCGAAATCAAGGCGGCATCCGGCTTTCCGCCAACCCCAAACGGCCTTGCGGCGACAGGCGCTTCATCGTTTCCACCACGCGGGCCTCAATCTCAGCGCGCAGAGCGTCGTCGGCGGCCCGGTTGCTGTCGAACAGCGCCCGCACCCGTTCCGCATTGAACGGAGTCGCGATCAACTCGGTGCGCATCCGCGCCCCGAAATCACCGCGCGCGGCGTGGATCCGCACAAACAGCGGGCGGGCGTCTTCCAGCGCGCGGCGCAAAATCGCCGCGTCTTCGGGGGACAGACGTTCCGCCGCCCGTTCAATGAAATGCCCCAGCGCGTGTTCCGGCCCCGGCGGCGGAGGCGGCGGACGCAGGGCGTACGCGACCACAAAGCCCCCGGCCAACATGTTGACCGCCAAGGAGCCGATCAGAAGGAACCAGGGCCAACGGCGCCGAAGAGGCGGCGGCGTCATCGTATCTCTCCCAAATAGCTGACGATCATCACGCCCGACAAGTCATGCGACGGTGTCGAGCTGGGCATGGGCAACAGCCCCTGAGTGTAGGACAGGAACCCAAGAAATCCCATCATGGCGAGAAACCCCGCCATCGGCGCGATGCGGATCGGGGATTTCGCGAGGAACCAGGGCACGAAATCCGGCGCAGTCTGTTCAGCGATTCGTGCGGCGATCCGGTCGAACACCCGCTGTTCGCGCTCCGCCGACACATGGGGAATGGTCGCCTGATTCAACAAATCATCGGTCAGCGCGGCGTCGGCCAGGACGTTGCGCGCCTCCTCGCTGCGATCAAGAAAATCTCGGGCGGCGTCAACGATTTTGACCGGCCAGCGATCAAGATCAGCGCCGTGGAGCGAGGCATAACGGGTGAACTCTTTGAGTGTCATGGCCGTGCGCCGTCCTTCTGACGGATCAGGGGTTGAAGACGGGCGCGCACCACGCGGCGCGCCCGCACGAGAAGACTTTCCATGGCGGACACCGACACTTGGAGAACCTCCGACGCTTCCGCGCAGGTCATCTCCTCATGATAGCAAAGACTGAGGGCGGCGCGTTGCCGTTCCGGCAGGGCGGCGATCGCCGCGTCCACCTCCGCCCCAATCTTGCGGCCATCCACCAATGTTTCCGCGCTCCAGGCCGGGTCGGCGATCTCGTCGGCGGCGTCAAGCGGGGCAAAGGTCCGCCGTCGCCGATAGTCGATGGCTCGATTGACCACGATGCGGTACAGCCACGTTGTAAAACGTGTGCCATCGCCACGCCAACGATCCGCGTTGGCCCAGATCTGAAGAAACGCATCCTGCACGATCTCTTCCGCGTCGCTGGCGTTGCCCGAGACCCGTTGGGCCAAGGCGATGCTGCGGCGCAGATGACGGCGCGTGAGAATTCCGAACGCTTTGCTGTCTCCGGCGGCGGCGTCTGCCATCAGCGCCTCGTCAGAAACCGCCTCATCTGCCCAAGGCTCCACGCCCGTGTCCGTTCGCTCCAGGTTGCTTACGTTAGGTTATACGGCATAGGCGGGCACATCCTGCGCCAGAGCGCGCATTTTTCTCAAACCCTCTCGTATTTTCCATAACTAATATTATGAGTTAAAAATCGAGATTCATCAAATTCCGCTTAATGAAATTAAATTCCGAAAACTTGCATCTCTGCTTTCGTCTGCTACACTGACCATCCGGGCCTGCCCCGTCCCGTCAACAATCATCCAACCGAATCCGCCCTTTGGGAGTTCAGACGATCATGGTGAGCAGCGTTGTGTCCTATCGGCGCGTCGGTCGCGTCGGCGTCATCACCGTTGATTACCCGCCAGTCAACGCGGTGGGCGTCGGCGTCCGCAGCGGCCTGCGGAGCGCGCTGGACGCCGGGTTGGCCGACGCGGAGGCGGACATCCTGCTGCTGACCGCCGCCGGACGAACCTTCATGGCCGGGGCCGATATCCGGGAGTTCGGCAAGCCGTCCCAGCCGCCGATCCTGCCCGAGGTGATCGCCGCCTTCGACGCCAGCGCCAAGCCCATCGTCGCGGCGATCCACGGAACGGCGTTGGGCGGCGGGCTGGAGGTCGCCTTGGCCTGTCACTTCCGCGTGGCCTTGCGGTCGGCCAAGCTGGGCTTGCCGGAGGTGAAGCTCGGGCTTCTGCCAGGGGCTGGCGGCACTCAACGCTTGCCGCGCCTGATTGGTCCGGCCAAGGCGCTGGACATGATCCTGTCGGGCGATCCGGTGACGGCGGCGACGGCGCTGGAGCTTGGCTTGATCGACGCGGTCGATGACAGCGATTCAGCCTTGGACGCGGGCCTGCGTCTGGCCGAACGCGCCTTGGCGGAGGGCTGGACGCCTCGCCCGACCAGCGCGCGGACCGACACAATCACCGGCATCGACCCGGCGCTGTTCGCGGAGCGCCGCGCCGTCCTGGCCAAGCGCGCGCCCCATCTGTTTTCGCCGCACCGCTGCGTCGACGCGGTCGAGGCCGCCGTCACCCTGCCCTTCGCCGACGGCGTGGCGCGCGAGCGGGAGTTGTTTCTCGCCTGCATGGAGTCGCCCCAGCGCGCCGGATTGATCCACTCTTTCTTTGCCGAACGGGAGGTCGCCAAGATCCCCGGCCTGCCCACCGACACGCCTAAACGTGACGTGCGCGCGGTGGCCGTGATCGGGGCCGGCACCATGGGCGGCGGCATCGCCATGTGCTTCGCCAACGCGGGCTTTCCGGTGCGATTGCTTGACGCCGCCGCCGAAGCGCTCGACCGGGGCGTTCAGGCGATCCGCCGCAATTACGAAGCCAGCGCGAAAAAGGGTAAGCTGACCGACGCGCAGGTGGACAGCCGCATGGCGTTGATCCGCCCCACCCTGTCCTACGACGATCTCGCCGACGCCGATCTGGTGATCGAAGCGGCCTTTGAAAACATGGAGATCAAGCGTCGGATCTTTGGGGAGTTGGACCGGGTGTGCAAGCCGGGGGCGATTTTGGCCACCAACACCTCGACGTTGGACGTCAACGCCATCGCCGCCGCGACCAGCCGCCCGCAAGACGTGGTGGGGATGCATTTCTTCAGCCCGGCCAACGTGATGCGCCTGCTGGAGAATGTCCGGGGGGCGCAAACGGCGGACGACGTGCTGGCCACCGTGATGGATCTGGCGCGGCGGATTGGCAAGGTCGGCGTTCTGGTCGGCGTCTGCTATGGCTTCGTCGGCAACCGCATCCTGCACCAGCGCGGGCGGGAATCCATGGCGCTGGTGGACGAGGGCGCCTCGCCCCAGCAGGCCGACCGGGTGCTGACGGAGTTTGGCTTTCCGCTCGGCCATTTCGCCATGACCGATCTGGCGGGCATCGACGTCGGCTGGCGCATCCGCGAGGAGCGGCGCAAATCCGGCGATCCCGACGCTCAAGCGGTCAATTGGCTTGACGCGCTGGCCGAACAGGGGCGCTTCGGCCAAAAGACCAACGCCGGGATCTACCGCTACGAGCCGGGCAGCCGGGTCGCCATCCCCGATCCGGCGGTGGACGCCTTGATATCCGCCGACCGCGCCAAACGGGGACTCGTCCCGCGCGTGGTGTCGGACGACGAGATCCGTGATCGCTGCCTCTACGCCATGGTCAACGAGGCCGCCAAGATCCTGGATGAGGGAATCGCCGCCCGCCCGGTGGACGTGGACGCGATCTGGCTGCACGGCTACGGCTTTCCCGCCCATCGCGGCGGGCTGCTGTTCTGGGCCGATCAGGTGGGTTTGCCGGTGATCGCCGAGGCCGTCGAGGGCTACCACGCCCGGTTTGGCGGCAGCCATTGGGAACTGTCGCCGCTGCTGCGCCGTCTGGTTCTAGAGGGCCGGGGCTTTCGCGACCTGTAACCGGCGCAGGCGCCGCGCGACCTCGGCCAGCGCGGCGTCATGGCCGTCCCCAGCTTGGCGCAAACCCATGGTGGCAAACCAGGGGCGAACCGCGCTGCCCAGCGTGGACCAGTCCCCCGCCCCGCTCAGTCGCCAGACCGGGGTTCCCACCGCCGCCGCCAGTTCCCCGACCGACGTCGGGGCCGTCACCACCAGATCCAGCCCGGCCATCAGCGCCGCCACGTCGTCCAGATCGTCGCGCAGATCCAGATCGGGCCAAACATGGGGGGCGACGCCGAAGCGGCGCCGCGCCTCGGCCAACTCCTCGGCGCACTCGTCATATTGCAGATTGACCAGCCGCAGACCGGGCAAGGTCAACAACGTTCCCCATTGCGCCAAGCGGCTGTAGGCCCCGGCCCGTTCCGCCGTGACCCGGCTGCTGCGCCAACAAACCCCCACCGTCAATCCTTGCCCCAACGCCGCCAGACGGTCGCGCCAGCGCTGGGCGTCCTCCGGCGACGGCGTCAGAAAGGGAACGCGCGGGGGAAAGGCGGCAAGGCTGGGCCGCAGGCGCGCGGCGACGTCGCCCATCGGCGCGTGGTGATCGGCGTCGCGCGGATCGACCGTCGGCGGACGGACCAACGCGCCGGGCAGCGCGCGGGCGAACAGGCGGACCAGACGCGGGTCGCATTCGACGATCACCCGCCCGGCACGCGCCAGCAGATCGGGCAAAACCGTGCCGAACAGAATCTCGTCGCCCAGCCCTTGTTCTCCCCAAACCAGGATGGTCCGACTGGCCAGGTCTTCCCCCCGCCATTCGGGCAGGGCGAAGCGTCGGGCCTGCGCCTCCCCGCTGGCGAAGCGCTGTTGGTAATCCGACCACCCCCCGGCCAGATCCCCCGCCGCCAACCGCAGCAGCGCCCGGTTCATCCGCGCGTCGGCCCGATCCGGGATCAGGATCAACGCCCGCTCCGCTCCCAGCCGGGCTTCCCGCGTGGCCCCGAGAACCTGCGCGGCGTGTCCGATGTTGAGATGGGCCTCGGCCAAGGCGGGGTTGAGCGCCAACGCCCGCCGCAGCGCCGCTCGCGCGTCGTCCCACCGCGAATCGCCGGCCAAAGCGGTTCCAAGGTTGGACCAGGATTTCGCGTGACCGGGCGTCACCCGCAAGGCCCGGCGATGCCGCGCCGCCGCCGCGCCAAAGCGGCCCAAACCTTTCAGCGCCGCGCCGCCGGTGGTCCAGGCCCCCGCCAGCGCCGGGGCCAGAACGAGAGCGTTCCGGCAAGCGGCCACAGCCTCGTCGTAGCGCTTGCCGGTCAGGAAGGACGCTCCCAGATTGCCCCAGCTCTCCGCCGATTGCGGGCGCAGGCGCACGGCGCGGCGGCAGCAGGCGATGGCGTCGTCTATGGTTTCACTGCGCCCTTGCAAGGCGACGCCCAAATTGTTCAGCGCCTCGACGAAGGCCGGGAACAGGGCCAGGGCGCGGCGGTGCTGTTCGATGGCGGCCTCAATCCGCCCCTGCCCGGCCAGCGCGAGGCCAAGATTGGCGTGGGTCGCCGCCCGATCCGGCTCCCGCGCGATGGCCCGCCGGTGCCAAGCCGCCGCCGCCGGGTCGCCCAATCCGCGCAGGATCGCCCCCAACAAATCCAGCGTCGCCGCCCGGTCGCCGCCCAGATTCACCGCCTGACGCAGGCTGTCCGCCGCTTCGGCGCGGCGGCCCAGATGGAACAGGGCGACGCCCAAACCGGCGTGGGCGTCGGCGTCGTCCTCGGCCAACGCCAGCGCCGCCCGATACTGTTCGGCGGCTTCGACCGCCCGACCCAGATCGTTCAGCAGCGCGCCCAGCCCAAGCCGGGCGTCGAGCGCCTGGGGATCGCGCGCCACGGCGTCACTCAAGCAGGCCAGAGCTTCGACCCTCCGCCCCATGGCGTGCAGGAGGGTGCCGAGATTGGCCAGCGCTTGAGGAAAATCCGGGCGCTGCGCCAAGGCGGCGCGATACCGCGCCTCGGCTTCCGGCAAGCGGCCCAGCGCCTGAAGCGCGCTGCCCAGATTGTTCAGCGCGTCCGGGTGGACCGGGCGCAGGCGCAGCGCGGTTTCGTAGCGCGCCACCGCCTCGGGCAAACGGTGAAGCGCCTGGAGCGTGGATCCAAGATTGCCGTGATACTCGGCGACCTCCCCCCGTTGGGCGATGGCCCTTTCGATCAGGGCTGCGGCCTCCGGGTTGCGCCCTTGCTGGTGGGCGATGACGCCCGACAGATGCAGCGCGTCCGCGTGATCGCCATCCAAGGCCAGGATGCGGCGGTAACAGCCGTCGGCCTCCGCCAACCGCCCCGCTTGGTGATGCCGCAGCCCCTCGCCCAGCAGCCCCGCCAAAAGCTTTGGGTCGGCGGGCGACGGTGGCCCGGCTTTGGCCGCCTCTGACGGCGCAAGTCGGCGCAAGTCGGCGGCCATCTGGGCCAGCGTGTCGGGCAACGCCTCGCCCGCGCGCGGTTGGAACAGCCGCATCGTCGGAAACCATGGGCGCGCCCGCGCTCCCAGTTGAGTCCAGTCGCGCGTGCCGAAACGCCAGACCGGCGCGCCCAGCGCCCCCGCCAGCTCGCCAACCGACATGGCGGGCGAAATCACCAAATCCAGATTGGCGATCAGCGCCGCCACCCCATCGAAATCATCCTTCAGGTTCAGATCGTCCCAGCGGTGCAGACGAACGCCGAAACGCGCCTCGGCTTGCCGGATCTCGTCCGCGCAATCGCCATATTGCAGAACCACCCAGGCGATTCCGGGAATGGCGAACAGCGCTCCCCACTGGTTGAGATCAAGATAGGCGGCGCGACGCTCCGCCGTCAGAAACTGGCTGCGCCAGCCGATGCCGACGGTCAAAGCGCCGCCCAGTTTGGCCACCCGATCCCGCCATTGCGCGACCAGCGCCGGATCGGGAACCAGCCAGGAGGGTCGGGCGGGAAACGCGGGCAGGCCGGGACGGGTCACGCGCGCCAGCGACCCCATCGGGACATGGCGGTCGTAATCGGCGATCGCCCGGCTCTCCCGCCCCTGCCCGTCAATGGCCTCGGCCCGCACCAGGACGCCGGGGAAAGAGCGCGCGAAAAGTGGAACCAGACGCCGGTCCACCTCAAGGATGGTGGAGCGGGTTCGCGCCGCCACTTCCGCGCACAGACCGGAAAACAGGATGCTGTCGCCCACCCCCTGCTCTCCCCAGATCAACAGGCGACGCCCAGTCAGATCTTCGCCCCGCCACGCTTGCGCGCGCGGTTGCCGCCCAACCCCCACCTGCCCGGAGGCGAAACGCCACGCGTAGCCTGACCAACCAGCGGCCAAATCGCCACGCTCCAACCGCAACAGCCCCTTGTTGAAATGGGCCAGCGCCAGATCGGGCCGCAGCCGCAGCGCCCGGTCATAGCTTCGCTCGGCCTGTGGGTCGCCCAGCCGTTGCCCGGCCAGACCAAGATTGCTCCAGGCTTCGGCGTAGGCCGGATCCAGGGCGACGGCGCGGCGGTAGCAGGGAACGGCCCCGGCAAAGTCCTGCCGCCCTTGCAGGGCGTGGCCATAATTGTTGTTCGGCACGGCGGCGCCGGGGTTGAGGCGAAGCGCGCGGCGGTGGCACGCTTCGGACTCCGCAAAACATTCTTCCTCCCGCAGAGCGTTGCCGAGGTTGGAGTGAACCTCCACCCGACCCGGTTCCAGCGCGGCGGCGATCCGCCAGGCGGGCAACGCCGCTTGTGTCCGACCCTGCGCCTTGCGGGCGTTGCCCAGATTGTTCCAGGCCCCGGCCAGATCGGGTTTGCGGGCCAGTGCGGCGCTGTGCAGGGCCTCGGCCTCCGTCGGGTGGCCTTGGGCGGCCCGGATCGAGCCGAGATTGTCGCAGGGTTCGGCGAATTTCGGGTCTATCGCCATCGCCGCGTCGAAGCAAGACGCGGCGTCGTTCGGTTGATTCATCGCTTGAAGAAGAAGGCCGAAATTGTTCAAAAATATCGGATTTTCTGGTTCAATCCTCAACGCGTCGATGTAGCGCCCGGCGGCCTCTTCCAACCGCCCGGCGGCGTGCAGGCTGGCGGCGAGACCAGCCAACGCGACGGCGTCGCTGGTCGCCGCGCCGCCGCGCGCCAGCGCTTGGCTCAGCGCGTCGGCGGCCTCTCCGGCCCGGCCCAAGGCGTTCAGGCTGGCGGCGAGGTTGTTCCAGGGGCGCGGGTCGCTGGACAAGCGTTGGGCGGCCCGGCGGTGCGCGGCGACCGCCTCCTCAAACCGCCCCAGATCATGCAGGAGCGCGCCGAGATTGAGGTGCGCGTCCGCCAGATCGGGGGCCAACCGCGCCGCCTCCGCGTATTGAAGAACCGCGTGCTCACGTTGCCCCAGCGCCGCCAGGGCTAGCCCCAAATTGAACCGCGCCCCGGCGTGGTTGGGGTTGCGGGCGATGGCGCGCTCTTGCGCCGCCACCGCCTCCGTCAGCCGACCCAGCGCCTGGAGCGCCAACCCCCGGTTGCCGTGAAAATCGGCGGGTTTGGGGTCAAGGCGGATTGCTTTATCAATAAATTCAAGTGCTTCATCATTTTTATTCATCTGATGCTTAAGGACGCCAAGCAGATGAAGCGCGTCGGCGTGCTTGGGGCGTGCGCGCAAAACCTTGCTGTACAAGGCTTCCGCCGCGTCGAGAGCGCCCGTTTGGTGCAGGCGCAGGGCTTCGGAAAACCATGCGTCTACGCTCACAAATCACCTCCACAAAAACGTAGAATATCTTGAGACGCCTGGAAAATTGCCCCATCAAGTCCGCCACCGACCAGCGGACGCAGACTGCGCATGCTGGGGAACCAGGGGCGGGTCGCCGCCCCCAGATGGGTCCAATCCAGGCCGCCAAGGCGCCAGACCGGCACGCCCAACGCTCCGGCGAATTCGCCCGCTGAGGAGGCCACCGTCACCACAAGATCCAACCCGGCGATCAGGGCGGCGGTCCCCTCCAGATCGGCGGTTTGGTCCAGATCGCTCCAGCGATGGATGGTCACGCCGAAACGACGTTCGGCGGCGGCGATCTCGTCCTCCCGCCCGTCATACTGAAGGCTGACGATCCGCAGATGGGGCAGGCGCAGCAGCGGCCCCCATTGGTCGAGCGTGGTGTAGGCGGCCCGCCGCTCCGTGGTGATCCGGCGGCTGGTCCAGGCGACGCCGACGGTCAGCCCCGGCCCCAAACCGGCCAACCGCCCGCGCCAATCCGCCGCGCGCGCCGGGTCCGGGACCAGCCAGCCTGACCGCGCCGGGAAATCGGCCAACCGCCCGCGCAGCAGGCGCGGCAGCGAGCCGAAGGGCAGATGGCGATCCGCGTCATCGGGCCGCAGGGTCGGCGCCCGGACCAGCGCGGACGGAAAGGAGCGCTGGAGCAGCGGAACCAGCCGGGGATCGCATTCGATGATGAGGAAGCCGACCCGACCAACCAGATCGGGCAGGACCGACCCGAACATAAGCTCGTCGCCCAACCCTTGCTCCGCCCACAGCAGCAAACGGCGCCCGGTCAAATCCTCGCCCCGCCATTCCGGCATGGGAAATTCGCGTGAACGCCCCAAACGCCCAGAGGTGAAACGGTCGGCGTAATCCTCCCACCCGGTTTTCAGGCGACCATGACGCAGCCGCAGCAGGGCGCGGTTGAAACGGGCGGTCGATTCCTTTGGATCAAACTCCAACGCGCGGGTGTAGCTGTTTTCCGCCGCCCGGTCGTCGCCCAGATCCTGAAGGGCTTGACCAAGGTTGGAATGGGCGGCGGCGTAGTCGGGCCGCAGATCCAGCGCCCGGCGTTGCAGGGCCGCCGCCTCGGCGCAGCGCCCTTGCAAGCGGCGCACGCTGCCCAAATTGGTCAAGGCTTCCGTCATCGACGGGACCAACCGCAGGGCCTTGGCGAAGGCGGCGGCGGCCTCGTCAACGCGGTCACGCTTTTGCTGATCCAGTCCCCAGCCGTTCCAGGCTTCCGCATCGGATGGTTGCAGGGTCATGTAACGCCGATAGAGCGGCTCGACGGTCTGGCCATGACGCTGCGCCACTCCCGCCAAAGCCAGCAACGCCCCAGCGTGATCGGGGCGTTGGCGCAGCGCCTCGCGCAAAACGGCCTCCCCCTCGTCGTTCCGGTCCAGATCGAGCAGGGCGAGGCCAAGGGCGGCGCGGGCGTCGGCGAGACGCGGGGCCAGCGCCAACGCCTGCCGCAACACCGCTTCGGCCTCGCCCGAACGATTCAGCGTGCGCAGGACGGCGCCCAGATTGCCCAGCGCCTCGGCGTAGTCGGGCCGGGTTCGCAGGGCTTCGCGGTAGGCGTCGGCGGCCTGATCGAACCGCCCTTGCGTGTTCAGGGCGTTGCCCAACGTGTTGGCTGCTTCCGGGAAGGAAGAGCGCAGGCGCAGGGCGGCGCGGGCCGCCGCTTCGGCCTCCTCCGCCCGCCCCAGGGCCTGGAGCGCGTAGGCCAGATTGGCGTGATAATCGGGCGCTGTCCGGTTCGCGGCCACAGCCTGTCCAATCAGATCGGCGGCCTCGGCGAAACGTCCGGTCTGGCAGGCGATCATGCCCAACAGATGCAGCGCGTCGGGTTGGCGGGGGTGGGCCGCCAAAGCCTGCCGATAGAGCGCCTCGGCCTCGGCCAGCCGACCGACCTGATGCAGCGGCACGGCTTGCGCCAACAGCGCGGCGGCGGCCTTGCCCCCCTTGGCGTTCGTGTTGGCGGCCCTGCGTTGGTTCCGGTTCATTTTGCCGCCTGCTGGTCGGTTGGCGCGTGTGGCCTCAGCCAATAGCATGTTTCAGAAGGATGCACAGAGCGGACGTCTTTTCCATCCGCCCCACCCATGACCCTGCGAAAAGTTGACCGCCCCGTCGGCAAAACAGGGTAAATATGGGGGGATCAAACAGACGATCTGCACAACCAGCCGCCGAATTCAGGGTCCCACGGACCCGGCAACAGGAACGTCATCATGGACATGATCGAACAGACGCTGGCCGTCGCGACCGAGCATCACCGCGCCGGGCGCACCGATGAGGCCCAGCGCCTGTATCGCGATGTGCTGGACGCATCGCCCGGCCACCCCGACGCGCTGCATCTGCTGGGCGTGATCGCCCTGCAAAGCGGACGGGCGGCGGAAGCGGCGGAGTTGATCGGCAAGGCGGTGGTCAGCGATGGTGGATCGGCCCTGTTCCACGCCAACCTCGGCCATGCCCTGCACGCTTGCGGGCGGACGCGCGACGCCGCGCTCAGCTTCGCCCGCGCGCTGACCCTGCTCAACAACCAGGGCGAAGGCTGGGCCAACATCGGGGCGCTGGCCAACCTGATCCGCCGCTACGACGACGACACCCGCAAGGCTGCGACGGCGGAGGTTGACGCGAGTTATGGCATGGGCGACGTGATGCGCCGTCATTCCTTGCTGTTCTTGCTGTCGGGCGACATCGCGCATTACCAGAATCTGGTTCAGGCGGTGCTGGACGAGCCTCTGCGTTTTTCTGTGGCGTCGCTCCATTACGCCTATTGGGGCATGGCCATGCGCCTGTTCCAGGGCGAGGCTCATCTGGGCGACGTCGGGGCTTTCACCGGCGGCCCCTTCCGCCGATTTTACCGCCTGCTGGTCGAAGAAACCTCCCGACGTTACGGCATCGCCGTTCGGGTGCGCCGCGCCCAACCGCGCGACTCGATCAAGCGCGTGGCGCTCATCACCAACCAGATGCTGGGTCAGGGCCATCAGCCGACGGTGGACGCCTTCGACTACGCCCGCCGCCTTCAGAACGAGCAGGGCTGCGAGGTCGTCATCATCAACCCCAACGCCATGGCGGTGGCGGGCGAAAACGGCTTCGTGCCCGAATACAGCTACAATGTGACCGAGGAGTATGACGGCGATCAGACCATCACCGCCTTCGGCGCGCGGGTGCGGATGCTGTCCTTTCCGCAAAAGCATTTTGACGAAGGCAAGCTGCACGCCATCGTCGACGCGGTCGAAGGCTTCGATCCCGACGTCATCGTGTCGTTCGGCGGCTCCAACACCATCGCCGACCTGTTCGCCCGCACTCGGCCCGTCGTCTGCCTGCCGACCTCGACCGGGCTGCCGCCGTCGCTCGCCCGGCTGATTCTGGGCTGGGGGCCGGAGGACAGCGCGGAAGGCTGGCCCGACGACGTGCGGGACCGTTTCCGCCCCTTCTCCTTCGGTTGGACTCTGCCCGAGGGCGGCGCGCCGCTGACGCGCGGCGATTTTGGCCTGGACGACGGCATGCCAGTCTTCGCCGTCGTCGGCAACCGCCTGGATCAAGAGGCCGGGCCGGAGTTCCTGGCCCGCATCGACGCGCTGCTGGATCGGCTTCCTGCCGCGCGGGTCGCCTTCGCGGGCGCGGTGGAGAATCTGCCCGCCCGCGTCGCCGCGCTGCGCAACGCCGCCCGCGTTGACGTTCTGGGTCATGTGGACGACATCCGCGCCTTCTATCGGGTGGTCACGGCCTATCTGAACCCGACCCGCCAGGGCGGTGGCGGCAGCGCCGCCTTCGCGTTGGCCGAGGGGCTGCCGGTGGTCACGCGCAGCGGCGGCGACGTCGCCAGCGTCGCCGGTCCCGCCTTCATCGTCCCTGACGACGCGGCGTTCCTGGAGCGGGCGGTCGCTCTGGTGGAGGACGCCGATCTGCGCGCCCGACAATCCGCCGCCGCCAAGGCGCGATTCGCCGACACCGGCGACCGCGCCCGCTCGGTGGAGCGGTTGTTGGGCTACGCGCTGGAGGCGCAACAGCCCCGCTGACAACTGGCGACAAGGAGCGGCGCCCCCGCTCCTTGTCCGCCTTCTGACGTCACAGACCCAAATAGGCCTGTTTGACCGCCGGATCGTCCAGCAACGCCGCGCCCGTGCCGGACAGCGCCACCCGGCCATTTTCCAGAACATAGGCGCGTTGGGCGATTTTCAGCGACGCCGCGACGTTCTGTTCAACCAGAATGATCGTCATGCCGTCCGCCGCCAAAGCGCGGATGATGCGGAACAGCTCCTGCACCAGTGCGGGAGACAGGCCAAGCGACGGCTCGTCGAACATAATCAGATCGGGCTTGCCCATCAGACAGCGGCCAATCGCCAGCATCTGCTGTTCGCCGCCCGACAGGGTTCCGGCGGCCTGATCCATCCGCTCCAACAGGCGGGGAAACAGGGCCAGCACCCGTTCCATGGTCTGCTTGGCCGAGGCGCGCGCGCGGGGGATGACCGCGCCCATCTCCAAATTCTCGCGGATGCTCAGGCTGGGGAAGATTTGCCGCCCCTCCGCCACCTGCCCAACGCCGAGGTCGCACACGACGTGGCTGGGCAGCCCCGCGATGTCCCGGCCCCGGAAACGGATGCTGCCGCGCGCCGGTTTCAAAATGCCCGCCACCGTGCGGATCAACGAGGTTTTGCCCGCGCCGTTCGCGCCGACAATCGCCGTGGTCGATCCCTCCGCCACCTCCAACGTCACGCCGTCAAGCGCCTGGGCGTCGCCGTAAAACAGGTCGAGATCGGAAACGGACAGCATGGCGGGCGCACCGGCGGAAACGAAGGGGAGCGCACTTTACCGCGCACGCTTCCCTTTTTCATCTTTCCTCACGCGGGGCCTTGTTCACTTGGCGAAAAACACCGCGCTCATGCCCAGGCCGACGGCGATGATGCTCCCGCGCAGGATGGGTTGGGGAATGCGGCGGCCCAGCCGCGCGCCGACATACCCCCCGGCCACCGCCGCCAGCACCATCAACGTGGCCTTGGGCCAATCCACCGCCCCGCCCAGCGCGTAAGCGGCCACCGCGATCGCCGTCAGCACGGTGGAGAACAGATTTTTCAGCCCGTTCATGGCGTTGAGGTTGGTCATGCCGAACAGGCTCAACTGCGCCAGCAGCAAAATTCCCAGCCCGCCGTTGAAATAGCCGCCATAAACCGACACGGCGAACAGCGTGCCGAGCAGCGCGCCGCGCCCGTGCAGCCCGACCGCGCGCAGGCGGGCGGCCAACGCGCCGCCAAAGGCGAACAGCCCGGTGGCGACCAGCAGCAACCATGGCACGATGCCGCGAAACACCGCGTCCGGCGTCACCAGCAACAGCCCCGCCCCGGCCAACCCGCCCGCCAGACTGACCAAAGACAGCAACGGCAAGCTGACGTCGCCCACCGGAGTCAAATCCTGGCGGTAGCCGTACAGCCCGCTGGCGTAGCCGGGCAGCAGCGCCACCGTGCCGGTCGCGTTGGCGGCGACGGGCGGCGCCCCGGCGTAGATCAAGGCGGGCAAGGTGAGGAAGCTGCCCCCACCGGCCACGGCGTTCATCGCCCCCGCCAAAAAGGCGGCGGTCAACAGCAGAAGTTCGGTCATCATGTCCGGTCGCGCAGTTCTCGGCGGATGATCTTGCCGGTGGTGGTCATGGGCAGGCTGTCGAGAAAGACGATGGCGCGTGGGTATTCATGCGCCGCCAGCCGGGTTTTCACATGCTCCTGGATCGAGGCGACAAGCGCGTCGTCCGCCGTCACCCCGTCCTGAAGCACGACGAAGGCCTTGACGATCTCGGTGCGCAGGGGGTCGGGCGCGCCGACCACGGCGGCCATGCGCACGGCGGGATGGCCGATCAGGCAATCCTCGATCTCGCCCGGGCCGATGCGGTAGCCCGCCGAGGTGATGACGTCATCGTCCCGCCCGACGAAGCGGATGTAGCCGTCGGCGTCCAACTCCCCCTGGTCGCCGGTGACGAGCCAATCGCCGATGAATTTCGCCGCCGTCGCCGTCGGGTTGTTCCAATAGCCCAGAAACATCACCGGGTCGGGCCGCCGCACGGCGATCAACCCCAATTCGCCGGGCGGCAGCCGCTCGCCCCGCTCGTCGATCACCGCCACGTCATGGCCCGGCGCCGGGCGTCCGATGATCCCCGGCTTGGACGGCATCAGCGTCGCGGCGGAGGAGACCAGCATGTTGCATTCGGTCTGGCCGTAAAACTCGTTGATCGTCAGGCCGAAGGTCTGGCGGCCCCAATCCAGCAGTTCCGCCCCCAACGTCTCGCCGCCGCTGGCGACCGAGCGCAGGCGGTAGGCGTGGCGCGCCGCCGGATCGACGACCGACCGCATCATCTTCAACGCCGTTGGCGGCAAAAATGTGTTGCGGACCTGGAACTCCGCCAGCAGACGAAAGGCCTGCTCGCCGTCGAACTTCTCAAACCGATGGGACACCACGGTCACGCCATGGTGCCAAGCGGGCAGCAGCACGTCGAGCAAGCCGCCGATCCACGCCCAATCGGCGGGCGTCCAAATGCGGTCGCCCGGCTGCGGGAACAGATCGTGGGACATCTCCACCCCCGGCAGATGCCCCAGCAGCACGCGATGGGCGTGCAGCGCCCCCTTGGGCTGTCCGGTGGTGCCGGAGGTGTAGATGATGATCGCCGGATCGTCCGCCGCCGTGTCCACCGGGGTGAAAACGTCCGACGCCGCGTCGGTCAGGCCGTGCCAATCCAGGCAGCCGTCCATGGCGTCGCCGCCGTCAGCGTCGGCTTCGGCGTCGATCCGAAAAACCGCGCGCAGGTCGGGCAGGCGATGCCGGATTTCGGCGATTTTGGCCGCCCCCGCCGCGTCCGTCACCACCGCCCGCGCCCCGCAATTGGCCAGCCGGTATTCCAACGCCTCGACCCCGAACAGGGCGAAGAGCGGCACGGCGACGCCGCCCATTTTGTAAACGGCGATGTGGGAAATGGCGGTTTCCGGGGCTTGCGGCAGCAAAACGCCGACCCGGTCGCCCCGTTCCACCCCATGGGCGATCAGCACGTTGGCGAAGCGGTTGGACAGGGCGCGGATGTCGGCGAAGCGGTGCTCCTCCACCCCGCCGTCGCGGCGTTTGTGGATCAAGGCCAGCCGTTGCGGGTCCGCGTCCGCCCAGCGGTCACAGACGTCCACGCCTATGTTGTAACGTTCCGGCACGCGCCACACGAAGTGATCGCGCACCGTTTCATAGCGGTCGCCGGTCGGCAGCATCGCGTTTCCCCCATGTGTTTCTTGTCGGCGCTGGATGCGCCGTTGCGTGGATCATAGGGGCAAGCAACCGATGGCGTCACGCGGATGGAACAATTTGCGGGTCTGCCATGTTCACCCCTGTGTCAGCGATTCGCATCGCGCAACCAAAGAGCCAACCATGAGCGCCCGTCCCCTTCTCGCCGCCCTCCTGTCCGCCAGCCTGTTGGCCGCGCCGCTCGCCGGTTGCGCCCAGCCCGGCTATGGCGGCGACAGCTTCGGCGGCGTTCAAGCCAACAAACAGACCGCCGGAACCATTCTGGGCGGCGTGGTCGGCGGCGTCGCCGGGTCGCGCTTTGGCGGCGGCAGCGGCAAGCTGGTCGCGGTGGGAATCGGCACGCTGCTGGGCGCCGCCTTGGGCAACGCGGCGGGCGCCTCGCTCGACCGCGCCGATCAGACCTACGCGGAGCAGGCCGCCCAGAACGCCTATGGCGCGCCGACCGGCCAGACCATCCGTTGGAACAACCCGGAAACCGGCAATTACGGAACCTACACCCCGGTGCGGGATGGCCGCAGCCAAAGCGGCGAATTCTGCCGCGAGTATCAGACAAGCATCGTCGTCGGCGGGCGGACGCAACAGGGCGTCGGCGCCGCGTGCCAACAGCGCGACGGCAGTTGGCGGGTTGTGGACTGACGGAAAAACGCGATCAGGCCCGAACGCGCGGCTGCGCGCGGGCGCGCGGCGCGGTCAGAGCGCGGGCGATGCGAATCGCCCCCTCGCCGTCCAGCGGCAACGCGCCCGCCGCCGCCGCCATGCGCTGGCGGCGGGCGCCGTCGGCCCACAGCGTCAACGCTGCGTCGGCGATGGTCGCCACCATGTCGCCGTCGCGCGCGTCCAGCGCGTCGCACCAGCCCAGCGTCGCCGCGTCCTGGCTGGCCAAGGCCTGATTGTCCGCCGTCACCACCAGCAGCGTGGGCACAGCCAAAGCCGCCAACTCCCCCATGGTTCCGCCGCCCGCCGACACGGCCAGCCCGGATTCGGCCATCACCGCCCCCATGCGTGGGCAATCGACCTGGACGGCGACGCCCGGCCCGAGACGATCCGCCAGAGCGGCGACCTCCGCCGCGCGCGGGTTGCTGCCGCCGACCACGGCGACCAAACGGCAATCGTCAGGCCGTCGTTCCGCCAAGGCCGCCAACAGCGGCCCGGTCAACCCGAGCGGGTCCGACCCGCCGAAGGTCAGCAAAAGAACCGGACGATCCGCGATGGCGTGATGGGCTTCCCGCGCCGCCAACCGCAACTCCCGGCGCAACGGCGCGTAGCTGGGGCCGAGCAGCAGAACCGCACCCGGCGCCATGCGGTCATAGGGCAGCCGATGCGCCTGCGGCGCGGCGTTGACCACCAGATCGGCGTGCAGCGCGCCGCCGTCGCCCAGATCGTCCCACGCCATCACACGGATCCGCGCCGCCTGCAACCCGGCGCGGTAGGCTTCGCCAAAATGGTAGCCGTCCAGCATCACCGCCGAACAATGCTCCAACCGCATGGCCGAGCGGGTCGCCGCCAAATCCGCCGCCTGCCCCACCGGCCCGGCGATGGCGATTTGTCGGAAACCCTCCGCTTTCAACCGTCGGTCGATGGCCGGGGTGGATTCGGCGCTGGCGAACAGCACCTCATGCCCGTCGTCGCGCAACGCCTCGGCCACCGCGAGGCAACGCATCACATGCCCCGTTCCAATCTCAGGCGATGCGTCGGCGCGGGCAAGGATGATGGCCATCGGCGTCTGTCCGAATGCGCAGCCGCTCCCCTGTCAGAAGGGGCCGCGAAACTGCGCCTGATGAGCGAGTTTGGCCCGTTCCGGGTCGGGAGTCCAGGCGGGGGCCGTGGGACGAACCAGCGCATGAACGGTCGAAGCGACGGTGCCGGGATTCGGGTAGAAGGCGGCCTCCAGCGCTGGCGACGGCGGGCAGGCGGTGGCGGCGAAGCCGATGCGCTTGACGGCGATTCCGCCCTCCGGCCCGACCCGCTCCAGCACCGCCGCGACGATCTCCGCCCCCACCCCGCAGGCGGTCCAGCCATTGTCGGCCACCACCAGCCGCCGGGTGCGCCGCGCGGAGTCCACGATGGTGTCGATGTCGAGCGGGGCGAGCCAAATCGGGTCGATCACCTCCGCCCCGATGCCGATTTCCGCCAGCAATTCACGCGCGCGCAGGCATTCCAGCACCATGTTGGAGACGCCGACCAACGTCACGTCGTCGCCCGGCGCCACCACCCGCGCCTTGCCCGGCAAAACCTCATACGGGGTTTCCGGGACATAGGCCTCGGTCGGGTACAGCAGCCGGTGTTCCATGAAGATCACCGGGTTGTCGTCGCGGATCGCCGCGATCATGCAGCCCTTGACGTCGTGGGCGTTGCTGGGCGCGACCACCTTCAGCCCCGGCACATGCATGAACATGGAATGCAGGCCCTGGGAGTGCTGCGCGCCCTGCCCCCACGACTTGCCGACCATGGAGCGGACGACCAGCGGCACCTTGACCGACCCGCCATACATGGCGCGCGCCTTGGCGGCGATGTTGACCAGTTGGTTCATGCAGAGCAGCAGGAAATCCATGCGGATGTGGACATGGATCGGGCGCATCCCGGCCATGGCCGCGCCGATGGCCACGCCGGTCATCGCGTCTTCCGACAAGGGCGTGGTGAAGACGCGCTCCGGCCCGAATTCCGCCAACAGACCGGCGGTCGAACCCTGGATCGACTTGTGGTCGTCCACGTCGAGGCCGAAGACGAAGACGTCCCCGTCGCGCCGCATTTCCTGCGCGACCGCTTCGCGCAGAGCGTCAACATAGCGCAGCAGGCGCCCTTCAGGCATAGACGTGGTCATAGAGGTCCTCGGACACCGGGAAGGGGCTGGTTTCGGCGAAAGCGAAGGCGGCGGCCACCGTGGCGACGATTTCCGTCTCCAGGGCGGCGACACGCTCCGGCGGCAGCAGGCTGGCCAGCCGCGCCACCTCGTCGCGTTCCGCCCAGGGCGTCATCTCCGACGCCGGGCGGTAGCCTTGGTTGAAATCCTCGTTCGGGCCGACATGCTCGCGCCAGCGATAGCAGGTTACTTCCAGAAAGGCCGGACCCTGCCCGGCGCGCATCGCCGCCACCGCCGACCGCGCCGCGTCGCGCACGGTGAAAACGTCGCCGTCGGTGATCTTCGTCGTCGGAATGCCGTAGGTCGCGACCCGCTCGCACAACCGTTCGGTCGCCCAGCGTTTCGCCAGCGGCTCGTGAATGGCGTAGCCGTTGTTTTCGCAGACGAACAGGATCGGCAGCTTGTGCAGCGCCGCGAAATTCAGGCTTTCGGCGAAGCACCCTTCTTCGGTCGCGCCGTCGCCGATGAAGCAGGCGACCACCCCGCCGGTCGCCTTGCGTTTGGCGGCAAGCGCGAAGCCGGTCGCCACCGGGATCGAGGTGCCGACCACCGCCGAGGCGCCGATCACCCCCGCTTGCATGTCCACCAGATGCATCGACCCGCCGCGCCCCTGGGCGCAGCCCGCCTTTTTGCCGTACATCTCGGCGATCATCGCGTTGAGGTCGCCGCCCTTGGCGATGTAGGCGGCGTGGCCCCGGTAGGTGATCGACACATGATCGCGTGGTTCCAGCGCGTCGCAGACGCCGACCGAGATGAATTCCTGCCCGATGGACAGATGCACCGGGCTTTTGATGACGTCGGTCGGATAGACGCGCGCCACCTCCTCCTCCACCAATCGGGTCAGGCGCAGCGCGCGGTAAAGGCGCTCGATCACAGCCGGATCTTGCGCTACGGCGGGGGCTTGGGCGTCTTGGGCTATGGACACGGAGACTTTCCTCTCAACACCATCGCCGCCGGTTCCAACGCAAGCGTCAGGCGCGGCGGCGGCGCTCGAAATCAGTGGGTTCATAGACGACGATCTTGCTGCCGCCGCTGTCGAAGCGGAAGGCCACCGCGATGAAGTCCTTCAGGCGTTCCCGCACCGCCGCTTGCCGTTCCGGTGGGATGAACAGCAGCAAAAAGCCGCCGCCACCCGCGCCCAACAGCTTGCCGCCCAAGGCCCCCGCCGACAGGGCGGCCTGATACAGCTCATCAATGGCGGTGTTCGACACGTTTGTCGACAGCTCGCGCTTGAGCATCCAACCGTCGTGCAGCAAACGGCCCAGATCGCAGAGGTCGCGCCGGGGGTCGCTCAGCATCGCCGCCGCTTCGTCCACCATGCCGCGCAGCGCGTGCAGTTGCGCCTCGCGCTTGTCGAGGTTGGCGATCTTCTCGCCCTCGATGGTCGAAGCGAAGCGGGACAGGCCGGTGAAATAGAGGACGAAATGGCTCTGGAGCGCGTCGCGCCGGTCGCGGTCAATGATGAGCGGCGTCACGTCGATGGCGCCGTCGGGCTGGAAATCAATGCGGTTCAGCCCGCCATAGGCCGCCCAAATTTGATCCTGCGACCCGACATTCTCACCGATCACCTCCTGCTCGATGCGGATCGCTTCCTCGGCCAACTCCTGCTTGCTGGCCATATGGCCGCGATACGCGTGCAGCGCGTTCAGCAGACCAACGGTGAAGGAGGA
This sequence comes from Azospirillum sp. FG154, assembly GCF_057809575.1. NCBI lineage: Bacteria > Pseudomonadati > Pseudomonadota > Alphaproteobacteria > Rhodospirillales > Azospirillaceae > Azospirillum > Azospirillum sp. FG154. The sequence continues at coordinate 293,176 of NZ_JBMDKF010000002.1, read as the reverse complement.
GGAGGATCCCAAACCGGACCGCGCCGGAAGGTCGCCGTCGTGGTGGATCTCCAACCCGTTTTCGATGCCCATTTCGGAAAGACAGGCGCGCACCGACGGGTGCTTGATCTCCTCGACCTCGCGCACCTGTTCGATGTTGGAATAGACGATGCGGTGCTTGTGCGCGAAGAAGGGCGGCAGAGCGCGCAGGCTGATGTAGCAATATTTGTCGATGGCCCCGCCGATCACCGCGCCGCCATGACGGTTGTACCATTGCGGCAGATCGGTGCCCCCTCCGAACAGCGAGACGCGGAAAGGGGTGCGGCTGATAATCACGCGTCTCTCCCGACGATCACGCCGCCCGCCGCCGCCAGACTCTCCGGCGTGCCGATGTCGATGAAACGGGCCTTCGCCACATGGGCGTGCAGGCTGCCCGGCGGGGCTTTTTCCAGAACGTCGCGTTCCAGCGACACGGCCCCCTCGGCGATGATCCGGTCGAGGAATGCGGTGGAAAACAGATAGACCCCGGCGTTTATGGTGCCGCTGCCCGGCGCCTTTTCGACAAAGCGGCGAATGCGGCTGTCCGGCCCAATGTCCACCCGGCCATAACGGGCGGCGTCGTCCACGTTGACGCACAACACCGACGCTTCAGCCCCTGACAGTCTGTGCGAAGCGACGAAAGCGCGCAAATCGGCGTCGAGAAACGTGTCGCCGTTGACAACCAGAACGACGCTCGACCGCAATTCCTTGCGGACATAGCCCAACGCCCCGGCGGTGCCAAGGGGGCGGGGTTCAATCTGACACACCACATCCATGGCGCCGGCCGAATCGCCGCGCGCCAGCCACGCCGTCACCCGGTCGGCCAGATGACCCAGGCACAAAACCACCCGGCGCGCGCCATAGGTCGACAGGTAATCCAGCAGATGGCCAAGGAAAGCCCGACCGGCCACCGGAGCCAGAACCTTCGGCGTGTCGCCCAGCACACCCCGGATGCGGGTGCCCAGCCCACCGGCCAGCACCGCGACGTCAATGTTGGCAAGAGCGTCTTCAGACCTCAACCGATCGCCCTTTCCTGCAAACCATCAGCCTCGTCCAGCAGCTTACGACGAAGCGTGTGCCGGGTCATCGACCGAATGTGACGGCTGGTGGCGTCGCCGAAACGTTGATCGACCATCTTCAAATAGCGTGGATTGGTGAAATATTCGGTAAAGGCCGCATCCCGAAACCGCAAAACATCCGCCGCCGACAGTGTCTCCGTCGCCAGTGGCTTGCAATCATAGCTGTGCTGCGAATAACCGCTCCAGCTTTCCGGCAAATCCCGCTCTCGTTCCACCGCCTGATTGTAGAGTGGTGAGCCTGGATAGGCCATGGCCGAATAGAAATTGGCGAACTCGCAGTTCAATTCCTTGGCAAGCTCCAGAGTCTCGCGCATCGAGTCCAGATCATCGTCGGGAAGCCCGAAGATGTAGTTGCCGATGACGTTGATGCCAGCCTCTTGGATCGCCCGGACGATGCCGACGATGTCCTCCGACCGCAGCGCTTTCTTGGCGCCGTCGCGCACATGCTTGCTGCCCGATTCGATGCCCAGCGCCAACCAGCGAACCCCAGCCCGGCGCAGCATCGCCAGCATCGCCGGTTTGACCGTGTCCACCCGCGCGTAGGCCCAGAAATTCAGCGTTCCGCCCAGCGCCTCGTTGCGCGGAATCAACGCTTCGCAAATCGCGGTGACGTGGCGCTCGTTCAGCACGAACATCTCGTCGACGATCTTGAAGGTGCGCACGCCATAGCGCTCGATCAGGATATCAATCTCGGCGATCACCGACGCCGGGCTGCGGAAACGGTAGCCGTTCTTGCCGAATGGCGCGTTGATGCAGCAAAAGCTGCATTTGTAGGGACAGCCGAGCGTCGTGTAGATCGACGCATAAGGCATCCGGCGGTCCATATCGCCGAAACACTGCCAATTGTGCGCCCGATATTTGTCCATCGGCAGCAGATCCCAAGCGTCGCCGGACAAGTCGCCGTCCAGATCCTCGACCAAGGGGGCCGGAGCGCTGCGTCGGACCACGCGCTCGCCTTCGTCCGTGTCCTGCCAGAAGGCCAGTCCGGGAACATCGGCGATGACGTCCAACCTGTCGGTCGGCAGGGCGCGCAGCAGGGCGTCCACCGTCACCGGTCCCTCGCCGGTCGCGACGAAATCCACCGCTTCCTCGCGCAAAGTGCGCTCCGGCAACGCTGCGGCGTGGCCGCCAATCAGGATGATCGGACGGCGCGGCGCGGCGTCTTTCACCGCGCGGGCCACCGCGCCCGCCGCCGGAAGCGACTGGGTGGACGCCGACGGTTGATGCCCATAGACGACCAGCGCCACCAACCGGGGATCCATCTCCGCGATCCGCAGAGCCACGGCCGCCGGATCGAGCGATTCCGCCTCGCTGTCGATGATGGCGACCCGGTGGCCCCGCGTCCGGCAATAATCGGCGATCAAACGGCACCACACCGGCGGTTCGACCGCCGTCAAGTCGTCGGCCAGAGTCTGGTAAACCTGCTTCCGCCCACCGGGATGGACAAGCACGAGGTCGATGCGGCCGTCGGTGGGGGTGGTCATGGGCGGAAGGAGCCTTTGTTCGATGCGAACGCCGCGCGTTCGTGGTCAGACATTGCCATGCTGGCTGTTGCGCAGCATGCGATAGCCCTTCATCAACTCCCGAACGCCGTCGTCGAGCGAGAAGGCGGGCTTGTAGCCGGTCGCTTCGATCCGTTCGTTCGACACGATGTAATCGCGCTTGTCGGGATCCTCGCCGATGGGGGCCTCCAGAAACACGAATTTCGGCAAATGGCGGGCGATGACTTCGCACAATTCCCATTTCGACAGGTTCGCGTCCGACAGGCCGACGTTGTAGGGCCGATCCTTCATCGCTTCAAAATTGTCCAGCCCGTGCAGGAAAGCGCGGGCGACGTCGCGGATGTGGATGTAGTTGCGCTTGAAATGCGGCTCGAACAGGACGACCGCGCGATCATAAATGGCGCGATAGACAAAGTCGTTGACCAGCAAATCCACCCGCATGCGCGGCGCCATGCCGAACACCGTCGCCAGCCGGAAGGAGATGGAGTTGCCGCGCTCCAACACCGCCGTTTCCGCCTCCACCTTGGTGCGGCCATACAGCGAGATCGGGCGCAACGGCGTGTCTTCGGTGCAGAACTTCCCTTTTTCTCCAATACCATAGCCGGAATTTGTCACCGGCATCATGATCCGCTGCTCACTCGACAGCAGTCGAATCAGCGTCAGCACCGCGTCGCGGTTGGTGCTGGTCGCCGCCAGGATGTCGGCGTCGCACATCGGCGCGCCGACCAGCGCCGCCAGCGGGATCACCACGTCCGCCTTGGCGACCAGCGGGCGCAAGGTCTCTTCGTTGCGGGCGTCGCCACGATGGATGTCGAAATTGGGGTGGGCGCAGACATGGGCCAGCGGCGTTTGTCGGAACAGGAAACTGTCGAGCACCGTGACCTTATGACCGGCGTCCAGCAGCGCCGGAACCATGATGGAGCCGAGATAGCCGGCGCCGCCGGTGATGAGGATGTTCTTGCTGTCGGCCATGGGCGTCTTCCGGTCAGGACTCAGGAGCACACGCGATCAAGCACGGCGCGCAGCCGTTCGATCTGCGGGGTCAGGTCAAAGGGGTGGTTGCCAACGAAGAAACCCAGATCATGCGCCGTGAAGGCGTTCTCAATCGCGCCGACCGTGTCGTAATCGTAATATTTCAGCACGTCATGGCGCAGAAAACAGCCGCCGGTGATGATGCGAAAGCCAATGTCGGCCTCTTTCAGCGCGGCGAACACTTTTTCCCGATCCGGGTTGAAGGCCGGATTGAGGATGACGGTGAAGCTGAAGCAGGACGAAACGCCATGTTCCCGCTGGATGATGAAACGCTCATCCCCGGCGAACAGCGCCTGGAACAACGCCATGTTCTTGCGTCGGGCGGCGGTCAGCGACGGCAACTTCTTCAACTGCTCGCGACCAATGGCGCCCTCCATCTCCAACGGACGGACGTTGTAGCCGGGCAGGATGAAACGGTAGGCCTCGAAATGATCCGATGACGTGCGCTCGTACAAGGGGGTGTCGTGCGGCAGGTCGCGGGTCCAACCATGGGCGCGCATGGACCGGCACAGATGGGCCAGTTCCAGATCGTCGGTCAGCACCATCCCGCCTTCCATCGTCGAGATGTGGTGCGAGAAGAAGAAGCTGAACGTGTTGAGGTCGCCGAAGGTTCCCGCCTTCTTGCCGTTCAGTTCGGCGTCCATCGATTCGCAATTGTCTTCCATGACATACAGGCCATGGGCGTCGGCGAAGGCCCGGATGACGTCCAGCGCCGCCGGGTTGCCCAGAATCGACACCGGAACAATCGCCCGCGTGCGCGGGGTCAGCGCTTGTTCCAGCTTCGAGACGTCGATGTTCAGCGTGTCCAGCTCAACGTCAACGAAACGGAGCTTCAGACCATATTGTTGCAGTGGGTGATAGGTGGTGGCCCAAGAGATGGCGGGAACGATCACCTCGTCGCCGCGCTGGAGCGGGCGCTCCTTTTTATAGGCCAAGGCCGCGACGGCGATCAAATTGGCCGAGGAGCCGGAATTGACCATGACTCCGTGCTTCACGCCGAAATAATCGGCGAACTCACGCTCAAAGGCCGCGACCTGTTCACCCATGGTGAAACGACCGGACGCAACGACGCGGTCAATCGCCGCGATCTCCTCCGACCCCCATGTGGTCGCCGCCAACTCGTAGAACATACACCCCACCCCGGTTTGTTGACTGGCCGTCACAGATCACTCGGGGTGTCCCACACGAACCCGCGACCAGCCCGTTCCGATTTGGAACGAAGGCTGTTAACAACGCTTTAATGACCGAACATGGAACGCCGTCATCACCCGCGTCAGGCGAACAGGCTGAAACTTCCCATCAGCTTTTGCGTGCCGGTCTGGCCGGTCGGAATTGAGTTCATCGAACTGATCGCCGAGTTCAGGCCATCAAGCATCTGCTGCTGGGCCTGCGTCATCTGGAACGGGCTGTCGCCTTTGCGGGGCGCCTTGGCGACGGTGTCGTAATCCTGGGAATAGCCGCCCATGCTGAACTGAATGGCGTAATTCTTGGGATCCTTGGCCGATTCGCCTTTGTCACGGGTTAGCCGCACCGTGTAATCCCCTTGGTCCAACGACAACTGCCCACGTTGCAGACTGCGGAAGGAATCATAGGCTTTGCCCGCGTTCTTGTTGCTGTCGGCGAGCACTTGGCCGGTCTTGCTCAACAACTGCACTTGCACGCCCTGATCGCCAATTTGCCCCATCGTCGCCTCACCTTTGCTGGTGACGCGGAATTTGTAAAAATCAACCGGATCGTTGGGCGCAAGCGTGCCGACCACGTTCAGCCGACTGACGTTTTTCGACAAAACGCCGATGTCGGTCGCAAACATGCGGCTGTCCGATGAGGATTTGCGGACCTGCTTTTCATAGCTCTTGACCTCCGCCGCCGGGGTCTGCGCCTGCTGTTGGGATTGGACATTGGCGATGGCGGCCTTGAGGGACTTGTTGAGGTCCGAGACCATCTGGCTGACGCTTGACACACCGTCCGACATGATCCCATCCCCCATAAGTCGCTCGGCGAGCGGACCTCACAATGGTCCGCCATCCTGTTCACGCCTTTTCACGGTAAGGCGGGTCTCGTTAATTGACAATTAATTTTCGACGCGCGTCCCGGTTTCAGCGCAGGAGCGGGGCCGGCTCACCGTAAACCAACCAGCGCGTGCCTTGATTGGAACAGTTGGCAGAGGCGGCGGAATGCCGTAGTTGGCGGCGCGGCCTTACAGATTGGGAGAAACGCCGATGTCCAGCGATGCGCGCGCCTGGGTCCGCATGCCGTCGGGCCGACGTTTGGATCTTTTGCACCCGACGCCGTTTGACTGGGACGACGGGGATCTTGCCCTGGGGTTGGCGCGCACCTACCGCTGGGGCGGCCATTCCGTCTGGCCGCTGCCGCTGTCGGTGGCCCAACATTCCATCACGGTGATGCTGCTGCGCCGCGCCGCCGCGCCCACCGGCCTTGATCCGCTCAGCGAACTGCGCGAACTGTTGCACGACGCCGAAGAAGGGCTGTTGGGCTTTGATTGCATCAGCGTGCTGAAACCTTTTCTCGGCGAGCGGTTTCGAGCGTTGTCGGCCCGACTCGAAGAGGCTGTGTTCCGACGCTATGGCTTGCCCGCTTGGACCGACGAGGAAAAGCGCGCGCACAAACGCGCCGACCGCGTGGCGGCGGCGACGGAGGCTGTGCACGTCGTCGGCTGGACCCCCGACGAAGTGCGCAAGACCCTGAAGATTCGTTTCAAGCCGCTCGACGCCGACCCCCTGGCCAAAGCCTATGGCGGCGCTCCTTGGGAGCCATGGCCCCCCGGTCTGGCGACGGACCGCTTTTTGGCGGAGTTGAAGCGCCTCACGGCCCGAATCGCTCAAAACATCCCGTAAAAGAGCGTCGCCTCAGGCGGTTCCACCCGCCCGAACCTGATCGTCGGCATGATCCGCCGCCCCGCCCTCCAGAGGCGTCTGGTCGGCGCACCGCTCCGCCAGTTCCAGGATCGCCGCCCGGACATGGGGATCGGGAATGCTTTGGAAATAACGGGCCAGCATCAAGGCTTCCCGCGACCCCAGCGTCGTGTCGGAGTCGGCGGCGCGCACGACGCAGGCCTCGGCGTCGGCTGTGGCCGGACGGCTTTCCAGCCCGTCAAAAAACACCGAAACCGGAACTCGGAAGAATTGCCCAAGCTTGAACAGACGGCTGGACGACACACGGTTGAACCCGCGCTCATATTTCTGCAACTGTTGGAAAGTAAGTCCCAAAGCCGCCGCGACGTCGCTCTGGCTTAGACCCGCCAACATTCTCAGTTCCCGCAGACGTTGTCCGACGAAAACATCAACATCGTTCAGGCCTTCTTTTTTCTCACGGCCACGTCTTTTCATGGCAGTCCCCTCGGGTGATTTAGCGCGCGCCCATCCAGCAAAAAACAAATCCGCCGGATCAAGCATGAAGATGTCTGATACCGGAGATTGATTCGTCGGAACACGGGCATGATTTGCAACTCAGCTAAGACAGGGGGAGGCAATTGTCAACCTCAGCTGATGCATTTATTCCATCTGGCCTGGATAATTCCCTTAATACTTAGCCATTCATCATATACGCTATGATTGTTTTTTTGCCCCACGGGGAAACCACTGGGGGTGGTGGTTGGCGGCGTGTCAAACCGGCAACACCGGCCCTGCGCTAGGCATATTTTGCCGGGCACTGGGCAAAATATGCCGCCCATTAACCCTCTGTTCATCAAGACGCTCCAGCATGATCCTTTGATGCATGGGATCGGCGCGGAACTTGCAAACATCGTGTTCGCGATTGCGGAACGGATGGATGGGGTGAGGATGCCGGGACGGATTCCGATTGGGGATGGCGCGTGAACAACCTGTTGCAGACCTTGCGCAATCTCGGCCCCGCGCGCCTTGCGGCGATCGGCGGCGTCGGCCTGCTGCTGATCGGCTTTTTCGTCTATCTGACGACGCGCCTGTCCACGCCCGAGATGGAGCTGCTGTACGCCGAACTCCAGCCCAGCGAAGCGGCGGCCATCGCGAAGAGTCTGGAAGCGTCCAAAATCCCCTTCACCGTGGACAAGACCGGCACAAGGATCACCGTTCCCGCCGATCAGGTTGGCCCGGTGCGCATGAAGATGGCGGCCCAGGGCCTGCCGTCCGGCGGGTCGGTCGGTTACGAGCTGTTCGACAAGTCGGAAGGCTTCGGCGCCACCAGTTTCATGCAGAACATCAACCACCTGCGCGCGCTGGAAGGCGAGATGGCGCGCACGGTGCAGACGTTGAACGGCGTTCAGCAGGCCCGCGTCCATCTGGTGCTGCCCAAGCGCGAACTGTTCGCCCGCCAGCAGAATCCGGCGACCGCCAGCGTCTTCTTGAAGCTGCGGCCCGGCGCGCAATTGTCGCGTGAAAATATCCAGGCGATCCAACAATTGATCGCGGCGTCGGTTCCCAACCTTGACCCCGGTCGGATCTCGATCGTCGATGACAAGGGCAAGCTGTTGGCGCGCGGCACCGGCAGCGACACGCCCGACGCCATGATGGCGAACGCCGACGAGAAGAAGCAGGCCTATGAAACCCGCCTGGCCCGCATCGTCGAGGATTTGTTGGGCCGCACGCTGGGCTACGGCAAGGTCCGGGCCGAGGTGTCGGCGGATCTGGATTTCGACCGAATCACGACGAATTCGGAAATCTTCGACCCAGAAAGCCAAGTCGTCCGTTCGACCCAGACGGTCAACGAATCGAACGAAAGCAGCGACCGCGACCCGCTGGCCCCGGTGACGGTCGATCAAAATCTGCCGACCGCCCAGTCGGGCAACACCAGCGGGCCGCTGTCGTCGAACAAGTCCAGTCGCGCCGAAGAAACGATCAATTACGAGATCACCAAGACCTCCAAATCCCACGTCCGGGAAAGCGGACAGGTCCGCCGCCTGTCGGTCGCCGTTCTGGTGGACGGCGCCTATCAGATGTCAAAGGACAACCAGCCCGTCTATCAACCGCGCACCGAGCAGGAGGTGGAGAGCATCAAGGCGCTCGTCCGCTCCGCCGTCGGTCTCGACCCGGTGCGCGGCGACACGCTGGAAGTCATCAACATGCGCTTCTGGACCCCGGAAGACGACATGCCGAAGCCTGAAGACCTGTTCATGGGTCTGGGCAAGGACGACGTGTTCCGCATCGCCGAAATGGTGGTTCTCGGCATCGTCGCCGTCCTCATCATCCTTCTGGTCATCCGTCCGCTGATTTCCCGCGCGTTTGAACGCGCGGACATGCAGGAGGACGACGAGATGGACCGGCTGCTGACCGATCAGGCCGGCATGCCCGCCGCGCTGGCCGCGCCGACCGGCGCGCTGGCCCAGGATCTGGCGCTGGAGGCCGCCCAAGCCGACGAAGAGTTGGAGCAGATGATCGACATCAACCGCGTCGAGGGCCGCGTGCGCGCCTCTTCGCTGCGCAAGGTTGGCGAGATCGTCGACAAACACCCGGAAGAAGCGGTCTCGATCCTGCGCAACTGGTTGTATCAGGAGAGCTGAGCGATGACGTTCATTTTTCCTGAAGCCTGGACGGTTCGGCCATGAGCGTCCGCAAATTCCTGTTTGACGAATCCTTCGACGTGGACGCGGTTCCGCGCATGTCCCACGCTGAGGATGACGAGTATCTGCCGGAACCAGAACTTCCGAAGGAGCCGGAGCCCCCCCCGCCCCCGCCGCCGCCAACCTTCAGCGAAGCCGAGTTGGAGGCCGCGCGCGCGCAAGGCCACGCCGAAGGCTTCGCCGCCGGCAAGTCGGAGGGCACCGCCGCCGGTTACGGCAAGGGCTTTGGCGAGGGCATGGTCGCCGGGCAGAACACCGGCTATGAGCGCGGCAAGACCGAAATCGAGGCGACGGTCAACGCCCGCATCGCCAACGCGCTGGACCAGATCAGCAACGGAGTCGCCCATCTGCTGGCCGAGCGCGAGGCGACCAACGCCATGCGGTCCGACCAGCCCATCTATCTGGCCTTGGCCATCGTCCGCAAGCTGATGCCCGAATGGGCGCGGCGCGGCGGCATGGTGGAGGTGGAGGCCATGGTGCGCGCCTGCCTGACCGATTTGATCGACGAACCGCGTCTGGTGATCCGCGTCGCCGAGGACACCATTGATCTGGTCCGCGATCATCTCGACCAAACGGTCGGGTCGCGCGGTTTTGGGGCAAAGCTGATGGTGGTTGGCGATTCCACCGTCGCCCCCGGCGGCTGCCGGATCGAATGGGCCGACGGCGGCGTGGAGCGCGACACCGCCCAACTGATGGCGGAAATCGAGCGCTGCGCCGGGCGCCTGCTGGAGGCTCCGGTCCCCGTCTAAAGGGGGTCGGAAACGAGGAGGTCAGAGACCGTTATGCCAAGCGACAATTTCTCGCTGAACGACCTGAACGCCGGTGACGGCGACGATTACGGATCCGGCGTCGCCAAGGATCTGGAAGCCGTCTACGACATCCCGGTTCAGATCTCGGCGGTGCTGGGCAAATCGACCATGCAGGTCGCCCAATTGCTGAAGCTGGGTCGTGGCGCCGTGGTTGAGCTGGACCGCAAGGTTGGCGAGGCCATCGACATCTACGTCAACAACCGTCTCGTCGCCCGTGGCGAGGTCGTGGTGGTGGAGGATCGGCTGGGCGTGACCATGACGGAAATCATCAAGTCGGATCGGGGCTGATGGCCAACGCCTCCGACGCCGCCGCAACGCCGGGCGCGCCCCGCGCCAAACCGCCGCCGAAGCCGGACGCCCGGACCGAGGCGCGGTCCGCCGACTCGCGCGCGGAATCGCCCCCGGCCAAGACGACGGCTCCCGCCGCCCCGGCGCGGAGCGTGCGGTTGCGCGGTGGTTTCGACGTGGCGACCCTGGTCGGCCTGTCGGCGGCGGCGGCGGTGATCCTGATCGCCATCACCTCGGGCGGGTCTTTGCGCGCCTTCGTCGATCCGCCCTCGCTGATGATCGTGCTGGGCGGCACGCTGGCGGTGACGACGGCCTCCTTCTCGCTGGGCGACGTCGCCGTCGCCTGGAAGAACGCCGCCGCCGTGCTGATCCACCAGACGCTCGACCCCAAGGGCGTGGCGCGTCAGGTCCTGCTGCTGGCGGAAGCCGCGCGGCGGGCTGGCCCGGAAACCTTGAAGAACGTGCTGCCCGAGTTGCGCGCCGAACCGTTTCTTCACCGCAGCGTGACGCTCATCACTGAAGGCTTGCCGCCCGATGTGATGGAACGGATGCTGACGGGCGAGGTCGAAGCCTCGGCGGGCGGGCATGGCAAAAGCGCGGGCGTGCTGCGCCGCGCCTCGGAAGTCGCCCCGGCGATGGGGCTGATCGGCACGCTGGTCGGTCTGGTCCAGATGCTGGGCAGCCTGAACGATCCCTCGGCCATCGGCCCGGCCATGGCGCTGGCGCTGCTGACCACCTTTTACGGAGCGGTTCTTGGCAACGTCGTTCTCGCCCCGCTCGCCGCGAAGGTCGAGCGGGCGGCGGAGGATGACGCCCTGGTCAAGACTCTCTACACGATCGGCGCCGTTTCCATCGCGCGCCAAGAAAATCCCCGGCGTCTGGAGATGCTCCTGAACGCCGTTCTGCCGCCTGGAAAGCGGATCCAATATTTCGACCGGGAAGCCCCGAGAGTGGGAGCGTAACGCCATGCGTCTGCTGATCGTTGGAACGTTGGAAGGCTACATCACCGCCGCTGGCAAGATCGCCATGAAGCGGGGGGCCAAGGTGTCGCACACCGACAGCATCGAGGGGGCGCTCAACGCCTTGCGCGCCGCTGCCGGGGCCGATCTGGTGATGATCGACGTCAAACTCGACGTCGCCGTCTTCATCGACAGCCTGAAGGCCGAACGGATCACCATCCCGGTGGTCGCCTGCGGCATCGGCACCGACGCCGCCGCCGCCGTGCGCGCCATCCGCGCGGGCGCCAAGGAGTATCTGCCGCTGCCCCCCAACGCCGAGTTGATCGCGGCGGTGTTGGAAGCGGTGGCCGAGGAAAGCCACTCCATCGTCTGTTCCGATCCGGCGATGCTGGCGACGCTGCGGCTGGCCGATCAAGTGGCGCCCAGCGACGCCTCGGTCATGATTACCGGCGAGAGCGGCACCGGCAAGGAGCTGATGGCTCGCTACATCCACCGCAAGAGCCGACGGGCGAACGAACCGTTCGTCGCGGTGAACTGCGCCGCCATCCCGGAAAATCTTCTGGAATCCGAACTGTTCGGTCACGAGAAGGGCGCCTTCACCGGCGCCGTCGCCCGACGGCTCGGCAAGTTCGAGGAGGCCAACAACGGCACTCTGCTGCTCGACGAATTGTCGGAAATGCATCCGCGTCTTCAGGCCAAACTGTTGCGCGCGATCCAGGAAAAGGAAATCGACCGCATCGGCTCGGCCCAGCCGGTCAAGATCAACGTCCGCATCCTCGCCACCTCCAACCGCAATCTGGAAGCGGAAGTGCGGTCGGGCAATTTCCGCGAGGATTTGTATTTCCGCCTGAACGTCTTCGCCGTCGCCATTCCGGCCTTGCGCGAACGCCCGGCCGACATTCCGATGATCGCCGAGCATTTCCTGAAGAAATACGCCGAGGCGAACGGGCTGGGCGACAAGCGTCTGACCGAAGACGCCCTGCTGATGCTGAAGGCCCATCATTGGCGCGGCAACGTGCGCGAGCTGGAAAACACCATGCACCGCGCCGTCCTGCTGTCGCGCGGGGAAGAGGTCGGGCCGGAAGCCATCATGCTGACCAGCCAGATGCTGGCCCCGGAAGGCGGCGCGCAGGCGTCGATCCCAGCCAACTCGCCGGTCGCCAACCCCTTCGCCGGGCCGGGGGGAACGGTTCCCGCCGCCATCCCGTCGGCCTTGCAACCGACCACGCCGCCGCTGGTCATCGCCCCGCCCGCCGCCTTGCCGACCAGCTATGGACCGAAGGGGGCCAAGGGGCCGGGCTATGGAAACGGCAATGGCGGCGGCACGACGCTCCAGGCGCTGATCGGGCGCACGGTCGCCGACGTCGAGCGCGACCTGATTCTGGAAACCCTGACCCATTGCCTGGGCAACCGCACCCACGCCGCGAACATCCTGGGCATTTCCATCCGCACGCTGCGCAACAAGCTGAAGCAGTATGGCGACGAGGGGCGCCCCGTCGCCGCGCCGGGCAACGAAGAACGGGCGACGGCTTGACCCGTGATTGAGCGTTGGAGCGGCACAGCATGGCCTTGACCGAACACAACCCCGGCGGCCCCGGCGGTGGCGGCGGAAGCGGCAACATGGCCGCGTTCGGCGAGATGTTCCAGGTCGCCAAGACGTCGCTGAAACGCGGCGACGTCATCATGGCGATGGGGATCATGATGATCGTCATCGGCCTCATCATGCCGTTGCCGTCGCTTCTGCTCGACATGATGCTGGGCATCAGCGTCACCGTCTCGATCCTCATCCTGATGGTGACGCTGTTCATCGTCAAACCGCTCGATCTGTCCTCCTATCCGACCATTTTGTTGATTACGACGCTGTTGCGGCTGTCGTTGAACATGGCCTCGACCCGTCTGATCCTGACGCACGGTCACGAAGGCACCAGCGCCGCCGGGCACGTCATCGAGGCGTTCGCCAATTTCGTGATGGGCGGCGACTTCATCATCGGCGTGATCGTCTACGGCATTCTGACCATTGTGAATTTCAAGGTCATCACCGCCGGTTCGGGCCGCATCGCCGAAGTGGCGGCGCGTTTCACCTTGGACGCCATGCCCGGCAAGCAGATGGCCATCGACGCCGATTTGTCGGCGGGCATGATCGACGAATCCACCGCCCGCGCGCGCCGCAAGGAATTGGAAGACGAAAGCGCCTTCTTCGGCTCCATGGACGGCGCGTCGAAATTCGTCAAGGGCGACGCGGTCGCCGGTCTGATGATTATGTTCATCAACATCATCGGCGGCGTGTCCATCGCCGTGGTCCGGCACGGCATGCCGGTGATGGAGGCCTTGGACACCTTCACCAAGCTGACCATCGGCGACGGTTTGGTCTCGCAGATTCCGGCGCTGGTCATCTCGATTTCCTCCGGCTTTCTGGTGTCGAAGGCCGGCGCCGGCGGTTCGACCGACAAGGCCGTGGTCGGCCAGTTGACCGGCCACAGCTCCGCGCTCGCCCTGTCGGCGGGCGCGATCCTGGTTTTGGCGCTGCTGCCCGGCATGCCGATGCTGACCTTCGTGCCGATCATCGCGCTGGTCGGCGGCGCGGCCTATTACCTGCCGAAGATGCGCGCCAAACAGGAGGCCGAAGAGGCCCAGCGGGCGGCGGAGGAAGCGTCGGCGGCCAGCGCGCCCGGCGGCTTGGGGCCGGGCGGCGCGCAAATGGCCGACGAACCCATCGCCACGGCGCTGGCCATCGACCTCATCCGGTTGGAGCTTGGCTATGGCCTGCTGTCGCTCATCAACCAACCGCAGGCGGGCAGCCACCGGCTGACCGATCAGATCAAGGGCTTGCGGCGGCAGATCGCGGGCGAGGTCGGCTTCGTCATGCCCGCCGTCCGCATCCAGGACAATCTGCAACTGCCGCCCAACACCTACATCATCCGCATCAAGGAGATCGAGGCCGGGCGTGGCGACATCCGCCCCACCATGCTGCTGGTCATGGATCCGCGCGGCGACGCCATGAGCCTGCCCGGCGAAACCACGGTGGAGCCGACCTTTGGCCTGCCCGCGATCTGGATCGAACCCGGCTATCGCGAAGAGGCGCTGTTCAAGGGCTACACCGTCGTCGATCCCTCGACCGTGGTGACGACCCATCTGACCGAGCTTATCAAGGACAACATGCCCGAACTGTTGTCCTTCACCGAAACGCAAAAGCTGCTGGATGAAACCGACAAGGATCACCAAAAGCTGATCGCCGACGTGGTGCCGAATCAGATCACTGTGGGCGGATTGCAACGGGTGTTGCAGAATCTCCTTGCCGAACGCGTTTCGATCCGGGATCTTCCCACCATCTTGGAAGGGGTATCCGAAGCGGCCAGCCAGACGCGCAGCATCACCCAGATCACCGAGCATGTGCGGTCACGCCTCGCCCGGCAGATTTGCGACACGAACACGAACGAGATGGGCTTCATCCCGCTCGTCACCCTGTCCCCTGAATGGGAGCAGGCGTTCGCGGAGTCGCTGGTGGGCGACGGCGACGACCGGCAGTTGACGATGGCTCCGTCCAAGTTGCAGCAGTTCATCACCTCCGTCCGTCAAACTTTCGAGCGACACGCCATGATGGGCGAGAGCCCCGTCCTGTTGACCAGCCCGCTGATTCGTCCCTTCGTCCGCTCGATCGTCGAGCGGTTCCGACCGACGACCGTGGTCATGTCGCAGAACGAGATTCACCCCAAGGCGCGGATCAAGACCCTGGGGCAGATCTGACATGGCGCCATCCGCTCTTCCTCTGACTGATCGAAGGCTCCGCCGATGCGGCTGAAGTCCTTCCACGCGAAAACCATGTCCGACGCCATGCGGATGGTGCGCCAGTCTCTGGGCGACGAAGCCATCATCGTGGCCACGCGTGAGGAGGAAGGCGGCGGCGTTCGCGTCACCGCCGCCGTCGAAGAAGACGACATGCCGGTCGCGCAGGAGCGCAACCGCCAGCCCAGCAAACCGGCAAAGCCGGTCGAACCCGAAATCGACGTGGGCGAGGCGGTGGCCGACGCCCTGCACCGCCACGGCGTTCCCGCCGCGCTGGCCGAACAGTTGATCGACGCGGCGTCCGGTCTGGACACCGACGATCCTTGTTTGGCGCTGGGGTCGGCGCTCGATTCCATGTACAGCTTCAACCCGCTGCCCGATGGCCGCTCAGCGGTCAAGCCGCTGGTGCTGGTCGGCCCGCCGGGCACCGGCAAGACCCTGATCGTCGCCAAACTCGCCGCCCGCGCGGTGTTTAAAAAGCGGTCGGTCGGCGTCATCACCACCGACACGGTGCGCGCAGGCGGCGTTGACCAGCTTGCGGCTTTCACCCGCCTG
Source organism: Azospirillum sp. FG154 (assembly GCF_057809575.1). Lineage (NCBI taxonomy): Bacteria > Pseudomonadati > Pseudomonadota > Alphaproteobacteria > Rhodospirillales > Azospirillaceae > Azospirillum > Azospirillum sp. FG154. The sequence goes on along the minus strand of NZ_JBMDKF010000002.1, from coordinate 277,597 downwards.
ATGAAATTGAAGCTGGCGACCGTCGAGGATCCCGACGCGCTGGCCGGCGCCTATGAGGTTCACCGCAAGACCGATCTGGTTCTGGTGGACACCGCCGGACGGAATCCCTTCAGCGAAGAGGACATGGACGATCTGCGCGCCCTGCTGTCGGCGGGCGAGGTCGAGCCGGTGCTGGTTCTGCCCGCCGGGCTGGACGCGTTGGAGGCGTCGGACATCGCGCTGGCTTTCAAGGCCCTCGGCGTGCGCCGCCTGCTGGTGACGCGGCTGGACATCACCCGGCGGTTGGGCAGCCTGCTGGCCATCGCCAACCGGGCGCGTCTGTCCTTCTGCGACGCCAGCGTGTCGTCCAAGGTCGCCGAGGGGCTGACCACGCTCAATCCAATGTCGCTCGCCCGTATGATTATTCCCCCCGCCGAAAAGGCGGAGGCGGAGGCGGAGGAGCGGGAGACGGCTCCAGCCCCGCGCAACAAGCCCGCCGCAAGACCCACCAAGCCCGCAACCAAGGCAAAAGCCGCCAGTTCGCCTGCGTCGAGGACTCTGCCATGACCGATCCGGTGTTCCCGGCCGCCCTTAAGAACGTTCGCCCGCTGCGCGGCGTCAACGTGATCGCCGTGGCCAGCGGAAAGGGCGGCGTCGGCAAGACGTGGTTTTCCATCACGCTCAGCCACGCCCTGACCAAGGCGGGGATGAACACGCTGCTGTTCGACGGCGATTTGGGCCTCGCCAACGTCGACATTCAGCTTGGTTTCTCGCCGAAAAACGATCTGGGCGCCGTCATCAACGGCGAGGTCACGCTCGCCAAGGCCGCCCAACGCTTCCCCGACACCGGATTCGACATCATCGCCGGGCGGTCTGGATCGGGCACGCTGGCGCAATTGCCCAGCCAACGCCTGTCCAGCCTGCGCAACGATTTGCTGGAGCTGGCCAAGGATTATGACCGGGTGGTCATGGACATGGGGGCGGGCGTGGACCGCACGGTGCGCACCCTGTCCGGCCCGGCGGGCGTCACGCTGGTGGTGACGACGGACGAGCCGACCTCGCTGACCGACGCCTACGCCTTCATCAAGCTGACCCACGCCACCAACCCGGCGGCGGATCTGCGGATCGTCGTCAACATGGCGCAGAGCGTGAAGGATGGCGAACGGACCTACGGCACCATCCTGAAAGCCTGTCAGAATTTCCTGAAATACAAGCCGTCGCTGGCCGGAATCATCCGCCGGGATCTGAAGGTGCGCGACGCCATTCGCAACCAAACGCCGCTGCTGACCCGCTCGCCCGCCAGCGACGCCGCCCGCGACGTGGAGGCCATCGTGCAGCGGCTTCTCGCCAACGCTCCCACCTGACGGCGGCGATGGGCGGGGCCATCCCACCGCCGGTCACACCGGCTGTTTCAACGGCGGGAACAAGCCCAGCCACTCCCCCAGCCACGCCGGTCGCCGAGGCGGCGGTGGCCAAGCTGCCCGACCGGCTTCAGGACATCAGCCGCCCGGTGGTGCTGACCGGCACCGTGGCCGGTGAAACGCCCGAAGGACTGACCCGAATCCGCACCGCCGCTGGCGAGGTGCTGCTCGACAGCCCGACCCCGCTGCCGGTGGACAAGCCGGTGACGCTGCAAATCACGCCGGGATCAACCCAGGGACAACAGACCAAGCCAACCGCGCTCATCCTGCTGCAAAGCCTTGCGACGCCAGGCGCCGCTGGATCGGCGAGCGGAGCGTCGTCGCCGACCATTGGCGGTTCCCAACCCCCCAGCGTCATTTTGCCGACGCCCACGGCGACTCCCGCCGTTCCAACCTTGCCGATGTTGACCGTTGGAACCGTGGTTCCGGCGCTGGTGTTGGCGGCGGCGACCTCGACGCGACCGCCGACCGCCAGCGGCGCCGCCGCGCCCAACCAGCCCACCCTTCCCGGCTCCACCACCGCCGCGCCGTCGGTCGGAAGTGGACCGGCGACGGCTGCCCCTGCGGGTGGGACGGCGACGCAAGCGCCTGCCTCCGGGGCGGCGGCCAGCCCGTCCACCAGCGCGCCCTTGCCCTCGGCCCCGATGCCGGACGCTTCGGTCGAGTTGGGCGGGGACGCCGCCCATCCCGGCGCGGAGACGCCCACGCTGAAGCCAACCAATCCCGACGCCCGCCCAGAGGCCCCGGACCTGCCGCGCGGGGCGACGGTCGCCTTAAAAATCCTGACCGTCACCCTGCCCCAAGCCAACCAGCCGAACCTGCCGCCCGACGCCGGGCAAGGGCAGGCCCGGCAGCCGGGCGGTCAAGGGGGGCAAGGGGATCTAACCGACGGCGGTCAACGTCCCACCACCGATGGCAGCACCGCTGATTTGGCCCCCGACACGCCCATTTTGCGCGGCACCGTGGCCGGAAGCACGCCGCAGGGTCAGCCGATTCTGGCGACCAAACAAGGCATGCTGGCGCTGAACGTCCCGGCCAGCTTGCCGCAAGGCTCCACCGTGACCGCCGCGCTGACCGATCTGGCCCGCGCCACCCAAGCCGCCGCCCCTCCCGGCGGCGATCCGTTGGCGCCGATGAGCGAGCGGGATTGGCCCGCGTTGCGGCTGGCGATGGCGGCTCTGCTCAACAGCGATCCGGCGGCGGCCCGCGCGCTGCAAGCGACCATGCCGCAGCCAAACCGCAAGCTGACGGCGGCCCTCAGCTTCTTCATGGCGGCGATCCAAGGCGGCGACGCGCGGAGCTGGCTGGGCGAGGACGCGACAAGCGCGCTGGAAAAATCTGGCCGCCGGGATCTGTTGGCCCAGCTTGAAAAGGATTTTGAGAGCGTCAAGCAACAGGCCGCCGAACCACTGCCCGGCGACTGGCGGCCCTACACCCTGCCGATGATGGACGCCAACGGCGTCAAGCCCATCCATGTCTACGTCCACCCTCTGAAGGGCGATGAGGAGGGGGGCGAAGGCAAGGAAAAGGCCAAGCCTGGCAGCCGCTTCCTGATCGACGTGGAGATGAGCCGTCTTGGCCCGATGCAGTTGGATGGGCTGGTGCGCCCAAACCATTTCGACCTGATTCTGCGCAGCCACGCCGGGTTGCCGCCCGATCTGCGCGTTCAATTGATTCAGGTCTTCGCCGACAGCGTCCGCGCCGTGGGGTACAGCGGTGGGCTGTCCTTCCAATCCGGGGCGAAAAGCTGGGTCAAGCTGACCCGCGCCGGACGGGCCGGGTTGGGGGTTTCGGCGTGAGGCGGGAGTCGCTGACTACAACGCCGTCGCCCGACAGCCGTCATGACTTTCTGGTGGAGCTGCGCGGCGAGCCAATCCCCGGCACGCGGCTGACCATCCGTCTTGTGCCCGACCGGCTGGTTTTGGAGGTCGCCGGACTCGCCCGCTATCTGGCCGAACCGCCGAACGACGCAGCCAGCCCGGAATCCCTGGCCATGGCCGTGCTCGACGACCTGAACAACGAGCTGGTGCCGCGCTGGGTCGAGGTGACGGTGGAACGCGCCGCGCCGCTGCCCCATCGGGTGGTCATCGAAGACCGGCAACCCAACTGGGACAACCCACAACTGATGGCGCGGTTGCGCCGCCTGTAACGAAACGGCCCGCCCCTTGGAAGAGGCGGGCCGTTTGTTTTGCAATCAGCAAACGCCGATCAGTGGGCCGTGCCGCCGCCCTCGAAAGAGGGGGCTTCCAGGCCCGACGCCAGCAACTGTTCGATCAACGCGCTTTTCAGACGCTCCAAGCCTTCATGAGTGAAGGATTCGGCGCGGGCGACCAGCACGTCCTGGGTGTTGGAGGCGCGCAGCAACCACCAGCCGTCCGGGGTGCTGACCCGCACGCCGTCGATGTCGTTGACGTTGGCGCCCGCCGCCTTCAACCGTTCCTTGACCTCGTCCACCACCGCGAACTTGCGCTCCTCGCTGGTCTGGAAGCGGGTTTCCGGGGTGTTAATCATGTCGGGCAGGCCGTCGCGCAACGTGGCCAAGGTCGTGCCCAGCTTGCTGACCAGACCGACCAGACGAACGCCGCAATAGAGCGCGTCGTCAAAGCCGTACCATTTGTCGGCGAAGAAGATGTGACCCGACATTTCACCGGCCAGCGGCGATCCGGTTTCCGCCATCTTCGCCTTCAACAGCGAATGGCCGGTCTTCCACATCAGCGGCACGCCGCCATGCTTGGCGATCTCGTCGAACAGGGCTTGGCTGGCCTTGACGTCGGCGATGATGGTGGCGCCGGGGTGGCTCTTCAAAACGTCGGCGGCGTAGAGCGCGACCAGTTGGTCGCCCCACACCACGCGGCCCAGATGGTCGATGGCGCCGATGCGGTCGCCGTCGCCGTCAAAGCCGATGCCAAGGTCGCAGCCATGATCGGCCACCGCCTTCTTCAGATCGACGAGGTTCTTTTCCACCGTCGGATCGGGGTGGTGGTTGGGGAAATTGCCGTCGATCTCATCGAACAGCAGGACGTGCTTGCCCGGCAGCTTGGCGGTCAGACGGCGCAGGATCTCGCCCGACGCGCCGTTGCCCGAATCCCAAGCGATGGTCAGATCGCGGAGGCCGTCGTAATCCTTCAGCAGGCGGGCGACATACTCGTCCTGAACGTCGATCTTTTCGGAGGAGCCTTCGCCCTGCTCCCAATCGGCGGCGGCGGCGAGCGCGCCAAGCTCCAGAATCTGTTGACCGTAGACCGGCCCCTTGCCCAGCATCATCTTGATGCCGTTGTAATCGGGCGGGTTGTGCGAGCCGGTAATCATGATGCCGGCCGCCGCCTCGCGGTCGCGGGTGGCGAAATACAGCATTGGCGTCGGGCCAAGGCCGATGCGCAGGACATGCAGGCCGGTGGACATCAGCCCTTCGACCAGCGCCTCTTCCAACGCGGGCGAGGAGAGACGACCGTCATAGCCGACGCAGACGGTCTTGCCGCCCTTGCGCACAACCACGGTGCCAAAGGAACGACCGACGGCCAGCGCGTCGGCGGGATTCAGCGTCGTGCCGACGATGCCGCGAATGTCGTATTCACGCAGGACGGTGGAATGGAAAATATGGGCTTCGCTCATGCTGTTTTTCCTCCGTTGGGCGCCGTCGTTCAAGCGGTCGTGTTGGCCGGGCTTTTGGTCGACGCGGCGGGCCGACCAATCGAGCTGTAGACGAAGCCAGCCTGGGCCATGTCGTCCGGGTTGTAAATGTTGCGCAAGTCCACCATGACCGGCGCCGTCAACAGCGCCTTGACGCGCCGCAGATCCAGCGCCCGGAACTCGTTCCATTCCGTCAGAATGGCGACGCAATCCGCGCCGTCCAGGGCGCTGTAGGCGTCCTTGGCCCAGACCACGCCGGGCAACAGCTTTTCCGCCTCGTGCATCGCCGCCGGGTCATAGGCGCGCACCGTCGCGCCCGCCGCCTGAAGGGCCGGAACGATGTCCAGCGACGGGCTGTCGCGCATGTCGTCGGTGTTCGGTTTGAAGGCGACGCCCAGAACGGCGATGGTCTTGCCGGTCACGTCGCCGCCGCAAGCGGCGATGACGCGCTGGGCCATCTGCTTCTTGCGCTTGTCGTTGATGTCGACGACCGTCTCGATGATGCGCAGCGGGCTGCCGACCTGCTGGGCGGTGCGCACCAACGCCAGCGTGTCCTTGGGGAAACAGGAGCCGCCGTAGCCGGGACCAGGGTGCAGGAATTTCTTGCCGATGCGGCCGTCCAACCCGATGCCGCGCGCCACGTCATGGACGTTGGCCCCGACCTTTTCGCAGAGATCGGCGATCTCGTTGATGAAGGTGATCTTGGCGGCGAGGAAGGTGTTGGCGGCGTATTTCGTCAGCTCCGCCGTTTCCAGCGACGTGACGACGATGGGCGTCTCAATCAGGTAAAGCGGGCGGTACAATTGCCGCATCACCTCGCCCGCGCGATCCGAACTGGCGCCGATGACGACGCGGTCGGGCCGCATGAAATCGCTGATGGCCGAGCCTTCGCGCAAAAATTCCGGGTTGGACGCGACGTCGAACTCGGCGTTCGGCGCGACCTTGCGGATGATCGCCTCGACCTCCCGACCAGTGCCGACCGGCACGGTCGATTTGGTGACGACCACCGTGTAATGGTCCAGGTTCTGTGCGATCTCTTCCGCCGCGCCGTACACATAGGACAGGTCGGCGTGCCCGTCGCCCCGGCGCGACGGCGTGCCGACGGCGATGAACACGGCGTCAACGCCCTCCATCGCCTCTTTCAGATCCAAGGTGAAGGACAGGCGACCGGCGGCGACGTTGCGGGCGACCAGATCGTCAAGGCCCGGCTCATAAATTGGGATTTCGCCGCGCTTCAGCCGCTCGATCTTCTCCGCGTCCTTGTCGACGCAGGTGACGTGAACGCCAAACTCCGAAAAACAGGCGCCGGACACCAAGCCGACATAGCCCGTGCCGATCATCGCGATGCGCATCGTGTGCCCCTTGTCTCTTCCATCATGCGGCGTTCGTCGGTCAACCCGTCGCAACACAAACACCCGCCGCCGTCCGGGTCAACGAACGGCGGCGGGTGTATGTTTCCAACAATTTCCGTGGATCAGCAATATTTCCGCAGCATCTCACGCACCTTGTCGGCCATGTCGGGCCGCTTCAGCGCGTAGGCGACGGTCGCCTCGATGAAGCCGACCTTGTCGCCGCAGTCAAAACGCGTGCCTTCAAAGCGCAGGCCGTGGAAGGGTTGGTTGCCGATCAGCTTGGCCATCGCGTCGGTCAACTGGATTTCGTTGCCCGCGCCGCGCTGCTGCAACTCCAGATGCTCGAAAATTTCCGGCTGGAGGATGTAGCGACCGATGATCGACAGGGTCGACGGCGCGTCCTCCGGCTTGGGCTTTTCGACCAGACCGCGCACGGTGGCCAGACGGCCATCGTCCTTTTCGACGTCAAGAATGCCATAGCGGCTGGTGTGTTCGCGCGGCACATCGACGACGGCGACGATGTTGCCGCCCACCTCGTCATAGGCCTCGACCATCTGTTTCAGGCAGGGCGTGTTTCCCTGCACGAAATCGTCGGGCAGCACGATGGCGAAGGGGTCGTTGCCGATCACCGCGCGGGCGCACCACACCGCGTGGCCCAGACCCAGCGGAACCTGCTGACGGGTGTAGAAGCAGCGACCCGGCGCGATCTCGCTGTGCCGCACCTCTTCCAGGGCGTCGAGCTTGCCGCGCTCCTCAAGGGTGCGGTTCAGTTCGGTGTCGGCGTCAAAATGGTCTTCGATGGCGCGCTTGGAACGGCCCGTGACGAACACGAAATCCTCGATGCCAGCCGCCCGCGCCTCTTCCACGGCGTGCTGCAACAGCGGGCGATCGACCAAAGGCAACATTTCCTTCGGGATCGCCTTGGTGGCGGGCAGGAAGCGCGTGCCGAGACCGGCGACGGGGAACACCACCTTGCGCACGGGTTTTCGCATTGAGGTTCTCTTATCGTTGAAACATGTCGTTCATAGATCGGAAACCGACCAGCTTGGCGCCAGCGCCGCCGTTCCGTCGGCTTTCTGCCACGCCTTGGCATCCTGCGCAACAAACCTTCCAGACCAGCGCGCGCCGTCACCTTGTCATGATGAACACCGACGCGGGGCGATTATTCCGAACCTTCCACAGAACCGCGACACCGTGCCGCCCCGCCATGGCTTCGCCCTTGCGCGCCCGGCGGGAGCTGGTCCATGTTGCGGCCATGACGCCCACCCTGACCCCCGACTCGCTGCGCGCCCGCGTGCTGCATGAAGACCCTTGGCTGTTCGTGATCGACAAGCCCGCCGGGCTGGCCGTTCACAAATCCGGGCGCATCGTCGATCATCTCGAACTGTATCTGCCCGCCTTGGCCGACGCCGACGGCGCGCCGCCAAAGCTTGCTCATCGCCTGGACCGCGACACCGCCGGTTGCCTGATTTTGGGTCGCACCCTGTGGTCGCTGAAACGGCTGGGCGCCATGTTCGCCGCCGGTCACGTCGCCAAGACCTATTGGGCGGTGGCCGATGGCGTGCCGGACACGCCGCAGGGGGTGATCGACCTGCCGCTGCTGAAGATCACGGAGCCGGGAGCGTGGAACATTCTGCCCGACCCGACCGGCCAGCCAGCGATCACCGAATACCGGGTGCTGGGCGTTGACGAGGAACGGCGGCGCTCCTGGTTGGAGCTGACGCCGCGCACCGGACGCACCCACCAGCTTCGCGTTCATTGCGCCGCCATCGGCTGCCCGCTGATTGGCGAACCATTTTACGGACCGGAACGCATCCCGCCGGGAAATTTGCATCTGGTGGCTCGGTCCGTCGCCTTTCAACTGGCCCATCAATATCCGCCAGTGACGGCTGTGGCCCCGCCGCCGTCTCACATGGTCGAGGCGCTCGCCGCCTGCGGCTGGCAAGCGTCCACGTAACGCAGGCGAAGGGCGCGCGGACCGCGCTTCAGCGGAAGCGCCAGAGTTTCGGCTGCGGTGTGGGGCTTGTTGGGCGGCGGGGGCGACGCAACGGTGGTTCCGCCCAATCCGCCAGCCGCAAAAACACCGTCAACAATGCGTAGAGCAGAAAAAACGCGACAATGGCCGAAGCCAACGGCTGGGCCACGACGACGCTCAACAACGCGTGGCCGTCCTGCGCCATTGGAAACGCTGTGTTTGGAATTGGTTCGGTCATGCCACGAACCTCCCACAGATAGATAATTTGTATTTTATGTTAATTTTATGAAATGTCAATGGACGCCATGAGCCGCTCAAGGGCGAGCGCGGCGGATCAGGGGTAGCGCCCGTGGCGCCCGTTGCTTTCTCGTCAGGAGTTCTGTTAAGTCGCGACAACCCACAGCAACCCCCCGTTTGTGTGTCCATGGCCCTCCCTTTGTCGCGTCACGCGTCTTCCAACGGTTTGCCCGAGATTCTGCTGACGGCGGCGTCCGGGTTTTCGGCGGCGTCGCTCGGCCCATTGGCGGCGCTGGCCCCGCGCGGGTTGCCGGTGTGGGCCATTCTGACCACCGTGATCGCCTTCGCCGGGCTTGCGCGACGGCAGGCGGTGGGGCGGCTGATTCGCGCGCTGGTTCCCACGACGCTGGTCGGGCTTTTCCTTTTGTTGGCTCTGCTGTCTTGTCTGTGGAGTCCGTCTGGCCGGTCGATCGCCACCGTCGCCGAAATTGGCTACATCGCTCTTGGCGCGCTGGTCGGTGGGGCTTGGGTGTCGCAACAGCCCGGCGTGGAGGCCCGGCGGTTGACCGGTCTGTTCCTGGGCGGTCTGCTGGCCGGGGTGGCGCTGTTCGGAATCGAGGCGCTGCTGAATTTTCCGGTTCATCGCTGGTGGAACGCCATACCCGCCGAGGACATCGCCCAGATCCTCTACAGCAACGTTCCCAAACGCAGTTCGGCGCTGTTGTGCCTGTTGGTGTGGCCCGCCGCGCTGGCCATCGACCGGATCGGGCGCCGCCGCTTGGCTCTCGCCTTGCCGGTGGCCTACGCCTTGCTCTGTCTGCCGTTGACCAGTCGGTCGGCCATGCTGGGCATCGCCATTGGTCTTGCGGCTTATGCGTTGGCCCTCTGGTCCCGTCCGATGACCCGCCGCCTGCTGGGCGCGGTGGTGTCGGCGGCCTTTGTCGCCGTGCTGCCGCTGGTGCTGCTGTTCGACCGTGTTCTGGATCTGACGCGCGCGCCCTGGTTGTTCACCTCCGCCCAGCATCGGGTCGAGATTTGGGGCATGGCGGCCGACCGCGCGCTTGAAACACCGCTGCTGGGGCAGGGAATCGACGCTTCACGGGCGTTGGCCCCGCATGGCGAGGTGTCGCGCTTCTCGCCGATCACCGACAGCCTGCTGCCGCTGCACCCGCACAACGCCTTCTTGCAAGTATGGCTGGAGCTGGGGGGGGTGGGCGCGGCCCTGGCTCTGGCGATCACGCTGCTGCTGCTGAACGGCGTCAAGAGTCTCGACCAGCGGGATCAACCCTTCGCGCTCGCCTTGTTCGCCACCGGGCTGGCGATGATAAGCACCGCCTATGGGGTGTGGCAACCCTGGTGGATGGCGGGTTTTCTCGCGGCGGGGCTGACGCTTCGGCTGGCAGCCCGTGTTCCGGCGGATGGGCGATGAGCGCCGCCGACCACAGCCACGCCTCCGCGCGACAGCGGCGGATTCTGATCGTCAAGCTGGGCGCTTTTGGCGATTTCTTCTTGGCCCAAACCAGTTTCGCCGCCATCCGCCGTCACCATGCGGGTGATCGGCTGAGTCTGTTGACCATCCCATCCCTGGCCCCTCTGGCTCGGATGAGCGGCCTGTTCGACGAGGTGTTGGAAGATCCGCGCGAGCGCTCCTTGTCCGCCTATCTGGCGGTGCGCCGAACGCTGCGCGCCGGGCGATTCGACCGCGTTTATGATTTGCAGGCGCAAACCCGCACCGACCTGTATTTCCGCCTGTTCTTTCCAGGCCCTTGGCCGGAATGGTCGGGCACGGCGCCGGGCGCGTCCCACCCGGACCGCTATGACGGGCGACGCAAGACGCCGGTTCTCCAACGCTACGCCCGACAATTGGCTCCTTTTGGCATCGTCCCGGATCCCGTGCCGGATCTGGGCTGGCTGGACGCCGACATTGCTCGTTTCGGCATCCCCACCCCCTTCGCTCTGCTGATCCCCGGCTCCTCCCCCGGACGCCCGGACAAACGATGGCCGATGCGACGCTACGCGGAAATCGCGGCGGCGCTGGTCCAGCGCGGGGTGACGCCCGTCGTCATCGGCACGGCTATAGAGGCGGACATCGCCCGCTCCATCGCCGAACTCTGTCCGCAAACCGTCGATCTGACCGCAAAGACCAGTGTGCCGGAGTTGGGTGGGTTGGCGCGGCGGGCCTGGGCGGCGGTTGGCAACGACACCGGGCCGACCCACCTCATCGCCGCCGTCGGCTGCCCGACGGTCGCCGTGTTCTCCGACGCGTCGAACCCAATTCACAGCTCCGGTCCGCGCGTGATCGTGCATCACCGCCCGGAATTCGACGCCATGGACAGCGCCGGGGTGCTGGAGGCCATCGACCGCGCCCGCGCTTGAGGCTCGTCCGCTTCCGTCGCTCAACGGCAGAACGGAAAGGGTTCGACGCGCGGCAGGTAGGTTGGAATCCAGTCGCAATGGCTGGCCGGGTTCGGCAAACGGCGCGTCTCGATGATCGGCCAAGCGTGGGCGGCCACCACCACCAGGGCCACTCCGCCGACGATCCAACGGCGGGACCGGGCGCCGTCCAACAGCTCCGGCAGTCGCGCAAGCACCCACGCGGCGGACAGAACCACCAAGGGATCCGTGTAAGCCGCGTAGGCCCGCTGAAAGCCACGCAGGGAAAACAGCGATTCCAGTCCCCAAGCGACCAGAATCAGGAACAACGCCTGAAGCGCCGCCAACCGCTCGCCCCGACGCCACAGAACCAGCGCGCCGCCCAGAGCGAACCATTCGACGATGACCGTCTGCGGGATGTTGTCGGGGTGCAGGATGATGGTGCGGATCGCCAGCGTCCGCCCAACGCCGCTCATCAGCAGGGTCAACAGCCCCTCGCCAACCACCTGCCCCTGACCTTGCAAGGCGCTGGCGTGCCGCCAGGAGGTGAAGACGAACATGTGCTCAATGAAATTCGCCACAGCGATGACGTTTTGCAGGTTGTAACGGATCTCCAGCGCCAGCAGCCCAAGCGCGATCCCCAAGGCCAGCGCCGCTAGCGCCGCCAGATTGTGAACCAACGGCGTCCGCCAGACCCAGCCATACGCCAACACGCCCAACACGCCCCATCCGACGACCACGCCCTGGTAACGCCCCGACAGTCCGCCGCCGACCGAGGTGTAGGGATAGACCGCCTGCCCCCACGACGCGATCCCGTCAGCCATCAAGCCGACCGCCGGAACCAGCGCTGCGGCCGCCAGCGCCGCCAGCAGCGCCGTCCGCCCCCAAGAGCCCGCCTCTCCGACGAAGCGCCGCCCGAACAGCAGGGCGGCCACGGGTATCACCAGCGCCAGAAACACAGCCTGCACCTTGGTCGCCATCGCCAAGGCGACCAGCAGTCCGGCCCCGCCCAGCAACAGCAGGGAGCGGCCCGTCTTCCCCGGCGGTTGCCGCACCGCGACCAGAGCCATCAACAATGCGGTGACGACGAATCCCGCCGACAACAAATCCGTGCGCATCTGCCGCCCCTGCGCCGTCAAACCGACGCCGAAGGCCAACAGCACCCCCGCCAGCAGCGCCACCCGGCGATCCCCGACCAGGTCGCGGACCAGCGTCGCGTAGGTGACGGCGAACAGCGCGGTCAGGACAATGGACAGCGCCCGCCCGGCCTCAACCAACGCCTGCCACGCCGCCGCGTTGGCCGCCGCGTCGCTGGCTGGCGGCAGCGCCGACAAACGGGCGACCGGCAGAAGACCCAGCGCGTGGAGCAGCCGATACCAACCGTCGATGACCAGGAAATAGCCGTAACCGGGATGGTCGAAATACTCCTGCGGCAAGCCGTCGCCAAACAGCAGGCCATGATAGGCCAGCACCAGATCCTGATCGGCGTGCACCCAATAGGGCAGCCTAAAACCAACCAGCAGAACGGACAGCGCCATGACAGCCGCAAGCCCCAGGCACAGCGCCCACCAAGGCGCCCGCGACAGGCGGTCAAGGGCCGAGGAGTGGGAAAGCGTCTGGTTCATGGCGAGGATCATTCCGAAGCAAGCGGCGGCCACGGGAACGACCGCGCTGCGGGTTGTGCCACGAGTCCGCGCCGGTTGGAAGATTGGCTCTGGCCCGCCCCATGACCCAGCGCCGCCCACGTCACGCATGGCAGGGCTTCGCCCCCCGTCGCGGCTCTGGAAACGCCGACAGGAGATTGCTAAGGTGCCCACCTGTTTCTTCCCATTCCTTTCGCGAAACCGCCCGCGCGCGATCAGTCGAGGACACGTCCATGCCGCATTACCGTTCCCGCACCTCCACCCATGGCCGCAACATGGCGGGCGCACGCGGTCTGTGGCGGGCCACCGGCATGAAGGACGGCGATTTCGGCAAGCCGATCATCGCCATCGCCAACTCCTTCACCCAATTCGTTCCGGGCCACGTCCATCTGAAGGATTTGGGTCAGCTCGTCGCCCGTGAAATCGAAAAGGCGGGCGGCGTCGCCAAGGAATTCAACACCATCGCGGTGGATGACGGCATCGCCATGGGCCATGGCGGCATGCTCTACAGCCTGCCTTCGCGCGAATTGATCGCCGACGCCGTGGAGTATATGGCCAACGCCCATTGCGCCGACGCGCTGGTCTGCATCTCCAACTGCGACAAGATCACGCCCGGCATGCTGATGGCCGCCATGCGCCTGAACATCCCGGCGATCTTCGTCTCGGGCGGCCCGATGGAGGCTGGCAAGGTCAAGTGGCGCGGCAAGGTGAAGTCGGTCGATCTGATCGACGCCATGGTCGCCGCCGCCGATCCCACCGTGACCGACGAGGAAGCGGCGGAGATGGAACGCGGCTCCTGCCCGACCTGCGGCTCCTGTTCCGGCATGTTCACCGCCAACTCGATGAACTGCCTGACCGAAGCGCTGGGCCTGTCGCTGCCCGGCAACGGCACCATTTTGGCCACCCACGCCGACCGCAAGGAACTGTTCCTCAAGGCGGGCCGCGTCGCCGTCGATCTCTGCCGCCGCTGGTATCAGGAGGAGGACGCCTCCGCCCTGCCGCGCAACATCGCGACCAAGGCCGCCTTTGAAAACGCGATGACCCTGGACATCGCCATGGGCGGTTCGACCAACACCGTTCTCCACATTCTGGCCGCCGCCCAGGAGGGCGAGGTCGATTTCACCATGGCCGACATCGACCGTCTGTCGCGCCGCGTTCCCAACGTCTGCAAGGTGGCCCCCGCCGTCTCCGACGTCCACATCGAGGACGTGCACCGGGCGGGCGGCATCTTCGGCATTCTCGGCGAGTTGGACCGGGCCGGTCTGCTGAACCGCGACGCCCCGACCGTCCACGCCCCCAGCCTGGGCGAGGCGATCGACCGTTGGGACGTCATCCGCACCGACGATCCGGCGGTTCACACCCTCTACAAGGCCGCCCCCGGCGGCATCCCGACCGTGGTTCCCTTCAGCCAGGAACGTCGCTGGCCGGAACTGGACCTCAACCGCGAAACTGGCGTCATCCGCAACGCCGAGACCGCCTTCAGCAAGGACGGCGGTCTGGCCGTTCTGTACGGCAACATCGCCGAAAAGGGCTGCATCGTGAAGACGGCGGGCGTCGACGCCGCCAACCTCGTCTTCGCCGGTCCGGCCCGCGTGTTTGAAAGCCAGGACGACGCCGTCGCCGGGATTCTGGGCGACACGGTGAAGGCGGGCGACGTCGTCATCATCCGCTACGAAGGCCCGCGCGGCGGCCCCGGCATGCAGGAAATGCTCTACCCGACCAGCTATCTGAAGTCGAAGGGGCTGGGCAAGGCCTGCGCGCTCGTCACCGACGGGCGTTTCTCCGGCGGCACCTCCGGCCTGTCGATCGGCCACGCTTCGCCGGAAGCGGCCAGCGGCGGCGCCATCGGTCTGGTGGAAGAAGGCGACCGCATCGAAATCGACATCCCCAACCGCACCATTCGCCTGGCCATCAGCGACGAAGCGTTGCAGACTCGCCGTGACGCGATGAACGCAAAGGGTGTGGATGGATGGAAACCGGTTGCGCGCGACCGTGTGGTTTCCCCCGCTCTGCGCGCTTACGCCGCGCTGACCACCAGCGCCGACCGAGGCGCGGTGCGCGACGTGTCGCAGGTGGAAGGTCTTGCCATCCCTCGTTGAGGTTGTTCACGCAACCAACGGAAACTGAATGAGAAAGAAAGCGTCGGGAGTATTCTCGGCGCTTTCTCTTTTTCATCAATTGCATACTATAGTATGCATCGTTCTCTCAGCGTGAAAAAGAATCTGCTTTGCAGCGCTGAGATATCCACAAAATGCAAAATACATGCTCTAATATGTCAACGCGGATTCCGCAGGGGGGCGGACATGGCGGTGGTCGAGAGGATCATCGAAGGTTTGGGAGGTTCGGCTCCCCATGACGTTGCACGCCCTGTGCGCGGCAAGACGCCTGAGCGCAAAGTCCTCACCACCCTGTTCGTCGACATCGTCAGCTCCTCCGCCCTGGTCGCTGGTCGTGACCCGGAAGACGCCGACCAGATTTTGTTGTCGATTCTGAACAGTCTGATCGAAGCGGTTCCCCGTTACGACGGCATGGTGTCGCAACTTTTGGGCGACGGCTTCATGGCCGTGTTCGGCGCCCCGAACGCCCAGGAAGACCACGCTCTGCGCGCCTGTCTGGCCGCCCAGGACATGGTCCGCGCCACGGTCGAAGCCGCCGATCTTCCCGATTTCCAAGTCCGCATCGGCATCAGTTCCGGCGATGTGGTGGCCCATGTCGTGGAAAGCGGCGTCTGGGCCGATTACCGCGCGGTTGGCGAATGCGTTCATCTTGCCGCAAAGCTGCAACAGCGCGCCGACCCCAACAGCGCCCAGTTGAGCCTGGACACCCTCGACCTTGCTCCGGTCGGCGTGGCTGTCCGACCGGTCGGCAGCCTCATCCTGGCCAAGGGCGCCGTGCCGATGCCCGCCTTTGCCTTGGAGGGCGCGCGGGCGGTGCGCCGGACCGCCACCGATCTGCTGCGCGCGACCAACGCCCCCTTTATCGGGCGGGACTCGGAGATGGCGACCATCAACCAATTGGCCGCGCAGGCCGAAGCCGGACAGGCGGCGGCCTTGATTCTGCGCGGCGAGGCCGGCATCGGCAAATCCCGTTTGGTCGGCGAGTTCCTAAGAAACTCCCGGAATCGCCGATGGACCGTTCTGTTATGGTCGCAGATGCCCGTCCGTCGCCTGGGCGATCTCGACGATCTGGAGGCGGTGGCTCAAAATCTCGCCGTCCAGGTGGCGGAGTCGGCCAACGACGACGGCGCTCAGCGCGTTGTGGCCGCCGCCGAAGGGCGGGTCGGTTCCCAGGCCGCCGACGCTGTGCGCGAATTGCTCGGCTTCGACGCTCTAACCCCACTGTGGAACGGCCTTGACCCGTCTCAACGGCTGACCCTGGCCATTGAAGGGCTGGTGGGGGCGCTGCTCGACCTGTCAGCCCATCATCCGATGTTGGTGCTGGTCGAAGACGCCCATTGGGCTCGTCCGGTGATGATCCGCCTTCTCAACGCGCTGACCGCCGCGTTGACCGGCCAGACCGCGCGCCTGCTGGTGATCGTCACCATGCGGCCACCGGCCTTGCGCCTGGAATCCAGCGTGGAAGGTTGGGCGCCGGCCAAGAGCATCCGCTGCCTCGATTTGAAAACCCTGTCCCGCCAGCAGGGGGAGCAATTTCTCAACCATTGGCTTGGCCCCGACTGGTCCCTGACCGATCTGAAAACCCAGGTGGCGGACCGCAGCCAGGGGGTTCCGCTGTATCTTGAAGAAATCCTTCGGGCGCTGGAATCCACCAAAGCGATTGCCGGAACGCCGGGCGCCTTTCGCCTGATCGATCCGCTGGCGGCGCAAAATCTGCCGCGATCCCTGCACGGGCTGCTGGCCGCAAGGATGGATTTGCTGGATCAAAACCACCGTCAAGTGCTGCTGAACGCGGCGGTGATCGGCCCAACCTTCGACATCGGTCTGTTGAGCGCCCTGGCCTCTCCGCAGGGCGACGGGTTGGAAAAATCTTTGAGCTATCTGGAACGGGCTGGCTTCATCCTACGGACGCGCTTGCTGCCCAATTTGGAATACGCCTTCCACCACACCATGATCCAGGAAACCGCCTACGCCACCCTGACCAAGGCGGCCCGCAAGGCCCTGCACGCCAACGTCTTCCGCGCGTTGCGCAAGCGGCGCGTCGCCGATTTGCCCAATCGGATCGATCTGTTGGCTCACCACGCTTTTCGGGCTGAAAGCTGGAGCGCCGCCTATGTCTGTGGTCGCCGGGCCGGGCGCAAGGCGGAATCCCGTTCAAAGCTGGAAGACGCCACGCGCCACTACCGCAACGCCCTGAGCGCCCTGAACGCGTTGGACAAATCCCGACGCAACATCCCGCGCCGGATTGATCTGCTGATCGACCTGCCTCGGACCCTGTTGCCGCGTGGTGGAACCGATGTTCACGACCATCTGAATCAAGCCCGCGCTTTGGCTGAGGAGTCCGATGATTCGACGCGTCTGGCCCAAGCCAACGCGACGCTGGTTTCCTTTCTCTGGGCTTACGGCGAGTTGGAGGACGCGATCGCCGTGTGCCGACAGGGTTTGCAGGCGCTTGAAGCCCGGGACCACCAGCAAATCCGCATTCAATTGCTGTTCCGTTTGGGCGGCGTCCTTTCCGATCAAGGGTATTTCGCCCAGGCGCTGGCCACGTTGAGCGCCGGAGACGCCCTGTTGCGGGGGAATTTGGAGGTTGGCAATTATGGCATGGCCACCTTTGCCGCCGTTCACCCACCCAGCGTCAGCGCGCGCAGTCTGGCCGGTCTCAACCGCCGCGCCGAAGCCCTTTCAGCGGGCGCGCACGCGGTCGACATCGCCGAAGAATCACGCCACGTCTTTTCCCAAATCTACGCAAACGCCCATTTGGGCTGGGCCTGCCTCGTGCTTGGCGATGTCGAGCAGGCTATTCCGCCGTTGCGCAAGGCTCTGTCGCTTTCCGAAGCGGCGCGCGCGCCCATCCTGCGCCCCTTGATAACCGGCGGATTGGGTTACGCAAGCGTCCTGACCGGCGAACATTCGACCGGGTTCCAGCTTTTCGAGGAGAGCTTCGCGTCGTTTCAGCGCCAAGGGAACGCCCGAAACCCCTACCACCCGCGTGTTTTCCTGCCGCAAGTCCTGCTTTGGCAGGCGCAAGCGTTGGCGCATGCGGGAAAACACCGCGACGCCCTCGCTGTCGCGCAGGACGTGATCGACGTCGCTATAAAGACCGGTCAATTGTCGTATGAGGCCTATGGCAACCTGTTCATCGCCAACGCCGCACATCCCGACGCGCGCAACTGGGCCGACCGTATGACCCGGATTCACCGCGTCCAGACCATCGCCCGGACCCTGGCGATCCCCGGATTGCTCGACGCGTGCGAAGATTTCGCCCCAACTCTGCTGGCCGGTCGCGCTTGACGCGCGCGCCGAAGACTGCTGGAGCGGATCTCCCCAATCATCAGCTTACGCAAATTCGACGGGCAAACGACCGCCGCCCGCATCCTCTGGTCAATCTCAGGCCAGTTTGCGGAAATACTCCAGAACATAGGTGCGTATGGCGCTGGTCAGCGCGATGTGGTTCGGGCGGGCCGCGTCTACCTCGCCGCACAGGCTGTGAACAGAGCGCCCCAACTGCTCGGCGATAATCTCAAGACCGTCCCAAACGGCCACTTCCAAGCGGATGCGGATGCGCCGATCCCGCAAAGGAACAGTGCGAACCGCAAGCATCGGCCATGGGGCCAAGGCCGCCGCCACATACGAGACGTCAACCGCCCCGTCCTTCACCGTTTCCAGCGCTTGCATCGCAATTCCCCTTTCACCGTTCCTGGATGAGCGGCTCAACAGGAACGAGGAATAGGTCATACCTGGGTATTGATCTGTGAAAAACTTCACAGCGCCAGAAGCTAAGGAACCTAATGATCTGTCCCAAGCCCACCTCCGGGTGCAACCTCCGATGAAATGGAATCGCATTCATGACCATGATCTCAAAGGCTTCGATGATTCGCGGCGCTGATGGCCGTCTCTACGCGGTTGCCCCGCACAGCGTCTCTGAAGTCGCTGAAGTTGGCGCGCAGCCGCCCCGCAAAGCCATCCGGGCGGGCAGCCGGGACGGCTATGACACCGCCGATCAAGAAGCTGGGCGCTACAACATCTCGCCGGCCGAATGAGATTGAACGAGGTTCCTCGCGCCTTGCGCTCCCTCTGATCGGTTCCGTTCCATCGGTCAGGTCGGCAAGGCGCGAGGAACAACACCGCTCAATCACCGTCGATGCTCATGCCTGGGGCGTTCCGCCATGCCATTCGATCAATGCGACGCTCCCGTCGCCGCCGCCTTTGAAGCGGTCAAGGCCCACACAGTGGGAACGCATCGCATTGTCGCGCCAGAGCAGACCCTCGCCCGCGTCGCTCCTTTCCTGCCTGTGATGGGCATCACGCGGGTCGCCAACGTCACCGGCCTGGACACGGTGGGCATTCCCGTCGTGATGGTCACGCGCCCCAACGCGCGCTCCATCTCCGTGTCGCAAGGAAAAGGCGTCACGCTGGCCGCCGCCAAGGCGTCGGGCGTGATGGAGTCGATTGAGAGCTACCACGCCGAACGCATCACGCTTCCGCTGAAATTCGCCAGTTTTGAGGAGTTGCGCTGGACCCACCCGGTGGTCGATGTGGATCGGCTGCCCCGGTTGGCCACCAGCGCCTACACCCCGCACACCCCGATCCTGTGGATCGAAGGGGTTGACCTGCTGAACGGTGGACGCAAATGGACGCCGTTCGAGACGGTTCATTTGAACTTCACCATGCCAGCGGCTCCGGGCCATGGTTGTTTTCTGGCCAGTTCCAACGGTCTGGCGTCGGGCAACCATGTGACCGAGGCGACCAGCCACGCCGTCACCGAGTTGATCGAGCGGGACGCCACCACCCTGTGGCGCCAGCGCGACGCGGCGGCCCAGCGGGCGACCCGCATCGACCTCGACAGCGTCGATGACCCTGTGTGCCGGTCGCTGATCGAGCGTTTCGAGGCCGCAGGCGTCGCGGTCGGCGTGTGGGACATCAGCAGCGACATCGGACTGCCCGCCTTCCTCTGCCGCACCGTCGAGCGCGAGGATTGCCCGCAGCACTCCATCCGCCCCGCCAACGGCATGGGATGCCACGCCGATCGAGAAATCGCCCTGTCCCGCGCGTTGACCGAAGCCGCGCAAAGCCGCCTGACCTTCATCGCCGGGGCGCGCGACGACATGCCCCGCGCCGAATATGACCGCCATCTTGATCCGGCGCAGCACGCGCGGTGGAAGGCCCGCATCCTGTCCGACGTCGGCCAACGACCCTTCAGCGATTGCCCAACCCACAGCGCGGCGACCATCGACGCCGATCTTCAGCACCAGTTGGACCGGCTGCGCGCGGTTGGGATCAAAGAGGTGATCGCGGTTGATCTGACCAAGCCGGAATTTGGCGTCCCCGTGGTCCGCGTCATCGCGCCGGGCCTGGAAGGGCTGGATGAATCCCCCGATTATCTGCTGGGTGAACGTGGGCAGCGCGCCTCGGCCCAAACCATGGAGAAGGCCGCATGAACGACGTCTGCGTGTTTCTCGGCCCCACCCTGCCCCGCGATGAGGCCGAACGGGAACTGAACGCCACCTTCCTGCCGCCGGTGGCCCAGGGCGACGTGATTCGCCTGTGCGCGCAAAAGCCCAAGGCCATTGGCGTCATCGACGGCTTTTTTGAAAGCGTTCCCTCGGTCTGGCACAAAGAAATTCTGTTCGCCATCCACGCGGGGATTCCGGTCTTCGGCGCGTCCAGCATGGGGGCCTTGCGCGCCGCCGAACTGCACCCGTTCGGCATGATCGGCGTCGGCGCGATTTTTGAAGCCTACCGCGATGGACGGCTTGAGGATGACGACGAGGTCGCCGTGGTTCATGGCCCCGCCGAACTTGGCTATCCAGCCCTGTCGGAGGCGATGGTCAACATCCGCCGGACCCTGGCCGACGCCATGGCGGAGCGGGTGCTGTCGCCGAGCGTCGGCCTGCGGCTTGAAGCCATCGCCAAGGAATTGCCGTACCGGGAGCGTGGGTTTGGTCGCGCCTTGCGGTTGGCCGCCGACATCGGCCTGCCTGGCGACGAATTGGCCGCCTTCAAGACGTGGCTGCCGACCGGACGCTTCGACCAGAAGCGGGACGACGCCCGCCAGATGCTGCGGGTCATGCGCCGCCATCTGGGGTGCGCCGACCAAACGCCGGAAGCACGCTTCCATTTCGAGCGCACCAGCTTGTGGGATCGTGCAGTGCGCGAAGCGTCTCCCCTCGCGATGTAACGCCGCTTGTTCTACACTGGTTGTTCTCGCTTTGGTGAGTGCGCCATGATTTTTCGCGCGCCACCAACTGATGGCGGGGCGGGACAAACAGGCGGGAGCGGTGAATGAGCGCACCAACGGACGTCGCCGCCATTTTGCGGCGCAACCGTCTGCTCGAAGAGCTGGACGAGACGCAAATGGCCGAACTCCTGCCCCTTGGCTACACCAGCCGATTCACCCCTGAGCAGACGATCTTTGACAAGGGCGATCCAGGGGATTGCCTGTACGCCGTGCTGAAGGGGCAGATCGCCATTCGGACCTCGTCCACCGATGGCAAGACCATGCTGCTGAACATTCTGAACAGCGGCGACGTTCTGGGCGAGATCGGGTTGTTGGATGGGCGTGAACGAACCGCCAGCGCCGTCGCTTTGGGACCGACGGAACTGTATCGGATCGACCGCGCCGATTTTATTCCGTTTCTTGAGCGTCATCCCCGCCTGTGCACCCGGATGATGATTGTTCTGTGCGAACGCCTGCGCTGGGTGTCTGAAAACATCGAAGACGCCGTTTTCCACGATGTTCCCCGCCGCCTTGCCCGCAAGCTTCTTTATCTGGCTGACAGCTACGGGCAAAATGGCCCCTCGGGCTTGCGCATCATCCAACCCTTGTCCCAGGAAGCCTTGGCCAGCATGCTGGGCGTCACGCGAGAGATGGTGAACAAAAGCCTCGGCGCCCTGCGCAAATCCGGCATCGTGACCTATGCCAAGGGCTTCATCGTCATCAATAATCTCTCCCTGCTCAAAGACATGGCCGGAGAAACCAGCCGCGTGTCTTGACCCAATCGTCACCTGCTTGCAGTTTTGTTCCCCAATCACCCTTCAATCGGGTTATAGTACGAATGCAGGGGGGCAGCCGGACGGGTATCAAGAGGACGAATGGTCATGTCGGACAATGGAAAATTGGCGGCGCGCAAGAATCAAACTCACGGCGTCGCGTCATTGATCGCTCGCCCTTTGATTGTGGCGGGACGCGATGTCCAGGTTCGTCTTGAACCGTCCTATTGGGAGGGGCTGGATGAAATTTGTCGCCGGGAGGATTTGACCGCCGACGAATTGTGCGCCGACGTTCAAGAACGGATGGAACAGCAAAACCGCCGTCTGGGTGGGCAAGGCGGCGTTTCCTTGGCCAACGCGTTGCGTGTCTTTGTCGTTGGCTATTTTCGACAAGCGGCGACGGAACGCGGGCATGCGCGCGCCGGGCATGGGCAGGGCGATCCATTCGCCAGCACCCCGTTTGATCGCTCATCCATCAGCAGCGACGCCTGAACACCCCGATTCCAAGCCTGAAAAATGATCGCCCCCGCCCCACAAGAGGGACGGAGGCTGTTTGACGTTCGCCTGAGCGCCCGAGAGCGTCCGATCAGGCGGTTTGTCGCTTCGCCAACAACCCGCGCAGCAACTCCGACAAGGTTTCCGCCAGATGGCACTGATCGGCGGTCGGCAGATCGGCGATGACGCTGGCGAATTCCTTCAACGGATCATAGCGCAGCAGCTCTTGCGCCTTGGTCGTGGGATGAAGCTGCATCACCCGGCGGTCTTCGGGCACCGGCACGCGAACCAACAGTTCCTTGTTCACCAACACCTCGACCATTTGCGACGCCGCGCCACGGGTGGTGGCGTGGAAGTCGGCGAAGGCCGACACTGTTCGCTGGCCGCTGGTTGTCCCGGCGAAATAGCGCAGAGCCGTCCATTGCGAAGGCTTGAGGCCGTGGGTGTAGCCCAAACTGTCGGCCAGATGACCGATGTGCATCATGACCTCGGCGATCCCCTGCGGCGAAGCCGACGATGACGCGGCGGATAGCCCGTTCGTGGGAGCCGCCGAACGCGCAGCCGCGCCGTCCGACAAAGCCGCACGGTCGCTTCCGGGTCTGCGCAATTCCACCAAAGCCATCGTCTTCACTCTACAAAATGGAGACACTATCCGACGGGGCGAACGCCTGGCCCGTAAGGACCGAACGCCCACCAATCATCATCGGACTGCACTGTAGTGCGGCTCAAACGAAAACGAAACAACCCTCAAGGCCATCCGGTGGTTGCGAATTGTCGCACCCTCCCCTCGCGCGGAGCGTGCGGAAACACCGCAGCCGGGACCGTACCCGCCAACAGGGATGGCGAATTGACTGGCGTCGTCCGACGTTCGCCTGTATACGCGCGAGATGACCACATCACCCGCTTCCAAGTCCGCCCCCAAGGTCGGCATCGTCAGCCTCGGCTGCCCGAAGGCGCTCGTCGATTCCGAGCGCATTCTGACCCGTCTCCGCGCCGAAGGGTACGAGATCTCGCCGTCCTACGACGGGGCGGACGTCGTGCTCGTCAACACCTGCGGCTTCCTGGACAGCGCCAAGCAGGAATCGCTCGACGCGATTGGCGAGGCGATCAAGGAAAACGGGCGGGTCATCGTCACCGGCTGCCTGGGCGTCGAACCGGACGTCATCCGTAAGACCCACCCCGGCGTGCTCGCCGTCACCGGCCCCCACCAGTATGAACAGGTGGTCAGCGCCGTTCACGACGCCCTGCCGCCCAAGCACGACCCCTTCACCGATCTGGTGCCGCCGGAAGGGCTGCGGCTGACGCCGCGCCATTACGCCTATCTGAAAATTTCCGAAGGCTGCAACAACCGCTGCACCTTCTGCATCATCCCGTCCATTCGCGGCGATCTGGTCAGCCGCCCGATCACGTCGGTGCTGCGCGAGGCGGAAAAGCTGGCGGTCGCCGGGGTGAAGGAGCTGCTGGTCATTTCGCAGGACACCAGCGCCTACGGCGTTGACGCCAAATACAAGGAAGAGATGTGGTACGACCGTTCGGTCCGCACCCGCTTTCTGGATCTCTGCACGGAGTTGGCCAATCTCGACGTGTGGGTCCGCCTGCATTATGTCTACCCCTACCCCCATGTCGACGAGGTCATCCCGCTGATGGCGGAGGGCAAGATCCTGCCTTATCTCGACATCCCGTTCCAACACGCCTCGCCCAATGTTTTGAAGGCGATGCGCCGCCCGGCGGCCCAGGAAAAGCAACTGGACCGCATCCGCAAATGGCGCGAGGAGTGCCCGCATCTGGCCCTGCGCTCCACCTTCATCACCGGCTTCCCCGGCGAGACGGAGGCGGATTTCCAGTTCATGCTGGATTGGCTGCAAGAGGCGCAACTCGACCGCGTCGGCTGCTTCAAGTATGAGGCGGTGGACGGCGCGCCCGCCAACGCCCTGCCGGGCGCCGTCCCGGAAGAGGTCAAGCAAGAGCGCTGGGAACGCTTCATGGAGACCCAAAAGGCGATCAGCGCCGAACGGCTGCAAAAGAAGGTCGGCTGGACTCTCGGCGTGCTGATCGACGAGGTGGACGAGGATGGGGCCATTGGCCGTTCCTACGCCGAGGCGCCGGAAATTGACGGCAACGTCTTCCTGAACGGCGAAACCACGCTCAAGCCCGGCGATTTGGTGGACGTCACCATCGAGCACGCCGACGAGTATGATCTGTGGGGCAGCGTCGAACGCGACGTCTGATTTCCAACGCTGTGGAGCGGTCGCGATGCCCGTCACGCCGGACGACGCCAAACTGATGGACGTCCTGCAAGGCGGGCGTTGCTTTTACTGCGGGGAGCCGGTCGGGGGAAAAGCGACCTTTGACCATCTGATCCCGCAGGCCTATGGCGGCACCGACATCCCGGCCAACGTGGTTCTGGCGCACCGCCGCTGCAACCAGCGCAAGGGCGACCGCCTGCCCAGCCCAGACGAACTCGACCGCTTTTTCACCCAACGCCGCGCCAGCCGTTTGGGGATCTGGCCGCCCCTGCGGGCCTTGCGCGCCGCCGAAGAGGGGCAGGAATGGATCGCCGTGGCGCGAGCCATATCGCAAGAGAAATAAGTTATAATTCATTCATTATAACAAAAGCTGTGCGATAATTTTCTCTTATTTTCCAAGCCGATGTTCCGTGCATAATTCGCTCCAAGCAAACAGAGGGGGGACGGCGTTCAATCCGCCCCGATGAAGCCAGCAGGAGGCATGATGAGCGGTCGGTTCGACGTGGTGATCGTCGGTGGTGGCGTGATGGGATGTTCGGTCGCCTATTTCCTGGCCTCCGACCCGGCGTTTGGCGGCAAAATCGCCGTGGTGGAACGTGATCCGACCTACCGAACCGCCTCTTCGGCGTTGTCGGCCAGCTCGATCCGTCAGCAATTCTCGACCCCGGCGAACATCGCCCTGTCGCAGTTCGGCATCTCCTTCTTGCGGTCGGTCAGCGATCATCTGTCGGTCGATGACGATCCGGTCGATTTGGGCCTGCGCGAGCCGGGCTATCTCTATCTGGCGACGGAGGCCGGGGCCGACATTCTCCGCAAGAACCACGCGATTCAAAAGGCCAGCGCCGTCGACGTCGCCCTGCTGACGCCGGAGGAACTGGCCGCCCGTTTCCCCTGGCTGTCGGTCGATGGGCTGGTCGCCGGGTCGCTCGGCCTGTCGGGCGAGGGCTGGTTTGACGGGTACAGCCTGATGCAGGGCTTCCGCCGCAAGGCCAAGGCGCTGGGCGTTACCTTCATCGCCGCCGACGTGGTCGGGATGCATCGGGTCGGCGACCGGGTGAATGGCGTTTTGCTGGACAATGGCGAGCGGCTGGACTGCGGCGTGGTGGTCAACGCCGCCGGGGCCAAGGCCCGCCGGGTGGCCGAATTCGCCGGAATTCCCCTGCCGGTGTCGGCCCGCAAGCGTTGCGTCTTCGTTTTTGATTGCCGGGATCCGCTGCCCGCCTGCCCGCTGGTCATCGACCCGTCGGGCGTCTGGTTCCGCCCGGAAGGCGCGCAATTCATCTGCGGCGCCCCGCCCCCCGCCGACCGCGACCCGGACACCGACGATCTGACCGTCGAGCATGACCTGTTCGACGACACGATGTGGCCCGCGCTGGCCGCCCGCGTTCCGGCCTTTGAGGCGATCAAGGTCACGGCCTCCTGGGCGGGTTTCTACGAATACAACGACGTCGATCAAAACGCCATTCTGGGCGCGCACCCGGACGTCGCCAACCTGTTGTTCTGCAATGGCTTCAGCGGCCATGGCCTGCAACAGGCCCCCGGCGTCGGGCGCGGTCTGGCCGAGTTGATCGTCCATGGCGGCTACCGCAGCCTGGATTTGACGCCCTTCGGTTATCAACGTCTGCTCGAGAACCGCCCGCTGCTGGAAACCTGCGTGATCTGAGGGCGGGGGTTGACAGCGGGGCGTTCCGTCCGTGATCTGGGCGCATCGGACCACCAAAGGACGCCCCGTTGGCCCCCGCGATCTTCAAGCGTTACAAGCTGCACTTCACCCGCCCCCTGCCCGGCCTGCGCCCCGGACGCCCGGAACGCGACGCCATGGTGGACCGGGTCAAGCGCTTCGCCAGCGAAAACGGCATGGCGGGGGAGCTTCATTCCATCGCCCCGAACGCCGGGTTCGGCATTCTGGAAATCCGCTGCACCGACCGCCTCGCCCGCCGCCTGTCCGACCTGTCGGAGATTGAAACCGTTCAGGAAAGCTGACGGCTCCTCACGGCCCCGCCAGATCGCGCAGGATCGGGCAATCGGGGCGGTCGTCGCCGTGGCAGGCGTCGGCCAATTCGCGCAGGCTGTCGCGCATCGCCGCCAGTTCGGCGATTTTCGCCTCCAACTCGTCGATGTGGGCCTGCGCCACCCGCTTCACCTCGGCGCTGGCCCGGCTGCGGTCACGCCACAAACCGACCAGCCTTTGAATCTGTTCGATGCCAAAGCCCAAGCTTCGCGCGCGTTTGACGAAGCGCAGGACGTTGACCTCCGCCGGGCTGTAGACGCGATAGCCCGACGCCGTGCGCCCGGCCTGCGGGATCAACCCGATGGATTCATAATAACGGATAAGCTTGGCGTTGACGCCCGACGCCTTGGCGGCGTCGCCGATGGTCACGCCCCCCGGATTCATCATCATTCCTCCCCCTTCGGCGGCGCCCAGCCGCGCAGGCTCAGCGCGTTGAGGACGACGCTGACCGAACTCAGCGCCATCGCCCCTCCCGCCAACACCGGGCTGAGATGGCCCGACGCGGCCAACGGAATCCCAACGACGTTGTAGGCGAAGGCCCAGAACAGCCCCTGGCGGATCTTGGCGTAGGTCCGCCGCGACGCGTCGATGGCCCCGGCGACCAGACGGGGATCGCCGCGCATCAGCGTCACCCCGGCGCTGTGCATCGCCACGTCGGTTCCCGTCGCCATGGCGACGCCGACATCCGCCGCCGCCAGCGCCGGAGCGTCGTTCACCCCGTCGCCCACCATGGCGACGCGCTGGCCTTCCGCCTTCAGGGTGGCGATGACGGCGGCCTTGTCGCCGGGCAGAACCTCGGCAAAGATCCGGGTGACGCCCAGACACGCCGCCACCGCGCGCGCCGCCCCCCAATTGTCGCCCGTCACCATCACCGGCTCGACGCCTTGCGCCCGCAAGGCCCGGATGGCGGCGGCGGCTCCCGGCTTCACCGTGTCGCCAAAGGCGATCAGGCCCAAGGCGCGCGGCGTCTCCGCGCGTTCCACCAGCCAGGACACCGTGCGCCCGGCCTGTTCCAACCCGGCGGCGCGGTCGCTCAGCGCCGGATCGCTCACGCCCCACTCGGTCGCCGCCCGCGCGTTGCCCAACAGCAGGGCGCGCCCGTCCACCGTTCCCGTCACCCCGCGCCCGGCCAGCGCCCGGAAATCCGCCGGACGCTCCGCCAACCCCAGGGCGGCGGCGCGCTCCCGCACGGCGTAGCCAAGCGGGTGCTCGCTGCCCGCTTGCAAGGCGGCGGCGAGCCGCAACAAACCGCTTTCGTCCAAATCCGCCGCCGCGACCAGATCGGTGACGCGCGGCTTGCCTTCGGTCAGCGTGCCGGTTTTGTCGAAGGCGACCGTGGTGACGGCGTGGGCGCGTTCCAGCGCTTCGGCGTCCTTGATGAGGATTCCATGCCGTGCCGCCGCGCCGGTTCCCACCATGATGGCGGTCGGCGTCGCCAGACCCAGCGCGCAGGGGCAGGCGATCACCAGCACCGACACGGCGGTGACGATGGCGAATTCCGCGTCGCCGGTCGCCAGCCACCATCCGGCCAGCGTCAGCGCCGCGATGACCAGAACCACCGGAACGAACACCGCGCTGACCCGATCGACCAATCGCTGGATCGGCGCCTTCGACGCCTGCGCGCCTTCCACCAGACGGACGATCTGGGCCAGCATGGTTTCGCCGCCGACCGCCGTCGTGTCGATCACCAGCGCCCCATCCAGATTGATCGAACCGCCGGTGACGCGCCCGCCGGGTTCCTTGTCCACCGGCAGGCTTTCGCCGGTCAGCATGGAGTCATCGACCGCGCCCGCGCCCTCCGCCACCACGCCATCAACCGGAATCCGCTCGCCGGGGCGAACGACGACCTGATCGCCGACGCGAATCCGCTCCACCGGGACCTCACGCTCGACGCCGTCCCGCCGCAGCCGGGCGGTGGCCGGGCGCAAATCCATCAGGGCGCGGATCGCCGCCGCCGTCTGGCCTTTCGCCCGCGCCTCCAACCATTTGCCGAGCAGGACAAAGGTGATGAGGACCGCCGACGCCTCGAAATAGAGATGCGGCGTGTGGCCGGGATGGGCCGTGGCCAGCAGATAAAGGCTCAACCCCCACGCCGCCGAGGTGCCGAGCGCCACCAGCAGATCCATGTTCCCGGCCCCGGCGCGCAACGCCCCCCAGCCCGCCCGGTAAAAGCGCGCGCCCAGCCAGAACTGAACCACGCTGGCCAGCCCCAGTTGCGCCCAGCCCGGCAACATCCCGTCAAACCCGGCAAGATCGCCGACCATGCCCAGCGCCAGCGGCGCCGACAGCGCCGCCGCGATCAACACCCGCCGCCCCTCCCGCCGGGCGCGATCCGCCCGCTCCTCCGCCGCCGCGTCTTCGGTTCCGGCGACCAGGGCGGCGGCGGTGAAGCCCACCCGTTCGACCGCCTCGGCCAGCCGCGCCGCGTCGGCCGCCGCGCCGAAGACGACGACATGGGCCTGTTCGGTCGCCAGATTGACCGCCGCGCTTTCGACGCCGGGAACCCGGTTCAGCGCCTTTTCCACCCGCCCGGCGCAGGACGCGCAGGTCATCCCGCCGATGGACAGCTCGATGTCGCGCCGTTCGGCGTGGAAACCGGCGTTTTCGATGGCCTCGGCGACCGCCTTGGCGTCAACGGGGCCGGAAAAGCCGACGCGCGCCCGCTCCGTCGCCAGATTGACGGCGACTTCGGTCACGCCGGGCACGCGGCCCAACGCCTTTTCCACCCGCCGGACGCAGGACGCGCAGGTCATGCCCGACACGCCGATGTCGAGATCCTTCCCCGCTTGGGCGTCGATGTGTGTGGGATTCGTGGTCGCGCTGGTCATGCCGGATGTCCTTCCTGGTCTGGCCTTGTCTCGCCGCGCCCCTGACTATGGTGATTCCAGTGATTGGAAGGTCAAGGGACAAATCGGCGCGGATTGGCGCATATCCGGTTTTCCTTGGCGGCGACGCGCCGCTGTGCTGAAACCTTGGGCGTTCTGACGAGACCAGCGGATCCGCCATGCCCACCATCCCGATGCCCAGCGACCTGTCCACCCTGTTGATGGTCATGGACCTGATCGGCGTCTTCGTCTTTGGCCTGAGCGGCGGGACGCTGGCGGTGCGCAAGCGGTTGGACATTTTCGGCGTGCTGGTGCTGTCGCTGGCCGCCGCCTTGGCGGGCGGCGTGTTCCGCGATCTGCTGATCGGCGCCGTTCCCCCCGCCAGCCTGCGCGACGAGCGCTATTTGCTCGCCGCCCTGGCCGCCGGGTTCGTCGCCTTTTTCTTTCATCGCCCGATCAAGCGGCTGGGCAAGCCGGTGATGGTGCTGGACGCCGCCGGGTTGGGGCTGTTCGCCGTGGCGGGCTGCGGCAAGGCGCTGGCCTTTGGCTTGGCCCCCCTGCCCGCCGCGCTGTTGGCGGTGTTGACCGCCTGCGGCGGCGGGGTGATGCGCGATTTGCTGGTGGCTGAGGTGCCGCGCGTGCTGTGCGAGGAAATTTACGCGATGGCCGCCCTGCTGGGGGCGATCATCGTGATCGCCGGGCAGCATCTGGGACTGCCGCCGGTTCCCGTCGCCGTGGCCGGGGCGACGGCGGTGTTCGTGCTGCGCGTCGTCAGCGTCCTGCGCGGCTGGAGCGCGCCCCGGGCGCCGGGAAGCTGAGGGGGCGGCGACAGGCCCCGAACAGGGAAGACCGTCGCCGCACCGTCCGATCCTGATTACCCGCGCTTGCCCCAACCCGGCGCCGGGAACACCGGGGCGGTTTCCGCCGAGGCTTTCGGCAGGACCACTGTCGGGCGCTGGTTGTGGTTCTGCACGCAAGCCGAGATGAGCTGCGTGTTCTGGCCCTTCTCGTCAAAGGTGATCGCCGGGCCGACCATCATCTTGTTGGTCAGGTTGGTGGCGCGCAGCGCCGCCAGCAGACTGGCCGAATCCGCCGAACCGGCGCGCTTGAAGGCGTCGGCGGCGATCAAGATCGCCTCAAAGGTGAAGGCGACGTTGAAGGCGTAGCCTTCAAAACGGTCGCTGGGGAACTGCTTCTTGAAGGCCGCTTCGACAATCTTGGTCAGCGGCGCTTTCGGGTCGTACCAGGGCAGGTTGGTGATGGCGAAATCGGCGTATTTGCCGAGCACCTTGTAGAACTGTTCGTCATACAGGCCGGGCGAACCGGGGGAGACGATGCCCTTCGGCTCCCAACGCTGCTTGACCATCTCGCGCACCAGCATGATGGCGTCGTTGGCGCGGGTCGTGACGATGGCCAGTTCGGCCCCCGTCGCCTTGGCCTTGGCCACCTCGACCGCCAGATCCTGCGCCTTGGGGTCGTAGGAAATCGAATCGACCAGGGTGAAGGGCATGCCCAGCTTGGGGAACAGGGCGTCCATCGCCTGCCGGTTGGCCATGCCGAAGGTGTCGTTGGCGTGCAGGAACACCGCCGATTTCGGCGTGACGCCGGTGGCGGCGAACAGATCCTTCATCAGCGACAACCCGTTCGACACCAGCATGGTGGAAGTCGGGAAGTTGCGGAACACGGTCTTGTAACCCTGTTCGGTCAGGCGGTCGGCGGCGGCGATGTTCATCACCAGCGGCACGCCGCGCTGTTCGCAGACCTGCGCGGCGGCGGCGGTCTGGCCGCTGTCGAACGCCCCGACGATCACCTGCGCCCCATCGTTGATGAGCTTTTCCGTGCGCGAGCGGGCGACGTCGACGTTCGATTCGGTGTCGGCGGACATCACCTCGACCTTGTAGCCCATGTCGGCGAGCACGGCGGGCGCGATGTCGGCCCCGCGCTGGCAGGCCTGCCCGGCCTGGGCCAGCAGACCGGAGCGCGGCAGCAGCACGCCGACCTTCAGCGTCGTGTTCTGGGCGAAGGCGGGGGCGCGGCCAAAGCTGGCGAGCGCGCCGCCCGCCAGGGCGGCCTGACCAAGCTGGCGGCGGGTGAGGGCGAGTCCTCCGGCGGAACGGTTCTTATGATCGTTGGTCATGATTCGGGCGGCGCCTTTGATGGAACAGTTCGATCCTGATGACCGAAGAGTCCACCCGCGCGGCCCGTTGTGTCAAAGTGGAATCTCAACGCTCTGCCCGGAATTTCCCCCATGGCCACCATCGGCGAGGCGCTGACCGCCGCCCTCGACCATCTGACCGCCGGACGCCACGCACAGGCGGAGGTGATTTACCGCCGCGTGCTGGACGCCGACCCCGACAACGCCGACGCCCTGCACCGGCTGGGCGTGCTCCACGCCTTTCGCGGCGATCACGCGGCGGCGCGCCCCCTGCTGCTGCGCGCGGTGGAGTTGGGCGAGCGTGACGGCACGCCGGACGCCGACGCGCTGTTCAACCTCGGCTCCCTGCACCATGTCGCGTTGGAGACGGAGGAGGCCATCGCCTGCTACCGCCGGGCCATCGCGCTGCGCCCCGATTTCCCCGACGCCGAATATCATCTGAGCGAGGCGCTGCAAGGCATCGGGCGAATCGACGAGGCGCTGGCCGCGCTCGACATTTTGCTGACCCGCCACCCGCACCATCCGGCGGGCTGGCGCCAGCGCGGCAACATCGAGGCGATGCTGGGCCGCCCCGGCGCCGCCGTCGGCTTTTACGAGATGGCGCAGTCGCTCGACCCGAACGACGAGTCCCTCGCCGGGAAGATCGCCGGGGAGGCCGCCGCCTTTCACGCCCGCCGCGCCGTCCTGGACGCGCGCGGCCCCGACGGGCGGCATGATCTGCGCGACGTGACCTTTCTCATCCCCTTCCGCGCCGACAGCGCCGACCGCAAACGCAACCTGCGCTGGATCGTCGCCTACATCCTGAAGCACGCCGACACGACCATTCTGATCGGCGAGGACAAGAACGGGCCAAGCGACGTCGCCGAGGCGTTGGGGCCGGAGTTGGCGGCGCGCTGCCGTCACCTGCATCTGACCGGCAACGACACGCCCTACACCCATAAGGCCTTTCTCATCAACCGGATGGCGGAGGCGGCGGAGACGCCCGTCGTCGCCCTGCACGACACCGACATCGTCGTCGATCCGGTCCAATATGTCCTGGCGCGCGACGCGGTCCGGCGCGGCGACGGGTTGGTCTTTCCCTACAATGGCTGGTTCTTCTGGATCATGGGGCGCGAGGTCCACCGCTTCGGCCACACCCTGTCAGCCGCTCCGCTGAACGCCATGTGCCCGCGCTTTCCGCTGATGCACCGCAGTTCGCCCGGCGGCAGCGCCTTTTTCGACCGGGAACGGCTGTTCGCAGCGGGCGGTTACAACGAAAATTTCCTGTCCTGGGGCTATGAGGACGACGAGATCGTCGTCCGCTTCCGCCGCCTGGGTTTGACGGTGGAGCGGACGCCCGGCCCGCTCTATCACCTGGAGCACGCCCGGCCCGAAAACTCCACCGACCAAAACCCCTTCATCGACGCCAACCGGGCGGAGTTGGAACGCATCCGCCAGCAGGACATCGACGCCCTGCGCGCCGACGTCGCGGGCGGGTGCCTGCGCCGCCCGCTGTTGACCCTGGCCGACCTTCCCAAAACAGGGCGCGCTTAGCCCCCCGACGCGCGCACCCGATGAACGGCGGCGAAGAAGCCGTCAACCTCGGCGGTCAGCGCCTTGGAGCGGTCGGCGACGCTGGCGGCGGCGGACAGCACTTGGCTGGCCGCGCCGCCGGTTTCCGCCGCCGCGCCGCGAATGCCGCCGACGGTGTCGCTGACCTCGCGCGAGCCTTGGGCCGCCTGCTGGATATTGCGGGCGATTTCCTCGGTCGCCACCCCCTGCTCCTCGACGGCGGCGGCGATGGTGGAGGCGATGCGGCTGACCTGGGCGATGGTGTCGCCGATGCTCTGCATCGACCCGACCGTCTCCTTCGTCACCGTGCGGATCTCCTCGACCTGGGACACAATGTCCTCCGTCGCCTTGGCGGTCTGGTTGGCGAGATTCTTGACCTCCTGCGCCACCACGGCGAATCCCTTGCCCGCCTCGCCCGCGCGGGCGGCTTCGATGGTCGCGTTGAGGGCCAGCAAATTGGTTTGCGCGGCGATGGATTGAATCAGCGTCACCACGTCGCCGATCTGCTGGGCGCCCTGGGCCAGCGCCTCCACCGTCGCGTTGGTGCGCTCGACGTCGGCCACGGCGGCGCTGGCGATACGCGCCGATTCATCGACCTGCCGCCCGATGTCGCGGATCGAGGCCGACAATTGTTCGGTCGTCGCCGCCACGGTCTGGACGTTGCCGGAGGATTGCTCGGCGGTGGCGGCGACGGATACGGCCTGGCCGTTGGTCCGCGCGGCGATGGTGGTCAGGGATTCCGCCGTCGCCTTCAACTGCATGGCGGCGGTGGACATTTCGCCCGCCAGACCGCCCGCCTTCGATTCAAAGCCGCGCTGCAAGGCGGCCAGCGCGGTCGCCTGTTCCTGTTGCGCCTTCCATTCGGCCTGTTGCGCCTGATCGAGATCGCGGGCGCGGATCAAGCCCAGTTTGAAGACGTCCACGGCGCGGGCCATCGTTCCCGCTTCGTCCTGGCGGTCGAGAGCGGGAATTGGCGTGTCGAGATCGCCCCCGGCCAACCGCGCCATCGCCGCCGCCATCCCGGTCAAGGGGCGGGCCAAGCCGCCGCCGATGCCCAACGCGACCAAAGCGCCGACGGCGACGCAGCCCAACCCGACCAACGCCGACAACAAGGTCAGCCGGTTGGCGTCCTCCATGATGCTGGCCGTCGGCGCGGCGACGACGAAGGACCACACCGTCCCTGTGCCGCCAAGACGGATTGGCGACACGCGCAGATAATGCTCGCGGCCCGCCAATTGGGCGTAGCCTTCAAACAGCGTTCCCGCCGCCACGGCCCGTTGCGCCGCCGGGGGCAGATCGTCGGCGGGCTTGGACAGGCGCGCCGAATCCGGGTGCGCCACATACTGCCCCGACGAGGACAGCACCGCGACATAACCGTCGCCATAAGGCTTCACCGACCGCACAATGTCGGTCAATCCGGCCAGCGACAGGTCAATGCCCGCAACGCCGATCACCCGTTGGCCGTCCAGCACCGGCATGGCGGCGCTGGTCATCAACTGCTTGGTCAGATCGTCGAGATAGGGTTCGGTCACAACCTCTTTCTTCGCCGAGGCCGCCGCCTTGTAATACTCTTTCTCCTGCACGTCCGCGTAAGCGACCCCCTCGCTGTCGTCAGCCTTCGGCCCGGTCGGCGACGGCAACCACAGCAGACTCATCCGCCCGGTCTTGGGCAGACCCAAGATTTCCGCGCCGCTGGTGCGTTGGGCGAACTCTTTGTCGCGCCCATCAAAACCATCGTCGGCCATGTCGATCCACACCCCGGCATAAAGCGGGTTGGCGGTGGCGAGTTGTCCCAGATAGCGATTGACCACAGCGCGACGCGGTCCCGGCAAACCATGTTCGACCGACACCAAAGCGGCGATTCCCCGCGCGCCATCCACAGCCGCTCCAATGTCGGCGGCGACCCGCGCGGCCTGATGTTCGGCGGTTTCGGCGACCAGCGCGATGGCGGCCTCCTGCGCCGACTCGCGCGACAACCACAGCGAAACCCCAGTGATCGCCGTTGCTCCAACGGCCAACACAGCGACCATGCCGACCACGATCTTGGTCCGCAAACCCAACGTCATCCAACCCGCCACAGCATCCAACCCTGCCATATGCAACAATTGAGTCATGTTTGACTGATAACCGATCGCAGTAAATAGAATTCATCTATTATTAGAAGATTATAACATTTTCTGCGTTGATCCAGGGTTGCGCAAAGCCGCTCAAAAGAGGCTCAATGGAATTCAAGCGTCGCAACGGGGAGAGGCCACATGTTCGGCTTTGTGCGCCAATCAGAACCAACGGTCGCAGGATCCATGGCGGCGGTCCCGCGTGGCACGCGGGTTTACGCTGTCGGCGACATTCATGGGCGACTCGATCTGCTTGACGCGCTGCTCGATCAGATCGCGCGCGACGCCGACGACGCCCCCAATCTGGTAAAATCTCTGATTTTCCTTGGGGATTACATTGATCGTGGTCCCGATTCCGCTCGCGTCATCGACCGACTCATCAGCGGCTTGCCGCCGGTCTTCAGCACGGTCTGTCTGCGCGGCAATCATGAGGATGTGATGGTCCGCTTCCTCAGCGACCTGCGCGCGGCCCCCGGTTGGCTGACTTATGGCGGACGCGCCACCTTGGCCAGCTATGGCGTTCCGGCTCCAGCCGCCGACGCGCCGCCAGCGGCGTTGGCCGAGGCGCAGCGCGCCCTGAACCAAGCGCTGCCCGACCATCACCGCGCCTTCCTCAGCGGCCTGCGCTGCCAAGCGACCTTGGGCGACTATCATTTCGTTCACGCGGGCGTTCGCCCCGGCGTGCCGCTGGATCGGCAGAAGGACGCGGATCGGCTTTGGATCCGCCACGAGTTCCTGAATTCCAGCGACGATCATGGCAAAATCATCGTTCACGGCCACACCGTGACAAGCGAACCGGAATCCTACGCGAACCGCATTGGCGTCGACACCGGCGCCTACGCCACGCACCGTTTGACCGCTGTGGTTTTGGAAGGAACGGAGCGGCGCTTTCTCGTCACCGCGTGACGGTCACGCCGCCGTGTTCTGGGTCAGCAACGTGGTGAGCCAGCGAAAATTGGAGCCATCGCCGCTCTGGATCGCGCTTTCCACCACCTGAAGCGGTCCAGCGGGATCCTGTGTGGTCAAATCGGGCGTTTCGCCGCCCTGGGCGTTGTTGGAACCGCCGACGTCTTGTGCGAACAGGGTGACGGCCCCCACGCCCAACCGGATGGAGGGTTGGCTGTTGGGCGCCACCGCGCTTGCCCCGACACCGGCCGTAGCCCCTTGATCCACGCCGTTCAGCGTTTGCAGCATCGCCGCAAATTGCCCCGCCAACGCCCCGGCGTCGCGGGTCGCGGACGCCCCTTTGCGCTCCAGGACGTCTTCCGCCCGGATGCGCATCGCTTGCGTGGCCTCGCTGTTGGCCATCATCGACATGGGACCACCCCTGTGGCGTTTGGCGAACCCACAGGTCTAAGCAATTTTCACGCCAGAAGCCAAAGGCAGCATCGTCAACGAAGCATTGGAGGCTGCGACCGATTGACCGGCAAAAATTACCGATCACCCGGCAGAATCTTCCACCTTCCCCGGCAGGCTTTGCCGGGGAAGGCGTCGTTCCGCTCAATCGCGGAAATTGTCATACTGCAACGGCTGCTCGATCCCCATACGCTTCACATGCGCGATGGCCTCTTGCAGATCGTCGCGCTTCTTGCCAGTGACGCGCAGTTCGTCGCCTTGAATCGAAACCTGGACCTTCATCTTGCTGTCCTTGATCGATTTGACGATGCGCTTGGCCAACTCCTGCGCGATGCCCTGCTTGACCGTGACGGTGTGGCGCAGCGCGTCGTTGGCCGCGCGCTCCGGCTTGGCCGAAAAATCGAGCGCCGAAGCGTCAAGCTTGCGGCGGGTCACGTAAACGCGCAGCAGCTCCTGCATTTGCAGCAGCTTCGGCTCGTCATCGGCCAGCAGGACGATGTCGTTCTCTGTCCGCTCGACCGTGCATTTCGAGCCTTTGAAGTCAAAGCGGGTTTCAACCTCGCGGCGGACACCGGCGAGCGCGTTGTCGATCTCGTGGATGTCCGTCTTGGACGCGATGTCGAACGACGGCATGGCGGTTTTCTCCTTGGAACAAACGAATTCGGCGCACCCTAAAGAAGACGGCCGCCGCACTCAACAGCCGCCTTCTCCGCCCAACGGTCAGCGCTCAGTTCATCTGTTCGGCGTGGTGGCAGGCGACCAGCCGATCATCGACCGGACGCAGCGCCGGAACCTCCACCCCGCAACGCTCCGTCGCGAACGGGCAGCGCTTGTGAAAGGAGCAGCCCGGCGGCGGGTTGAGCGGCGAGGGAAGCTCGCCCTTCGGGACCACCCGCTCCAGCCGCAGGGCCGGGTTGACGCGCGGCGTCGCCGCCAGCAGGATTCGGGTGTAGGGGTGGCGCGGACGGGCGAACACCACGTCCTTGGCCCCATGCTCCACCGGCTTGCCCAGATACATCACCATGATGGCGTCGGCGATGTGGCGGACGACGCTGAGATCGTGGGAGATGAACAGGTAGGCGAGGTTCAGCTCTTCCTGAAGATCCATCATCAGGTTCAGCACCTGCGCCTGGATCGACACGTCGAGCGCCGACACCGGCTCGTCCGCCACGACGACGCGCGGGCTGAGCATCAGCGCGCGGGCGATGGCGATGCGCTGCCGCTGCCCGCCGGAGAACATGTGCGGGTAACGGTCCACCTGATCGGCGCGGAGACCGACCTTGCCCATCATGGCGACGGCGCGGTCGCGGCGTTCGTCCTTGGACAGGTTGGTGTTGATGACCAGCGGCTCCGTCAGGATCGAGCCGACGGTCTTGCGTGGATTCAGCGACCCATAGGGGTTCTGGAACACCATCTGGACCGTGCGGCGCAGCTCCTTCAGATCCGCCGCGCTGCGCCCGACGACGTCGCGCCCGTCGTAATGCAGCTCGCCCGAACTGGGCGGCTCGATCATGGTGACGGAGCGGGCCAGGGTGGATTTGCCGCAGCCGGATTCGCCGACCACGGCCAGAGTCCGCCCGGCGCGAAGCTGAAAGGACACGCCGTCCAGCGCCTTGACCGTCGCCATCGGTTTGAAGACGCCGCGCTTGACGCCGTAATATTTGCGCAGATGGCGGGCTTCCAGAACGACGGCGCGGTCGTCCCCATCCGTCAGAAAGTCGGGATTCAAAGCGTTGGTGGTCATTGGATCGCCCCCTCGGCGGCAACCTGCCCGTCAGGCAAGGGGTAGAAGCAGCGGGCGCGCCCGTTTTCAACGTCAAGCAAGGCCGGACGCTCGGCCCGGCAACGGTCGGTGGCGAAGCGGCAGCGCGGGCTGAACAGGCAGCCCGCCGGGCGGTCGGCGATGCCGGGAACCATGCCCGGAATCGTCGGCAGACGGCGCTTGCCCAACGCCCGCTCCGGCAGCGCGTCGAGCAGCGCCCCGGTGTAGGGGTGGCGCGGACGCGCGAACAGGTCGGCGACCGGGCGGGTTTCCGCCAACTGACCGGCGTACATCACGGCGACGCGCTGGGCGGTTTCCGCCACCACGCCCATGTCGTGCGTGATGAGGATCAGGGCCATGCCCCGTTCCTTTTGCAGCCGGACCAGCAGATCGAGGATCTGTTTCTGGATGGTGACGTCCAGCGCCGTCGTCGGCTCGTCCGCCACCAGCAGGCGCGGGTTGCAGGCGATGGCGATGGCGATCATCACGCGCTGGTTCATGCCGCCCGAAAGCTGATGCGGGAAGGCCGACAGCCGGGTTTCCGGGGCGGGAATGCCGACCTGCTCCAGCAGATCGATGGCGCGATGGCGCAGCGCCTTGCCGGTCAGCCCCTCATGCACCCGTAGGGTTTCCATGATCTGGAAGCCGACGGTGAAGCAGGGATTCAGGCTGGTCATCGGCTCCTGAAACACCATGGCGACGTCCTTGCCGGTGATCTTCCGGCGTTTGGACGGCTCCAGGGTCAAGAGATCGGTTCCGGCGAAGTTCATGCGGTCGGCGACGATGCGGCCGTTGCCGCCCAGCAGCCCCATGACGGCGAGCGACGTCACCGATTTGCCGGACCCGGATTCGCCGACGATGCCGACGACCTCGCCCTCGTCCACGGTCAGGTCGATTCCATCCACCGCGCGGAAGGTTCCGGCGCGGGTGGTGAACTCGACCGACAGGTTTTTGATGTCGAGAAGAGGCATGGCGTCAACGCTTCAGCTTGGGGTCGAGCGCGTCGCGAAGACCGTCGCCCAACAGATTGAAGGCCAGAACCGTCACCAGGATCGACACGCCGGGCCAGGTGACGACCCACGGCGCGCGCTGGAGGAACTGGAGGGAGGAGGCCAGCATGGTGCCCCATTCCGGCGTCGGCGGCTGCGCGCCCAAACCCAGGAAGCCCAACGCGGCGGCGTCCAGAATGGCGGTGGAGAAGCCCAACGTCGCCTGCACGATCAACGGCGCCACGCAGTTCGGCAGCACGACGATCAGCATCAGACGCAGCGGCCCGGCCCCCGCCACGCGCGAGGCGATGACGTAATCCCGGTTGACCTCCGCCAGCACCGCCGCGCGGGTCAGGCGGGCGTAGTGCGGGATGACGACCACCGACACCGCCAGCATGGCGTTGACCAGCCCCGGCCCGAGGATGGCGGCCACCACCACGGCCAGCAGCAGGCTGGGCAGCGCCAGCAAAATGTCCATGAAGCGCATGATGAGCACATCGACCATGCCGCCGAAGAAACCGGCCAGCATGCCCAGCGCCAACCCAATGGCCAGCGACAGGGTGACGACGATCAGGCCGATCATCATCGACAGCCGCGCGCCGTGCATCAGACGGGACATCATGTCGCGGCCAATGTCGTCGGTGCCCAGGATGAAGCGCCAGGTTCCGCCGTCGTACCAGACCGGCGGGGCGAGAATGGCGTCGCGAAACTGGATGTTGGGGTCGTACGGGGCCAGCAACTCGGCGAAGATCGCGATCACGGCGATGGCCAGAATCACCAACAGACCGATCAGCGATCCCTTGTTCTGTTTGAAATGATACCAGAATTCCAGCAGCGGGTGCGGCGGGCGGGACGGCGCCGCCACAGGCGCGGCGGAGGGCGTGGAGAGATCAGCGGACATGTCGGGACTCACCGCGCGTGACGGATACGAGGGTTGAGAACGCCGTACAGCACGTCAACCAACAGATTGACGGCGATCACCGAGGTGGCGATCAGCAGCACGCCGCCTTGCAGCGCCGGATAGTCGCGACGGCCAATCGATTCGATCAGCCATTTGCCGATGCCGGGCCACGAGAAGATGGTTTCGGTCAGGATGGCGCCGCCCAACAGCGTGCCGACCTGAAGACCGATGACCGTCACCACCGGAATCAGCGCGTTGCGCAGCGCGTGCAACCCGATGACCCGACCGTCCGACAGACCCTTGGCGTGGGCGGTGCGGATGTAATCCTCCCCCAACACCTCCAGCATGGCCGAACGGGTCATGCGCGCCACCACCGCCAACGGCACCGTACCCAGCACGATGGTCGGCAAGATCAGGTGATGAAGCGCCGACCAGAAGGCGCCGTATTCGCCCGCCATCAGCGTGTCGATCAGCATGAATCCGGTCGTCGGCTCAATGTAATAGAGCAGGTCCAAACGGCCCGACACCGGCGTCCAACCCAAGCCGACCGAGAAGAACAGGATCAGCAGCAGGCCCCACCAGAAGATCGGCATCGAATAGCCGGTCAGGCTGACGCCCATCACCCCATGGTCGAACAGGGAGCCGCGCTTGACCGCCGCCAAAATCCCGGCGGGCAGGCCGATCAGCGTGGCGAACAGCATGGCGGCCAAGGCCAGTTCCAGGGTCGCCGGGAACAGCG
Source organism: Azospirillum sp. FG154 (assembly GCF_057809575.1). NCBI lineage: Bacteria > Pseudomonadati > Pseudomonadota > Alphaproteobacteria > Rhodospirillales > Azospirillaceae > Azospirillum > Azospirillum sp. FG154. The sequence continues at coordinate 236,733 of NZ_JBMDKF010000002.1, read as the reverse complement.
TGACGAATTCGCTCAGCACCGAATTGTGGGTGATGAGCGACACGCCGAAATCGCCGTTCATGACGTTCCAAACATAGTCGAGGAATTGCCGCCACAGCGGCAAATCCAGACCCAATTCATGGCGGAACTGGGCCAGCCGCTCGGGCGCGATGCCGCGTTCGCCGACGCGAACCTCGATGGGGTCGCCGGGGACGAGCCGGATCAAAATAAAGGTTAGAAAGGTGATGCCGAGAAAGGTCGGAATCACCAAGCTCACCCGCGTCAGGATGAAGCGAAGCATCGCATTGTCACTCTTTTGAAAGAAATCAGTCTGAACAGCGCATCGTCGTGTTCGTCAAGAAACGACGGGCACGCAAACCACCAACGTGTTCCCAAATTTCTACCCGCGTCGCAGCGGCGGACACAGGGGCCGCAAAACATCGGATCCCAGATGCGAACCTCCCCTTTCATCCTCACGGCTTCCAAGCCGGGAATGAAAGGGGAGACCGCGTCAGATCGGCAAAATCTTACTGCTTCAGATCAACGCCGTCGAAGTAATGGAGCGCGAACGGATCCATCTTGTAACCCTGAACGGCCTTGTTCAGCCCCATATACACCACCGAATGGGCGATGGTGTACCAGGGCGCTTCTTCCTTGAAGATCACTTGAGCCTGTTCGTACAGTTTGGTGCGGGCGGCGATGTCGTTGGTGCGCTTGGCTTGAACGACGAGACTGTCGAACTCCTTGTTGCACCATTTCGACAGGTTGTTGCCACCCGGACGGGCCGCTTCGCAACCCAACAGCGTGTACAGGAAGTTGTCGGGGTCGCCGTTGTCGCCGGTCCAGCCCAGCATGCCCATCAGGTGCTCGCCCTGCTGCATGCGCTTGCGGTATTCGCCCCACTCATACTGAACGACCTTGGCCTTGACGCCGATCTTGGCCAGATCGGCCTGCATCATCTCGGCGACGCGCTTGGCGTTCGGGTTGTAGGGACGCGCCACCGGCATGGCCCACAGGTCGGTTTCAAAGCCATTGGGATAGCCTGCCTCGGCCAGCAGCTTTTTCGCGCGCTCCTGGTCGAAGGGATAATCCTCAATGGCCTTGTTGTAGGACCACATGGTCGGCGGAATCGGGTTCTTGGCCGGAACGCCAGCGCCCTGATACACGGCGTCGACGATGGCCTTCTTGTCGATGGCCATGCTGATGGCGCGGCGGACCTTCACATCGTCAAACGGCTTCTTCATCGTGTTGAAGGAGACGTAACCGACGTTCAGCCCTTCCTGTTCCTGCACGGTGATCGAGGCGTCTTTCTTCATCGCCTCGATGTCGGCCGGGTTGGGATAGGCCATCACATGGCACTCGCCCGCCTTCAGCTTGGCCAGACGAACGGCGGCGTCGGGGGTGATGGCGAAGACCAGATTGTCGATGGGCTGCTTGCCGCCCCAATAACCGTCAAACGCCTTGTAGCGAATGACCGCGTCCTTCTGATAGGCCACGAACTGGAAGGGGCCGGTCCCGATGGGAACCTGGTCCAGCTTTTCCGGCGTGCCCTTTTTCAGCATCGCTTCGGCGTATTCCGCCGATTGGATTCCCATGAAGGCCATGGCCATATTGGCCAGGAACGGGGCCTCGACCTCGTTCAAGGTGATCTTGACGGTCAGGTTGTCAACTTTTTCGACCGACTTGAGCAGGGTCGGCATCGCCATGTCGGCGAAGTAATCATAGGCGCCGCCGGACACCTTGTGGAAGGGATGCTCCTTCTTCCACTGGCGTTCGATGGAGAAGATCACGTCGTCGACGTTGGCGTCGCGGGTCGGTTTGAAATCATTGTTGCTGTGCCACTTGATCCCAGCGCGCAGCTTGAAGGTGTAGACCAAGCCGTCGTCGGAGATGGTCCAGGATTCGGCAAGACCCGGAACGACCTTCGTGCCGCCGCGTTCAAACTGAACCAGGGTGCTGACGACCGGCAGGGACGCGTCCCAGCTCGTCCCGGTCGTGTTCAACGCCGGATTGAAGTTTTCGGGGCTGCCCTCAGAGCAATAGACGAGGGTTTTGGCGGCCTGGGCGGGCGCCGCGAGCGCCAGCGCCGCAGCCATGCCAAGCCCGGCACCCAACAGGATGCGCTTCATTCTTTGGTCTCCCGATTCCCGTTGAAACGATCAAAAATTTGCCAATTCGGCTTTGGGGTTCTTACGACATTTGGCTCGCGCTTGCGTCACCTGTCAACGTGAACATGCATACGTCGTTACTCTACTCTACGGAGCATTCTTTCGGGGCTGGAAATGGACGATTCCGCACGCTTTTTTACTTCAAAACGAAACAGTTGCAAACGCAATCGAATTATTGGCCACGCGAACAGATTGGTGGCGTGCCGAATCAGGAACCATTTGGCGAAGCTCAGCCATGCGTTCCCGGTCGACGCGCCGCGCCAGTCTCCATGTTAGAGTGAAACGATTCGCTGACAGCCACCCCACCATGTTCGCCACCATGCTGTCCGCCCTGCGCAGCGGCCCTTGGGCCGCTATTGGCCTTTACCTGATCGCCTCGGCGTTGCTGGCGTCCAACCCGGTGTTGGGGCGGGCCGCCGCCCATGTCGTGCCGCCCATCGGTCTGGCCTTCTGGCGCTGGTTGCTTGCCTTTTTAATGATTCTGCCCATGGCCATTCCCGGTCTGCTGATTCACCGGCATCGCCTGTTGTCGGAATGGCGGCATTTTCTTCTGCTGGGCTTTTTGGGGCAGGGGATTTCCGGGGCCATCGTCTATTACGGGCTGGAGCGCACCAGCGCGACCAACGCCAGCCTGATTTACGCGACCAGCCCGGTGATGGTTCTGGTGATCGCCGCTATCTGGCTGGGCGACCGCATCCGCCCGCGCCAAGTGGCGGGCATCCTGCTGGCCATGGTCGGGGTTCTGGTGATTCTGACGCGGGGCGACGTCGAGCTTCTGCGCCACCTGTCCTTCAATCTGGGCGACCTTCTGGTCCTGATCGGGGCGGTGTCCTGGTCGGTCTTCACCATTCTGCTGCGCCAGACCCGCAATCCGTTGCCGGTCGTCACCAGCTTCGCCGCCAACGCGCTGGCGGGAGTCCTGGTTTTGGCCCCCTTCTATCTGTGGGAAAGCCTGGCCGTTCGTTCGGTGCTCTTCACCGTGCCGACCGCGCTGTCGCTTCTCGGGGTGGCGCTGTTCGCCTCGGTCCTCGCCTTTCTTGCTTACCAGAAGGCCATCGCCCGGATGGGCGTGGCGCAGGCGTCCACGGCGCTTTACGTGTCGCCGCTGTGGGCGGCTCTGGCTTCTTGGCTGTTGCTGGGCGAGGGGTTGGAGATGTTCCATCTGCTGGGCGTTCTGCTCGTGCTGCCCGGCGTCACTCTGGCGACGTTGCCGCCCCGGTCCACAGGCGCGCCATGACGACGGCCCTTGATCGGCGCGTTGCGCCTCGCCATCTTCGACGCTGCCCCCTCCTGCACCGAGCGCCCCGCCGATGACCACGCCCGTTTTGCTCTGCGCGGATGATTACGGGTTGGCGCCCGGCGTCAACGCCGCCATCCGGGAGTTGATCGCGGCGGGCCGTCTGACCGCCACTTCGGTGATGAGCCTGTGTCCCTTCTGGGCGCCCGACGCCGCCGCGTTGCGCGAGTTGGCTGACAAGGCCGATGTCGGGCTGCATTTCACCCTGACCGATCAGACGCCGCTGGGGCCGATGCCCAGACTGGCCCCGGCTGGGCGCTTGCCGCCGCTTGGGCGCTTGATGGCGCTGGCCTATCGGGGGGGGCTGGACGCAGGCGAAATTCGCGACGAATTGGCCCGGCAGATCGACGCCTTCGCCTTCGCCTGGGGCGGCCCCCCGGCCTACATCGACGGGCACCAGCACGTCCATCAACTGCCGACGGTGCGCGACGCGGTGGTGGACGCCTTGGCCACGCTGCCGGGCGCCTACGCCCGCCGTTGCGGCGAGCCGGTGGGCGCCATCCTGCGCCGCAAGGTGGCCGTGCCGAAAACCCTGCTGATTGGCGCGCTGGGTCATGGCCTGTCCCGCTTGCTCGACGCCCGCGCCATTCCAGCCAACGACCGTTTCGCCGGGGTCTACGACTTTGCGACGACCACGCCCTTCGCCGCGTTGATGCCACGCTTTCTTGACGGCTTTCTCGATGGGCCGTCGGGTCGGAATTTGCTGATGGTCCATCCCGGCCAGCCCGACGAGGCGTTGCGCCGGGTGGACAGCCTCGTCGAACCGCGCCGGGCCGAGTATGAGTATCTGAAGGGGCCGGAGTTCGCCGCCCTGCTGGAACAGCGCGGCGTCCGCTTGGCCCGCTTCCACGATCTCAGTCGCCGTCCCACCGCCGCAGCTTGAAGCGCTGGACCTTGCCGGTTTCGGTGCGAGGCAGGGCGTCCAGAAATTCGACGGCGCGCGGGTATTTGTAGGGCGCGATGTGGTCCTTCACATAGCTTTGCAGCAGCTCCACCAGCCGGTCGTCGGGCCGCATCCCTTCGCGGATGACGACGAAGGCCTTGGGGATGGCGCCGCGCACGGGATCGGGCGCCGCGACCACCGCGCATTCCTGCACCGCATCATGCCCCAGCAGGATGTTTTCGACCTCCAACCCGGAGATCTTGTAGCCCGCCGAGACGATCAGATCGTCGGTGCGCGCGTGGTACCAGAAGAAACCATCCTCATCGACGTGAAAGGCGTCGCCGGTCAGGTTCCAGCCCTGTTGCACATAGGCCTCTTGGCGCGGATCGTCGAGATAGAGGCAGCCCGTCGCCCCGCGCACCGCCAGCCGCCCGACCTGCCCCGGCGGGGCCGGACGGAAATCGTCGTCCACGACCATCGCCTCATAGCCCGGCACCGGCTTGCCGGTCGAGCCAGGGCGAACGTCGCCCGGAACAGCGTGCAGCACCGCGTTCAGCAACTCCGTGGTGCCAAGACTGTCGAGGATCTCCAGCCCGGTCGCCGCGCGCCACCCTTCAAAGGTCAGCAGCGGCAGCGGTTCGCCCGCCGACACGCACAGGCGCAACGACGACAAGCCTTCGGCCAGCGTCGGGTCGCTCTCCAGATGCGCGATCATGCCGCGATAGACGGTCGGCACGGTGAAGAGGATGGTCGCCCGATGGCGAATCGCCGCGTCGAGCAAACGGTCGTGGGTGCCGCGCTCCAGCAACACCACCGAGGCCCCGATCCGCAACGGGAACAGCAACAGCCCGCCCAGCCCATAGGCGAAGGCCAGCGTCGGCGACCCGCAAAACACGTCGTCGGGCGTGGTGTGGAGAATGGAGCGGGGCGACAGATCGGCGATCGCCAGCAGATGACGGTGCAGATGCGCCGCCGCCTTGGGCGTCCCGGTGGTGCCCGACGTGAAGGCGATCAACGCCACATCGTCGTTCGCCGTGTCGGCGGCGGTGAAACCGGCGGGCTTGCCCGCGATCCGATGCTCCAACTCGCCGCCCTGGAAGCCGACGATGCGCATCGACGGCGCGGCGGCCTCCTCCAGATCATCCAGGTAACGCCGGTCGCACAGCGCCATGGTGATCGCCGCCCGTTCCAGCACGTCGGCCAGTTCCGGCGCGCGCAGCAACGGCATGGTCGGCACCAGCACCGCCCCGGCCTTGATGACCGCCAGCCAGCAGGCCGCCAGCATCGGCGTGTTCGGCCCGCGCAGCAGAACCCGGTTGCCGGGGACGATTCCGTAATCCTCGGTCAGGACGCGGGCGATGCGGTCCACCGTGTCGCGAAGCTGGCCGTAACTCCACACCGAATCCCCGCCGATCAGGCAAGGGCGTTCGTCCCAGCCGCGTTCGCGCCAGCCGTCCAACAGAGCGGAGACGGCGTTCAGACGGGGCGGATAGGCAAGCTCGGGTCGATCAAGCAAGAAGTCAGGGCGTTGGGACGGCGCCGGCAAACGGTCGCGGGTGAAGCTGTCGGTGTGGCCGGAACGTTCCATGCGCTCAACGCCCTCCCGCCGTCATCGGGGTCGAAGCCATGGAATCGGTCGGACAGCGCCGACAAAGAGATTGTTCCCGCGCAACCCGGTCACGGGCCGCTGCAAAGGCGTTTGCCGTCATGGATATGCTCCAACTCCCCCTGCGGTCGGCGCGCGCACGCCCCGCCGTCTTTTTTAGGCTTACGACTATAGTGCCGGGGAAGGTCGCAGAGCCATGCAACGAAGGAATGGTGGGTGCACCATCAATCGCTGTTTTTGACGGGTCAGGAGAAGGCTGCGCCTTCAGACGACGTTGTCGGCGTCGCAGAGATACAAATCGATCTCGCCCTGTTCCATCACATGGGCGGCGCCGTGTATGATGCCGTTGGCGACCTGGATGATCCGGTGAATCATCGCAACAGAGATTTGGCAGTCCGCCCGCAGCTTGTCCGGGTCGCCGCCCTGGATGTCGATGGCGACGCGCTCCACCGTGTGGGCGATGACCTGATGGGCCTGAGCGATGGTGTCTTCAAACGGAATACGGAATTTCGACGGGACATGGCCGTAGGCCTCGATCGCCAACTCCTTGTCGGAAAAACCGCTGTCCCGAAAATGCTCGGCGTAGGATTTGGGCTGCCAGATTTGGCATTCCTCCAACATGTCGGGCATGTCTGGGATCATCTCGATCAACATCACAATTTCGTTGAAGTGATTGAGATAGTCCGTCGCCAGCAGGGTTTTTTCGGAAATGTTGGTGCCACGCACACGGGCGCGCCACACCTCATAATCGGCCAATTCGTCCGGCGGAACACCCTCGGTCACGGACAGATCGAACTCTTGGTCTTCCATGCGCCAATCCGAACCCGATGCGACAACAGACATGATTGCGGCGACTGACCGCAATCTCTCACCCTTGATGACCCTGCGCCGTTGTCATTAACTTCCGATTAAGTGACTTGCAAGTGCCCGCATCGCCAACGGCTGGAAAAACACGCGATTCATCCAGGCGGAGCGTTCCAAAGAGCCAAGACCGGCAAGATTCTGAACGCCGCAAGGCCAGAAAAAACGCGCCGACCCGGGGGAGGCGTCGGCGCGTTTGAGGATCGGGAACACTCGCCTCGCCCTCGCACAGCCACAAGCCGGAGGGCGATGTCAGAGTAGCCCTCTAAGTCTTTCAGAACGGTTAAAAGTCTGTTGCTGTTTGCCCTACGAACAAAGAAGACAGGCTTGAGTGCTTGGTCGTCAACGATGTCCAACTTGAAACACATGACGCCGCAAGCGGCTAAATCTTGCGGCTCCTCGATGGATTGTTGCGCCCATCTTGTCCTTAACGGGCGAAGAGCGCCCCGCTCATGCGTCGGGGCGAGGCCCCGACGTCAGCGGAAGACCACCGTCTTGCTGCCGTTCAGCAGCACACGATGCTCGACATGGTAGCGCACGGCGCGAGCCAGAACGACATTTTCGATGTCTCGTCCAATGGCGACCAGATCATCCGGCGTCATTGTATGATCGACGCGCTCGGCCTCCTGTTCGATAATCGGTCCTTCATCAAGATTCGACGTCACGTAATGCGCCGTCGCTCCGATCAGCTTCACGCCACGCGTGTGCGCCTGGTGATAGGGTTTCGCGCCCTTGAAGCTGGGCAGGAAGCTGTGATGAATGTTGATGACCCGCCCCGCCATCCGTTCACACAGCCGCCCCGACAGAACCTGCATGTAGCGGGCAAGCACCACCAAATCGACCTTTTCGGTTTCGACGATCTCCAACAGGCGCTCTTCCTGCTGGGCTTTGTTGTCAGAACCGACAGGGATGTGGTGGAAGGGAATGTTGTGCCACGCCGCCAACTGGTAGAAATCCCGATGATTCGAGACGATGGCCGGAATTTCGATGGGCAGATAGCCGGTGCGGTAGCGGTAGAGCAGGTCGTTCAGGCAGTGCCCAAACTTCGACACCATAATCAGGACACGCTGGCGCCGTCCGGCGTCATGCAACTTCCATGTCATGGCGAAACGGTCGGCCACATGCGCCGCGAAATCGGCCGCCAGCGCCGACTGGGACGGCCCCGCGCTTCCGGCGGAAAAATGGATTCGCAGAAAGAACAGGCCCGACACCCGGTCGCCGAACTGGGCGCTGTCGATGATGTTGCAGCTCCGCTCCGCCAGGAAGCCGGACACCGCGAACACGATGCCGACCGCGTCGGGGCAGGAGATCGTCAGGATATAGTCGGAGCCGGTGTCAGCCATCGCGCGTCTACCATATGAACGGGCACAGGAAAAGGGAGGTCTGCGTATCACGATCCGCGCGCGCTTGCACCCGCTTGATGCAAAAGGCCCCTGCCCGATCTGGGAATGGCTCAAGCCCTTGCTGGCGCCCGCCGCCCGACAATGCCACAATGCCCCCCAGACGAACGGGTTGGCAACGGAGCGCTTCCATGACCTCGGGCGGCAAGATCGTCGGTGAATACACCAAAGGCAAGGTTGACAAGCTGCTGACGCCGGAGGCGTCGGACAGCGGCGCCCGCCACCGCATCCGGCATTTTCTGGAAAACATGGACGCCGCGATCCTGGAAGCCAATTGCGAGGTGATCGGGCGCGAGTTGCCGAACCTCAACCGGGATTCCTTTCTGCGGATGGCGGTCCGGGTGGCGGAATTGCGCGCGGATTACATCCGGGCCGGCATCAAGGCGGCGGAAGCGCGCCGCCCTGAAACGACGGCGGTGGCCGAGTTGGCGCGTTTGCGCGCGGCCTATGAGGAAATGCAATCCGTCTACGAAGCCGCCGAGCGTGTCATCGAACGCGGTTACGTCAAGCTGGCGTGACAAAAAACAAAGCCCCTTCCCACCAACGCGGAGGAAAGGGGCCCCGAAGGGGCCTGGATCGCCGAACGCTCCGTCGGCGTCCACGACAATCACACGTCCTGGAAATGCTCCAGTTCACGACGCAAGCTTGTCATCTCTTTCTTCAGACCGACAAGACGGCCAACATCAGGCGCCGGGCGACGCTCTTCCTTTTCAAGCTCGCCTTCAACCTCGCGCTGCTCTTGTCGGATGATGTTGAACAAGGCTTTCCTCAACATCGCCACCTCCTGAGCTGATTGGTAAAATTTAATCCCTTTCCCATCCATCTTCAAGCAACGGTTTCCCCTGATGGACTCCGTCTCAGGTTGCTGCGATCTCCGTCACAGAAACAGGGGCAATATTCGCTCCCGCCAATCCTCCCTCTCTTGACAAGGCTTTGTCGGGCGCCCATTGGTTAACAAGAGATGGATGTTTGGCGCGGCGTCGCCCAGGGTCCTGGTGTGAGACGGTGTTTGAACAATGGACCGCAGACGGCTGTTGAGATTGGCCTTGCGCCTGCCTGTCGCGTTGCCGACCGGGCTGTTCGCGTTCCCCCTTGCATCCTCCATGGCCGTGGCCGCCGACCACAAGCGCCCCTCCAAACCGTCCGCTCGGCCAACCACCCCCCGACTGGTCATGCTGGACCCCGGCCATGGCGGGGCTGACCCCGGCGCCATCGGCACGCATGGAACCCAGGAAAAAGACGTCACTCTGGACATCGCGCGCGAAGTCGCCCGCCTGTTGGCCGACCATCACCGAGTCATCGCACGCCTCACCCGCAGCGATGATCGCTTTCTGGCTTTGGATGACCGCGTCGCCCTGACCCGCAAGGCCGGAGCCGATCTGTTCGTTTCGATCCACGCCGACAGCGCGCCCAACGCCGACGCGCGCGGCCTGTCCGCCTACACGCTGTCCAGCAAGGCGTCGGACGGCTTCGCCTCCCGCCTCGCCCATCAGGAAAACCAAGCTGATCGTTTCGGCGGTTTGAGCCAAAAAGGCAACAGGCAGGTGGTCAAGGACATCCTTCTCGACCTGACCGCCCGCCACACCCGGAACGCCTCGCTGTTCGCCCGAAAAACTCTGGTCCGAGGCCTTGCCAAAGATCTCCGTCTTTTGGAAAACCCGATGCGTTCAGCCAATTTCGCGGTGCTGAAAGCCCCCGACGTTCCGTCGCTTCTGATTGAAACCGGCTTCCTGTCGAATCCGCAGGATGAGGATATTCTGCGCAACCCCGACGCCCGCCGCCGCGTTGCCCGCGTGCTGGCGCGGGAGATCGCCGTGATTCTGTCCAACCGCAGCTTCGCGTGATTCCCAGCCACCGCATCCCTTCGCAGCCGCAGCAACTGCAACATCCGCGCATCACCTAAGGAGAAATCGACGATGACCCGAAAATCATCACAGATTCCCCATTGCCAACCTTCGCCCGGCATGACTTTTTCGCGCCGCCTGCCCTGTCAACCGGGGACGGCGCACGCCGGTGGGGGAACCGGCAGGGGGAGACGCGCTGTGACACGATTCAGCCGCTTTGCGGCGCTGGTGGGGCTGGCTCTGGCATCGGGCGGGGCCATGTCCGGTTGCGCGCCGCTGGTCATCGGCGGGGTTGGCGGCGCCGCCATGGCGGCGTCAGAACATCGCGGAATCAAGGGCTTCGCCTCCGACACCGAAATTCGCGCCTCGATCAATCATCTCTGGTTCCAGCACAACATCAACTTGGCCTCCGGCCTTGGTTTGACGGTCGATCAGGGGCGAGTCCTGCTGACCGGACGCGTGCCGGACGCGCAAAGCCGCCTGGACGCCGTTCGTCTGGCTTGGCAGGCCGAAGGGGTCAAAGAGGTCATCAACGAAATTCAGATCAACGACGGCGGCGGCATCCTCGACAGCGCCAGCGACACCTGGATTTCGACTCAGCTCCGCACAAAAATCACCATCGACGGCGACATCCACAGCCAGAATTACAGCATCGATACGGTCGACGGCGTCGTCTATCTGATGGGAACGGCGACCACTCAGGCTGAACTTGACCGGGTGATCGAGCATGCTCGTTCCGTCGCCAACGTCCAACGCGTCGTCAACTACGTCCGTCTTCTCGCCAGCCTCTAAGATCGAAACCACATCGCCATGGCCTCCGCCTTCGCCCGCATGACCACGTTCTTCCGCTGCTCTTTGTTTGTTCTCGTCACGCTGGTCGTGTCGGCGATGGCGACCGGCGGGGCCATGGCGCAGGAATCGGGGCCGGCGAACCGGATGTTCGTTCAGGCTTTGCAACTGATTAAGCAAGCCGACAACAGCTTTGACGTCGCTGAAGAATCACGCCTTTTGAAGGAAGCGGACAAGCTGTTCAACGAAATCGTCACCAAATACCCAGACAGCGCGCTGTCGGTGCAGCTTGTCACCAACCAATTCGTCGGCGACTTCGATTTCTATGATTTCCGCGCGCGCATCCGCGCCATGGTTTGCAACGAACCGCTGGCCAGCCTGTGTTTCCTGCACCGGATTGGCGAGATGCTGCCTCCAGTCGAAACTCCCATCGCCGCCGCCCGTTGGGACTGGTTGTCGCTGGCCGTCGCCTATCACCAGATCGGCGACACGGGCCGCGCCAAGGAAATCGTCGCCCCCTTCGTCAGCGCCGTCCGGCGCGGTTCCGTCGCCGACAGTTCGGGGCAAGATCTGTTCGTCGCCCGCGCCTTGACGCTGATGGGCCAAACCCAATTGGCGTTGGACATCACCCGACAGATCGCCGACTGCTCCACCCGGATCTACAACCTCGCCGACATCGCCAAGGCCGCCGCGTGGCGCGGCGATCTGGGTTTGACCAACGCGCTGGCCGAGGAGGCCAAAAACTTCGCGACCTCGCGCGGTTGTTCGTGGGAGTTGGGGTTGGTCGCGCAAACCCTGCTGCGCGCCGGGAAAGAAGCGCAGGCCCGCACCCTGTTTCTGAACACGGTGGAAACCCAATTCTCCAAATTCAAGGAAACCCGGGGCGAATGCTGCCCGCCGGAATTGGCCGTGGCGGCGGCGGAGATGGGCGACGCCACGTTGGCGTTGTCGCTGCTGCGCACCGTGCAGGATGAGAACCCCTGGACCATCCCAACGGTTCTGGGCCGTTTGGCCCGCCGGGGCGAGGGCGCGCCCGCGCTGACCTACGCCGAGCAGGTGGCCGACACCGACACGCGGGGGGAGGCCTACGCCGAACTGATCGAAGCGGCGCTGAGACGCGGCGATCCGGCCACGGCGAATGACCTGATGAAGCGGCTGAGCAAGCTGGCCGATGACGCCGCCGGTCGCCGCCCCGGTCTTCTGGCGCAAAAGGCCAAGGCGGAAAAGGCGCTCTACACCGACGACCGTTGGCGCCGCAGCTTCCAGTTGGCGATCAACGCGGCGGAGAAATCGAGCAATTTTGTCCGCCGCGACATCGGCGCGCCGCTGCTGGCCGCCCTGGTCCGCATCGAAACCGGACACCCGATGCTGGATTGAGTGGGCTGGATTGAGGGGCTGGGAGCGGTTACGCCCCACCGCCGATCAATCCAGCCAATTGCCCGCGCAGCCCGGTCAAAATCGCCTGTGACAGCGCCGGATCGGTCTGCGCCGTGGCGCGGGCCAGCGCCACCCCGCCGACCAGCGCGGAGACAATCGTCACGGCGCGGGCGTCGCGCTCCGCCTCCGGCGCGACCGACGGCGGCAGGCGGTCGCGCACGACGGCGACGAACCGTTCGACTCCGCCGGTGAAGCGCGCCTGCACGGCAGGATCCTGCCGCCCCACTTCCGTCGCGAAGGCGGGCATCGGGCAACCGGCGTCGGGCCGGTCGCGGTGCAGGTCCGACAAATAGCGGTCGAGGAACGCGGCCAGCGGCCCGTTGGCCGCCGCCTCGTCCTGCGCCAGCCGGTTCAAGCTCTCCTGAAAAGCCGCGTCGCACGCCTCGGCGGCCAGCGCGTCTTTGGACGGGAAGTGGCCGTAAAAGCCGCCATGGGTCAGACCGGCGGCCTTGGTGATTTCCGCCACCCCCACCTTGTCAAAGCCGCGCTCGCGAAACAACCGCCCCGCCGCCGTGACGATGGCCGCGCGGTGTTCCGCCGCCTTTTCCTTGGAAACCTTCACGCCCCGCCCTCCACGCAACGCTGACGCGCGTCTGGCGACAGCGTCCGCGTTTATTCATGATTGTCATCATCAAAAAATCATTCATGATGATCGTCATCATAAGCTGCCCCCGTCCAAACGGCAACCGCGCCGCTCGACCGGGCTTTGAACAGGAATCGGAACAATGACGGACATGACGGGCGGCGTAGCCTTGGTGACAGGCGGAACCTCGGGCATCGGGCGGGCGACCGCGCTGGCCTTCGCCAAGGCGGGGGCCATCGTGATCGTCACCGGACGGCGCGAGGCCGAGGGCCAGGAAACCGTGGCGTTGATCGAGCAAGCGGGTGGAAGCGGTCGGGGCGTGTTCCTGCGCGCCGATCTGTCCGACGCCGCCGAGGTCGCGGCCCTCTTCGCCCGGATCGAACGCGATTTCGGTCGCCTGGATTTCGCCTTCAACAACGCGGGCGTCCACAGCGCCAGCCCGTTGGCCGGGGCCAGCGAGGAGGAGTTCGACCGGATCATGGCCACCAACGTGAAGGCCGTGTGGCTGTGCCTGAAGCATGAGGTCGCCATCATGCAGCGCCAGGGCAAGGGGGCCATCGTCTCCACCGGCTCCGTCCTTGGCCAGATCGGGTTGGCGGGCAACAGCGTCTATTCCGCCAGCAAGGCGGCGGTGGAGGGCATGAGCCGCAGCGCCGCCATCGAGGTCGCCAAATCCGGCGTTCGGATCAACACTGTCTGCCCGGCGATCATTCAGACGCCGATGACCCAAGGCTCCTTCGGCGGGGCGGCGGCGGTGGACGCCGCGCTGGGGCCGCTCCACCCCATCGGGCGGGTCGGACGCCCCGACGAGGTCGCCGCCGCCGTGCTCTGGCTCTGCTCCGACGCCGCGTCCTTCGTCACCGGCCAGTCGATCAACGTCGATGGCGGCTTCACAACTCAGTGATGCTCTGTTGCCCCATCTGGAAAGACCAAACGCCATGAACCAGTCCGATCCTGTCGTCATCGTCGCCGCCGCCCGCACCCCGCTTGGCCGCTTCCAGGGGGATTTGTCCGGCTTGACCGCCCCAGCGCTGGGCGCGCACGCGGTCCGCGCCGCGTTGAGCCGGTCCGGCCTGTCCGCTGACCGCATCGACGAGCTTCTGCTGGGCTGCGTCCTCCCCGCCGGACAAGGGCAGGCCCCCGCCCGACAGGCGGCGCGCGGGGCCGGGCTGCCGGACGCCGTCGGGGCGACCACCATCAACAAGGTCTGCGGATCGGGGATGAAGGCGACGATGCTCGCCCATGATCTGATCCGCGCCGGATCCGCCGATATCGCGTTGGCGGGCGGCATGGAAAGCATGTCGAACGCCCCCTATCTGCTGGCCAAGGCGCGCGGCGGCTACCGGGTCGGGCATGACCGCCTGTTCGACCACATGATGCTCGACGGGTTGGAGGACGCCTATGAAGGCGGTCGCCCGATGGGCGATTTCGGCGAGGCCACCGCCGCGCGTTACGGCTTCACCCGCGCCGACCAGGATTCCTACGCCATCGAAACCCTGACCCGTGCGCGGGCGGCGATTGACGGCGGCGCGTTCGTCGATGAAATCGCCCCAATCACCGTGGCCGCCAAGGGCGGCGACCGGCTGATCGCCCAGGACGAGCATCCGCTGAAACTGTCGCCTGAAAAGATCCCCACCCTGAAACCGGCCTTCCGCCGCGACGGAACCATCACGGCGGCCAGTTCCTCGGCCAACGCCGACGGGGCGGCGGCGCTGATCCTCACCCGCCGCTCGCTGGCCGAGCGCGAAGGGCTGCCGATCCTCGCCGCCATCCTCGGCCACGCCACCCACAGCCAGGATCCGGCCTGGTTCACCACCGCGCCGATCCCGGCGATCCGCAAGCTGTTGGACCGGGTGGGCTGGTCGGTCGCCGACGTCGATCTGTTCGAGATCAACGAGGCCTTCGCCGTCGTCGCCATGGCGGCCCAGCGCGATTTGGGCATCCCGGCCAGCGCGTTGAACGTGAATGGCGGAGCCTGCGCGCTGGGGCATCCCATCGGGGCGACCGGCGCGCGGCTGATCGTCACCCTGCTGCACGCGCTGGCCGCGCGCGGCTTGCGGCGTGGCGTCGCCTCTCTCTGCATCGGCGGCGGCGAGGCGACGGCCATCGCGGTTGAACGCCCGCTGTACTGACCCACCGGCGCTGATCCGCCCCGCCGACGCCGGTTCCAGCCCAAGCATAGGACGCATGCCGTCAGCCGCCATCGACAAGGGGACGGGCAGCCCCCAGATTATCCGGCGACCCGCTTTGCCCCCAAGTCGATGGACGGACCATGGACAAACTGCACGCGATGCGCGTTTTCGTCCGCGTCGTCGAGACCAACAGCTTCACCCGCGCGGCGGAAACGCTGGGGTTGCCGCGCGCGTCGGTGACGACGACCATCCAGAATCTGGAGGCGGCGTTGGGAACCCGCCTGTTGCAGCGGACCACGCGCAAGCTGAATCTGACGCTGGACGGCGCGGCCTATCTGGAAGGCGCCACCCGCATCCTGTCCGACCTGGAAGAGGTCGAATCCTCCTTCACCAGCACGCGCAGGGCCCCACGCGGGCGGTTGCGGGTGGACATGTCCGGCTCCATCGGGCGGTTGATGCTGATTCCGGCGCTTCCCGAATTCCACGCCAAATACCCCGACATCGACATCATGATCGGGCTGAGCGACCGCCCCATCGACCTGATCCAAGAGGGCGTCGATTGCGTGCTGCGCGCCGGGGATTTGCAGGATTCCAGCCTGATCGGGCGGCGGGTCGGGGCCTTTCGCCCGATCACCTGCGCCAGCCCGGATTACCTCGCCCGCCACGGCCTGCCGACGACGTTGGAGGATTTGGAGCGGCACACCGCCGTCAATTACTTCACCCGCACCGGCAAACTCTATGGCCTGCATTTTGAACGCGACGGCGAAAGCCTGGAGGTCGCCATGAAGGGCAAGGTGTCGGTCAACGACGCCGACGCCTATGTGACCTGCGGGGTGGAGGGGTTGGGCATCGTCCAACCGGCGCGCTTCATGGCCCTGCCGCATCTGCGCGACGGCGCGTTGATCGAGATCCTGAGCGCTTGGCGCCCGCCGCTGGTGCCGATTTCGGCGCTCTACCCGCACAACCGCCATCTGTCGCCCAAGGTCCGCGTCTTCGTCGATTGGGTGGCGGAGCTGTTCGAGCGCTGCCCGCTGATGCAGGGCGAGGACATCCTCCTGGACTGCGAGAAGCCGGGCAAGCGCGCCAAACCCGCCCGCAAGGCCACCGCCGCGCCCAACGTGCTGGAGGAAGCGACGGACTCCCGCCTGTGCGTGGTCTGACCCCCGCCCGTCCATTGATCCGGCGCTTTGATCCGGTGATTGTTCGTCCAATCCGAATTGTGTTGGCCGCAACCCGCTGTTTATCGTGATCCCGCCGCCGCCCACACTCCGCCGCGTCGCAATGCGGAAGGGGCGCTGGGCGCCAAGGGAACATGGATCGGTCATCGCGTCAGCCAAACAGCGTCACACCCCTCACACCCTGCCCGCTCGCCGTCGATGACCGGACCATCGCCGGTCACGCGCAGGACATCCGGCTGCGGCTTTACCGCCCGCTGATCGGGCTGGCGGTTCCGGCCCTGCTCTATCTGCACGGCGGCGGTTTCACCGGCGGATCGCTGGAGGAGGCGGAGACCGCCGCCTCGATGATCGCCGAAACCATTCCGGCGCTGGTCGTGTCGGTCGGCTATTCGTTGGCCCCGCGACACCCCTTCCCCACCGCAGCCCACGACGCCCACCGCGCCGCCCTGTGGACTCAGGACGCCGCGCAGGAACTGGGCGTCACCGGCGCGCTGGGCGTGGCCGGGCATGACGCGGGCGGCCATGTCGCCGCGTCCTTGACCTTTCTGGCCCGCGATCTGGGCGAGGTCGCCATCGCCGCGCAGGCGTTGCTCGGCCCCATGCTGGATCCCAGCATGACCCGCGCCAGCCAAACCACCATCCGCGAGGCCCAGGCGATGGGCGGCGAGGAGGCCGTCGCCTCCTGCGCCAAATGTTACCGCGCTTATTTGCCCGAGGCGTCGCAACGGCTGCACCCCTACGCCGCCCCGCTGGAATCCCGCCGTCTGGCCAGCCTGCCGCCCGCTTTGATCGTCACCGCGCAGAACGACGTGTTGCGGATCGAGGCGGAGCACTACGCCGCCAATCTGATCGCGGCGGGTGTTCCGACCGAGGTCACGCGCTTTCCCGCTATTTCCAACCGCGCCTTGCCGAACCATCGCCCGGCCCTGCTGGCCGCCGCCGATTTCCTGCGTCGCCGCCTGACCGCCGCCGCTTAACATTCTTTTTCCGGGAGCTTGTCATGCCCATCCTGTCCCGCCCGAAACTGGCCCTTTTGCTGGCGGCCAGCGCCGCCACCGCCGTCATTGTCGGCCTGTCGATCAACCAGAGCCGCGCCGACGCGCCATCGTCCGCCGCCGCCCCGCCGCCGCCCGAGGTGGACGTCGCCGCCGTCGTCGCCCGCCAGATCACCGATTGGCAAAGCTATTCCGGGCGGTTGGAAGCGGCGGAGCGGGTGGAGATCCGCCCGCAGGTGTCCGGCGCCATCGTCGCCGTGCATTTCCGCAACGGCGCGCTGGTCAAACAGGGCGACGTCCTGTTCACCATCGACCCGCGCCCCTATCAGGCCGAGGTCGCGCGGGCCGAGGCGCAGATCGCCGCCGCGCAAGCCCAACTGCGTTTCACTGCCGCCGATTTCGACCGCGCCCAACGCCTGATCCTGAACGCCACCATCTCCCGCCAGTCGCTCGACGAAAAGGACAACGCCGCGCGCGCGGCGGCGGCCAACCTGAAGGCGGCGCAAGCGGCGTTGGAGATCGCCCGTCTCAATCTGGACCACACCCAGGTGACGGCCCCGGTGTCGGGCCGCGTCTCGCGGGCCGAGGCGACGGTGGGCAATCTGGTCGCGGCGGGCGCGGCGGCGGCCCCCTTGACGATTCTGGTGTCGGTCTCGCCGATTTACGCCGCCTTCGACGTGGACGAGCAAACCTATCTGCGTCACATCGCCACTGTGAAGGACGCCGCCAACGTGCCGGTTCAGCTTGGTCTGGCCAGCGAGAGCGGCTATTCGCGTCAGGGCGTCGTCGAGCATGTCGACAACCGGCTGGACGCGGCGTCCGGCACCATCCGCGTCCGCGCCACCTTTGACAACGCCGACGGGCTGCTGGTCCCCGGCCTGTTCGCCCGCGTCAAGGTTGGCGGCAGCGTCCCGCACGACGCGCTGATGGTGGAGGACCGCGCCATCAACACCGACCAGGACAAGAAATTCGTCCTGGTCGTCGGCGCCGACGACCGCGTGCAGTACCGCCCCATCACCTTGGGCGCGCTGCAAAGCGGCCTGCGGGTGGTCACGGGCGGCCTGTCGGCGGGGGAGCGCGTCATCGTCAACGGCACCCAGCACGCCCGCCCCGGATCCCGCGTCGCCCCGCGCGCGGTGGCGATGGACGGCAAGGCCGCCGAAACCATTCAGACCGCATCGGCTTTGGCCGCCGCCAAGCCCTAAGCGCCGCGCCGATTTGAGCCGCCGCCCGCCGGAGAGCCGCACATGAACATCTCGAAATTCTTCATTGATCGCCCGATCTTCGCGGGCGTTCTGTCGGTGGCGCTGTTTCTGGCGGGGGCGATCTCGCTGTTCCGGTTGCCGATTTCCGAATACCCGGAGGTCGTTCCCCCCTCCGTCGTCGTCCGCGCCCAATTCCCAGGCGCGAACCCCAAGGTCATCGCCGAAACCGTCGCCTCGCCGTTGGAGGAGCAGATCAACGGCGTTGAAAACATGCTCTACATGCAGTCGCAGGCCAACAGCGACGGCAACATGGCGCTGACCGTCACCTTCAAGCTGGGAACCGACCCGGACAAGGCTCAGCAGTTGGTGCAAAACCGGGTGTCGCAGGCCCTGCCCCGCCTGCCGTCCGACGTGCAGCGGCTGGGGGTGACGACGGTCAAAAGCTCCCCCACCTTGACCATGGTGGTGCATCTGCTGTCGCCCAACGACCGCTACGACATGACCTATCTGCGCAACTACGCCCTGTTGAACGTCAAGGACCGGCTGGGCCGGATTCCCGGCGTCGGCGAGGTGCAATTGTGGGGTTCGGGCGATTACGCCATGCGGGTCTGGCTCGATCCCAACAAGGTGGCCCAGCGCGGCCTGACCGCGACCGACGTGGTGACGGCGATCCGCGAACAGAACGTCCAGGTCGCGGCGGGCGTCATCGGCGCGTCGCCCACCCTGCCCGACGTGCCGCTGCAACTGTCGATCAACGCGCGCGGCCGCCTGAAAAGCGCCGAGGAGTTCGGCGAGGTGGTGTTGAAGACCAGCCCCGACGGCGGCGTGACCTATCTGCGCGACGTCGCGCGGGTCGAGCTGTCCGCCGCGCAATATGGCCTGCGCTCTCTGTTGGACAACAAACCGGCGGTCGCCATGGCGATCAGCCAGGCCCCCGGCGCCAACGCGCTGGCGATTTCCGACAAGGTCCGCGTGACGATGGCGGAACTGAAGGCCGACATGCCCGACGGCGTCGATTTCAGCATCGTCTATGACCCGACCCAATTCGTCCGCTCCAGCATCGAGGCGGTGATCCACACCCTGTTGGAGGCCATCGCGCTGGTGGTTCTGGTGGTCATCGTCTTCCTTCAGACATGGCGGGCCTCGATCATCCCCTTGCTGGCCGTGCCGATCTCCATCGTCGGCACCTTCTCGTTGATGCTGGGGTTGGGCTATTCGATCAACGCGCTGTCGCTGTTCGGCATGGTGCTGGCCATCGGCATCGTGGTGGACGACGCCATCGTCGTGGTGGAGAACGTCGAACGCAACATCGAGTCCGGCCTGTCGGCCAAGGAGGCCACCTACCGCGCCATGCAGGAGGTCAGCGGGCCGATCATCGCCATCGCCCTGACCTTGGTCGCCGCTTTCGTGCCGTTGGCGGCGATGTCCGGCCTGTCGGGCGAGTTTTACAAGCAGTTCGCGATGACCATCGCGATTTCGACGGTGATTTCCGCCTTCAACTCGCTGACCCTGTCGCCCGCGCTGGCGGCGGTTTTGCTGCGCGGCCATGACCAGCCGCAGGATTGGCTGACCCGCGCGATGAACCGGGTGTTCGGCGGATTTTTCCGTCTGTTCAACCGGGTGTTCCACCGCGCCTCCACCGGCTATGGCCGGGGCGTCGGCGGGGTGGTGCGCCGCAAGGGCGTGATGATGGTCCTGTACGCCGGGCTGCTTGGCCTGACCGTGTTTCTGGGGCAGGCGGTGCCGATGGGCTTCGTTCCGGCGCAGGACAAGGAATACCTCATCAGCTTCGCCCAGCTTCCCAACGGCGCCTCGCTCGACCGGACCGAAGCGGTGATCCGCCAGATGACCGACATCGCCTTGAGCCGTCCCGGCGTGCAAAGCGCCGTCGCCTTCCCCGGCCTGTCGGTCAACGGCTTCACCAACAGCTCCAGCGCCGGCATCGTCTTCGTCACGCTGAAGCCCTTCGCCGAGCGTCATGATCCGTCCCTGTCGGCGCTGGCCATCGCCGGTGATCTGCAAAAGCGTTACGCCGGATTGAAAGAGGCTTTCGTCGCCATCTTCCCGCCGCCGCCGGTGCTGGGGCTTGGCACGCTGGGCGGTTTCAAGATGCAGTTGGAGGATCGGGGCGCGCTGGGGTACGAGGCGCTGAACGCGGCGGTCGGCGCCTTCGTCAAGCAGGCGATGCAAACGCCGGAGCTGGGGCCGAGCTTTTCCAGCTATCAGATCAACGTGCCGCAATTGGACGTCGATCTCGACCGGGTGAAGGCCAAACAGCAGGGGGTGGCGGTCGGCGACGTGTTCGACACCATGCAGATCTATTTGGGGTCGCTCTACGTCAACGACTTCAACAATTTTGGCCGCGTCTATCAGGTGCGCGTGCAGGCCGACGCGCCGTTCCGCGCCGAATCCG
The DNA here is from genome assembly GCF_057809575.1 of Azospirillum sp. FG154. Classification (NCBI taxonomy): domain Bacteria; kingdom Pseudomonadati; phylum Pseudomonadota; class Alphaproteobacteria; order Rhodospirillales; family Azospirillaceae; genus Azospirillum; species Azospirillum sp. FG154. The sequence goes on along the minus strand of NZ_JBMDKF010000002.1, from coordinate 215,963 downwards.
CCGACATCGGTTTGCTGAAGACCCGCAACGCCCAAGGGGCCATGGTGCCGCTGTCCTCGCTGGTGACGGTCAACCAAAGCTACGGGCCGGAAATGGTGGTGCGCTACAACGGCTACACCGCCGCCGACATCAACGGCGGCCCGGCCCCCGGCTTCTCCTCCGGCCAAGCCCAGGCGGCGGCGGAGCGGATCGCGGCGGAAACCCTGCCGCGCGGCGTGCGGTTCGAGTGGACCGACCTGACCTATCAGCAAATCCTGGCGGGCAATTCGGCGCTGTGGATCTTCCCCATCAGCATCCTGCTCGTCTTCCTGGTTCTGGCGGCGCAGTATGAAAGCCTGACCCTGCCGCTGGCCATTCTGCTGATCGTGCCGATGAGCCTGATGTCGGCGCTGGCCGGGGTGTGGCTGACCGGCGGCGACAACAACATCTTCACCCAGATCGGCTTCATGGTGCTGGTCGGGCTGTCGGCCAAGAACGCCATCCTGATCGTCGAATTCGCCCGCGAGTTGGAGCATCAGGGCCGCAGCGCCGTCCAGGCCGCCATCGAGGCCAGCCGTCTGCGGCTGCGCCCGATCCTGATGACCTCCTTCGCCTTCATCATGGGCGTGGTGCCGCTGGTGACGTCGACCGGGGCCGGGTCGGAGATGCGGCACGCCATGGGCGTCGCGGTGTTCTTCGGAATGTTGGGCGTCACCCTGTTCGGCTTGATCCTGACGCCGGTCTTCTATGTGCTGCTCCGCCACATGGTGGGCAGCCACCGCCGGGCGCCGGCGGGCGCGGCCTTGCCCTTCGCCGGGGAACCCGCGCCGGGTTATGGCGACGACTGATACAAAGCAAGTCAACTGACACAAAAGCTTGATTTGAGAAGGGGCCAGCGGGCGCGGCAGGATGCCGCCGCCCGCTTGTGCCGTGCGGCGGGTCTGATTGGGGGGATGGGCCATGTCCGAGAAAGTTTACAACGTCCTTTTCGTCTGCACCCACAATTCGGCGCGCAGCATCATGGCGGAATGCCTGATGCGCCGCTGGGGGGCCGGACGCTTCGTCGCCCATTCAGGCGGCAGCAACCCGGCGGGGCAGATCAACCCCTACACCATCGCGACCTTGGAAGCCTTCAATTACAAGACCGACGGCCTGCGCTCCAAAAGCTGGGACGAGTTCGCCATGCCCGGCTCGCCGCCGCTGGATTTCGTCTTCACGGTCTGCGATCAAGCGGCGGGGGAGACCTGCCCGGCCTTCATCGGCGCGCCGCTGACCGCCCATTGGGGCGTCGAGGATCCCTCGACCGCCGAAGGGTCGGAGGACAAGATCCGCCGCGCCTTCCGACGCGCCTATGTCGAACTGGAAAGCCGCATCAAGATCTTCTCCAGCCTGCGGGTCGAGGCGTTGGACAAGCTGAGCCTGCAAAACTCCCTGCACATGATCGGCACGGTGCGCAACCAACAGCCGGAAAACGCGGGCGCCTGACCAGGACGGGTGGGCGAGGTCGCCTCGCCCCTCCCTCACAACCTATGGCATTCACACATCTTTGGTTTCGGCAACTCATTGAAAGAAAAAGAACTTTTCTCCGTCATTCCCGCGAAGGCGGGAATCCAGGCTTACCCACAGGGTTCGTCTGACAAACTCTGGATCCCCGCCTTCGCGGGGATGACGAGAAAGCCATTTTATTTCAATTGGTTGCGGCAAGAAAAAGATGTGTGAAGCCGGTAGCCCTCACAGCACCTGTTTGGGCAGCGTCAGCAATTCCTTACGGATGCGGGTCAGGCTGGGCTGGTTGTCGGGGCCAAAGGCGATGGGGCGGCACAGATGCATGGCGGTCAGCCCGACGCGCGCCGTCAGCAAGCCGTTGATGACGCCCTGACCCATCCGGGTGGAGATCGCGGCGGCGATGGAGCCGCCCAGCGCATCGACCGCCACATGATGGGCGCTTTCGCTCAAGCCCGCGACGGCGATGTTCGCCAGCATCCGGCGCGTCAGCCGCAGCGAGCCGAAATAGCCGGGCCGCGCCCCATAAAGCGCGGCGATCTCGCGCACCAAAGTCAGATTCCGCCACAGCACGACCGCCAGATCGAGCAGCGCCGACGGGCTGAGCGCCGTCGCCACCGCCGTGTCCCGCGCCGCCCGCAACACGCGCTGGTGGGCGAGACGATCCAGCGGCGTCAGAAGCTCCCGGTCCAACAGGCGGACGATGTCGCCGTCGTCGTGCGCGTCGGTGACATGGTCGCGCAGGCGGGCCAGCGCCGGTTGCAACTCCGCGCGCGGGGCGTAGAGCGCGGTCAGCGCCCCGGCGAAGCGGGCGGCGGCCCCGTGAGTCTGGTCAAGGCTCAAGCGTTCGGCCTCGCCGCGCAACGCCTCGATCCGCCGCAAACGGCGCAGGGCGCGCCATTCGCCAATCAGCAAGCCGACGACGGCCACGCCGACCCCGGCGACCAGCAGCGCCGTCACCAGGCCCAGAACGGCGCTGGCGGCGAAGGCGCGGGCCAGCAAATCCGCCGTGTCCAGCCCCACCGCCACCAGCAACAGCCCGGCGACCGCCCCGACCAGCCAGCGCCCGATCCGGCGCGGCGGCGGGCCGGGCGCGTCCGGCAGATCGGGGGCGGTGGGGAGAGTCTCCAGCCGGTTGTCGGTCAACAGCGCCTCTTCCTCCGCCACCGGCAGCGGGGCGGCGGCGGCGAGGTCAAGCTCCATCGGCGGCGTCCAAGCCGCGCCGCGCGCGCTGTGGGAATGCTCGCTCATTCCAGATAATCCCCCAGCAGGAATTGCAGCGCCTGATCGACCCGGATGTGGGGCAGGCCGCGCGAGTCGCGGCCCAGATCGGCGGGCGGGCGGAAGGGCAGGAAATTGTATGGATGCTCGCGCCCCGGCGGGAAGGCGTCGGCGTCCTCCGGGATTTCGCCGGGGAACAGCACCGTCGGGCGGTCGCGTCCCACCGGGATTCCGCGCACGCAGCGCAATTGCCGCCCGTCATGCTCCGCCGTCACGCTGTCGGTGCATTTCAGCGCGGCGATGGCCATGGTCTCCACCTCCGCCCCGTCGAAGCGGATGGCGGAGCGGGCGTTGCCGACCAACTGGTCGAGCAGGCCGCGCAAATGCGCGTGCTGGTGCGCGGCGATGTGGTCGGCCTTGGTCGCGGCGAACAACACCCGGTCGATCTTGCCGCCGAACAGCCAGTCGAACCAGCCCGAGGAGCCATGGCGGAACGGCTCCAGGCTCAATTCCAGGGCGCGCTTCATGTCGGCCATGCCGAACGGCCCGGCGTTCAGCGCCCCCAACACGTCGATCAACACGATCTGGCGGTCGAGCCGCGCGAAATGATCGGCGAAGAAACGGCGGACGACGTTGGTCTTGTACGCCTCGTACCGAGTATCCATCAGTTCCCACAGGCTGCCGCGCCCGCAAGCGCCGCCGGGCAAGGGGCAGAAGGTCAGCAGCGGCGCGTCCTTCAGGTCGCCCGGCTCGACGAAGCGGCCCGGCTGGATGAGGCTGAGCAGCGTGTCGGCGCGGCGGCAATCATGCAGATAGTCGGTGTAGAGCGCCGCCCCGCGCCGGGCGTCGTCCTCCGCCGCCGGGGCCGCCGGGTCGATGTCGCCGAGCCAGCCGCGCCACGGCGCCGACAGCCGGTCGCGCGGCGGTTGGGCGGCCAGATCCAACGTCAAGGCGCTCCACTCGGCGAAGCTCAGGCGCAGCAGCGGCAGGTCGAGCAGCCATTCGCCGGGGTAATCGACGATGTCGAGGTTGAGCGTCGCCATCGGCTGCACCGTGCGGATCAAGGCCGATCCGGGCCGGTAGCGCAGGGAAACGCGCAACTGGCCGATGCCCTTCGTCGTCTCCGGCCAGCGCGGTTCCGGCCCGGTCAACGCCGCCAGATGGCCTTCGACGTCAAAGCGCGGCACGTCGGGATCGGGCTGCGGACGCAGGCGCGACGCCTGGAAGCGGCCCGTAGACACCACGTCCAGAAAGGGCAGCCGCCCCGCCTTCAGCAGATTGTCCACCAGGGCGGTGACGAACACCGTCTTGCCCGACCGGCGCAGGCCGGTGACGCCCAGACGGACGTTGGTCTCCATCAGGGCGCCGACGTCGAAAACATTGGTCAGATCGGGAAAACGCACGGTCGCCGCTCAATCACCGGACAGGGAGAATCGCCCCTATATGGGGATGGTTTCCGGCAATCCCAGGGTTGTTCCCGCTCACACCGGCGGAATGTAGTTCGGCATCAATTTCGCTTGATCGCCGACATACACCGAACAGCGCGCGTCCTGGTCGAGGAAGAAATAGACCTTGCCGGGCTGCCGCTTGTTCTGCGGATCCTCCAGATTGGCCCCGCCGGAAAAGGCGACGCCGTAACGCCGCTCCGGCGTCACCGCCCAGTAATAGCCGTCGCTCTTCTGCTGGAAGGTTCCCGCCATGCAGGCCTGGGTCAGCGCCTTGTCGTAGGCCGCCAGACCGTCCAACCCCTTGGGCAGCTTGTAGACGGCGCGGGCGGGGGCGTAGAGGATGCGCGGCGCGTAGGTCCGGGGCGGCAGGGAACGGTAGAGGGAATGCCGGGTGGTCGGCGGCCAATCCGTCTTGGGGATGTCGTCGGCCAGCGCCGCGCCCAAGGGAAGCCCCGCCGCCAACAGCGCGAAAACGGAACCAACCAGCGCCCGCGACATTCCACCCTCTCCCCAGCGTGACCGATGGCGCAATGTTACCACAGTGACATGGTCAACGCACGGACGGGTTGTTGGCGACAAAGGCGAAATAGGGCAAACGGCGCACCGCGTCGGCCACCATCAGATAGGCGACGACGAAGGCGAACAGGGAGCTGAGGAAATAGCCGTAGCCGTACCAGGCGAACCCCATGTCGCTGAACAGCAGGCTGAAACCGACATTCGCCGCCAGATAAATCAGTTGAACCGCCAAATTGCGCCGCCGCAGATCGAAATAGGCCAGAATCACCGTGCAGAACAGGAACATCGACTGGAAAAACGCCCCCAACGCGCCAAAACGGAACATGCCGATCTGCTGGTAATGCAGCCCCAGCGTTCCGATGATGGCGGGGGCGGTGAAGATGGTGACGGCGCACACCGCCCCTTGCAGGATGACCAGATTGCGGCAGCTTTCCAGCAGCGCCGCAATGATGGAGCGGTGGTTGCGGGCGATCTGGTCGTAGGTCGCGTGCTGTTGGATGTCGCGGTAGAAACCTTGGTAATGCTCGAAGAAGCGGGTTTCGATGTTCACGGTGAACAGGGTCAGGGCGGGCAGGATGGTCAGATAGGCCACGAACATGGCGCTGTCATATTCGGTGTAGATCACCATCGCGCCGGAGATGATTTCCCGTTCCGGCACGAACCACATGACCCATTTGTCCGACCAGACGGCCAGATTGGCGACCAGACCGATCAAGGCCAGATCCCAATATTTGGGAAAATAGGACAAAAAGGCGAAAAGCCGCGCCACCTTGTAGGGGTATTCGGCGAACACCCGCGCGATCAACCCGAACTGAATCCCGGCCAGCCCCAGCGAGAAGCCCCACACCATCCCCGCCGCGCCGTACAGGCTGCCGAACAGCGCCGTCGTGGCGATGCCGACCAGCATGCCGACGCCAAAGGCGGTGGTGACGGACAAATAATCCTTCAGCGCCGACAGGAAGATCGACACCACCCAGATGCCGCAAACCAGAAAGAAATTGACCAGCCCGCCCAGCATGATCGGCGTCGGCAGATCGCTGAAGAACAGATAGAACGGCCCGGCGGTCAGGGCGGCGATGGCGTAGGCCAAACCCAGCGTCGCCAGCAGCATGCCGGGGGCGGCGTCCACCTCCTTGGAATAGATGGCGTCGGCGAGATAGCGGGTGGCGACCAGCACCAACGGCCCGGTGAAGACCACCGAGAAACAGAAATTGTAGATGACGACGACGCGGAACAGGGCCAGCTCCTCCAACCCCACCATGTCGCGCCCGACGAAATTGATCCCGGCCAGCGCCAGGATGGTGAACATCCAGGGGCCGGAGGTGATGAAGGCCGAATGGGCGTAGCCTTGCAACACCCCCAGCAGATCGTCGCGCCGCGCCAGCTTGCGGAGCGCGAAGCCAATGCCCGCCATCAGTCGATCCCCGTCTGGTAATGGTCCGTTCCGCGAAAATCCGGGTCGAACAGGGTGGGCCGGTCGGGCTTGGCGATGTGCTCGTCATAGATGGCGCGGTAGATGCGGTCGATCTCCACCTTGTCGTAATAGCGGGCGACCCGCTTGGCGATGGCCTCCCCGCACTTCTCCCGCCATGGCCGGTCGAGCAGCAGGGCGCGCAACTCCCGCGCCGTGTCCAACGGGCTGGCCAGGGGGGTGATCGCCCCGCCCGCCCCCAGCGGCGGATCCTCGTCGGGCCGCCCCAGCAGCAGTTCGGAGCAGGACCCCACGTCGGTCGCCACGCTCGGCACGCCCGACGCGCCCGCCTCCAGAATGACCAGCGGTTGCGCCTCGCTGACGCTGGTCAGGGCGATGGCGTCCACCCGGCCCAGCCAGTCGGTCAGCTTGACCCGCCCGGCGAAGATCACCGTGTCTTCCAGCCCCAGATGCTTGACGATGGTTTTGCATTCCTCGACATAGCCGGGATCCTCCTCCAGCGGCCCAAGGATCATCGCCTTCACGTCGGGGATGTCCTCGCGCAGGATTCCGGCGGCGCGGATGTAGGTCTTCACGTCTTTGATCGGCACGACGCGCCCGATCAGGGCAATGGTCGGCGGGCGGTTGGCCTCCTCGCGCTTCACCTTGGAATAGCCGTCATAATCGATGCCGTTCGGCACCACCTTCAATTTCGCCGGATCGGCGCCCTGGCGGCGCTGGAACTCCTGATTGCCGCCGTACAAGGTGACGATCTTGTCGCAGGCGTCGTAACAGGCTTTGGAGTAGCTGGCGAAGGTGTCGAGCCACAAATCCCGCAAATCGCGCTTTTTCTTGTCGAGCGCCAGCGAGGTGTCCGCGCCCTCGAACAGCCATTCGGCCATCAGAATTTCGATGCGCCGTTCGTTGGTGTAGATGCCATGTTCGGTCAAGACCGCCGGACGTCCGGTTTCCAGCACGGCGCGCGCGGCGAACAGCCCGGCGTAGCCGGTGGAAATGGCGTGGTAGATTTTGCAGCGGGGCATCGGCGCCAGCATGGTGGCGAACAGCCCGCTCATCAGCGCCCGCGATCCCCAAAAATACTCCAGAAAGGACGCGTCGGGCAGCGCCGCCCGGCACATCCGCACCACCATGTGAAAGGAGTCTTCAGAGTTCAGCAGGATCCGCCGCCCAGCCCGCCCGCGCGATTTGTGGATCAGGCGGGCGACGTCGGCCACCTCGGCCAAGCCGCCGCCCTGCTGCAAGCGGCGCAACGGATGCTCCATCGCCGCCAGAAAGCCCTTGATCCCCGGCATCCAGCGCCAGCCGGGGGCCGGATCCTGCAAATAGACGTGGGTCAGTCCGGTGACGTTTCCGGGCAGCTCATAGGCCAGCTTGCGGGCGTTGCGGTCGGCCACCAGCGCCACGACGTGAAAGGTCAGATCGGCGTGCGACTTGATGAGGTCGTGCGTCCAGGTCGACACGCCGCCCGCGACATAGGGATAGGATCCCTCCATCAGCAAACAGACGTCGGCCAACGGCGCCGCCGCCCCCTCCGGCAAGGGGGGCTTGGGTGAGCTTTGCGCCGCGCTCATGCCGCCACGCTCAACGGGATGTCGGACGCCGCGTCCTCGTCGTCGCGCCACAGGGCGAAGACGTCGCGCAGCGCGTCGGGCAACGGCACGTCTTTGCCCAATTGGTCGGGACGGCGTTGCGGCAGGGCGCGCAGATCGGCGTAGCGCTTCAGCCGGAACAGGCTTTCGGCGTACCAGAACAGAATGCGGCGGTCGGCGGCGCGGTCGATCAACGGCTCCAACCGCATCGCCGCCTCCTCCGCCAACCCGCAACGCAGCAGCAGACGGCCAAGATCGTGGCGGATGTCGTCGTCGTCGGGGGCCAGTTCCAGGCAACGGCGGTAGCCGTCCAACGCCTTCTCGCGGATTTCCGCCTCGCGGTTGGCGTCGAGCAGGCCGCAAAAGGCGTAATCGTCCAGATGCCGGGCCAGTTCCGCGCGGGTCGGTACATTGTCGGGGTTGGAGCGCACGGCGTTGTCCAGGCTTTGCCAGCGTCCGTTGAACTCATGCTCCACCCGCGCCGTCGCCGTGGCGGCCTGGACGCGAACGGACGGGTCGGCGTCGCCCAGCCCGGCTTTCAGGGCGGGGGTGAAGGCGGGGCGGAAATGGCGGGCGACCAGGGCGATGACCGCCTGTTTTTGCTGCGGCGTGCCAACCGACATCACGTCGGTGAAGGATTCCCCCGCCGCCAGATGGGCGGTTTCCCGGCCCGAAACGATCAGTTCATACAGCTCCTGCGCCGGTTCGACCTCGCTTTCCGGGAACAGCGAGAGATACCAATCCTGAAAGCCGGTGGCGTAGCGGCGGAACAGCGCGTGCAGCCCGGTGGTCAGCAGGGTGAAGAACGGCCCCAGCGGCCCCAACACCGGCGTCGTCACCAGCATCAGCCCGGCCAACCGCAGATCCAAGCCGCGCCGGGCGCGGGCGCGCGCCCACAGGACCAGAACCCCACAAATCAACCCGTGACCAATCAGGGCGGCGATCAACGGCAAGTGAGTCGGCCACGGAAGATCGGACGGCAGGGCGGGCAGGCGCGCCATCACCAGCGCTGGATTCGCCGCGCCCAGCGCCAACCCGGCCTCGCCCGCCAAGACCAGCAGCCCGGCCAGGGTCAGATCGCCGGTTCCGGCGTTGGGGGCCTCTTCCAGAACGCCGTCGGTCATGGACATGGCGCGCCCATCCTCATTCCCGCGCCTCAACCTTTTGCGTGGTGAAGGAAATCGGAATCCGGCTGAGGCCGCTGGGCAGGGAGGCGCGCACCGCCTTTTCCAGCTTGGCCTCCACCAGCTTCGCGCCCTCCAGCGGCGTGCCGGTCAGCACGACGCCGAAGGAACCGCCCTGGTTGCCGAAATCACAGGCCAAATCGGTGTCGCGCAGGCTCTCGCGCACGGCGTTGCCGATGGCTGTGGCCAATTCCGCCCGCTGACCGGCGGACAAGCGCGACAGACCCGACGGGCGGATGGTGATCGAGGTGGTCTCAAACCCCATGCGACGCCCAAGCAGGGCGAGAAATTCGGCCTGTCGTCCGATGTAGTGCGACGAATAGAGCGAATCGTCGGTCATGATCCGCTGTTCGTTGGCCAGACTGTATTGCCGGGCCTTGGCCAGCGCGGTGCCGATCCATTCGCACAGGATGCGGAAATTCTCCACCGTGTTGACGCTGAGATCGGTGAATCCCATGCTTTCGATCTTAATCATGCCGACCACTTCGCCGGTGTCGCTGCTGATGAGGGGGCCGGCCAAAACGCCTTCGCCGTTCAGGATGCGCTCGTCCTCGATCCGGGTGACGCAGAGTTGACGCTGGCGTCCGACCACCCGCTCGAACAGGGACGAGGAATGGTCGAACCAGCGGGCGTAACCGTCCTGCTCCTCGTCCCACCCTTCGTTCGTCACCGATTCCAGAACGTCGTTGTTCAGCAGGAACAGCGAGAATTTGTCCGGCTTCATCACCGTGCGGATCAGGTCGGCGACGCCCAGCATCACCTCGCCCTCGTCCAGCTTGTCGATGGCCTTGGCCGCCTGATAGAGCGTGAAGACGGTGCGCAACTGACCGGCGACGCGGGTTTCCAGATTCTCCTTGACCGATTTCAGCGCCCGATAGGACCGGGTGATGGCCTCGGACTCCTTGCGGGCCATGGCGAGACCATTGCGCAAATCCTCGCGCTCGCGGATCTGGCGCATCCGCAACTCGCCGACCAGCACGCCCGCCACCAGCCACAGGATGGGGTCGCGGGTCATCGCGTAGAGATATTGGTAAAGATCTTGGGAAATCGTCTGTTCGGGCAGATTGCCGACGCGCAGCGCCGCAGCCGCCGCCAGCGCCGCCAACACCCCCTCGTTGGTGCCGTACTGGATCGCCAGCAGCAGAACCGGGATCCAAAAGGGATGCGGCTGCACGCTTTCAAACCGCTGGCCATTGCCCAGCGCCCAATCCATCCACAAGGCCACGCCAAAGAACAACGTCAGTTCAATCAACGCCACCCGACGAAAGCCCAACAAACGGCGCGGCGCGACTTGGGCCGCGTCGTCCGTTTGTTGGGTCGTTTGCTGGAAGGGGGCGGCGGAGTCGCTCATAGGGCCGTCATCGTCCTGTGGATCATGGCGCCGCCGGGGCCATGCCCGCCATGCCCGCGTCCGCCGCGTCGCGCAGGCTGTCCGCCATGCGGGTCACGACGCGCTGGGCGACGTTGTTCACGCTGTCACGGCTGAAAATGCCCCGGCCCGCCGCTGACTGGCTGGACGCCCACAAAACCACGCCATCGGACGTGCGGACCAATCGGGCGTTCAGCCCGACCACCGGCTCCTCCCGCAAACCATGCTGATAGCCATATTCCGAGACGCTGCCGACCAGGACGGCGTCGGTCCCCAGCGTGCGCCCGGCGGCCTGGGCGTAGGTGCCGTCGGTCAGCTTTTCGGCGTCGATCTTGGCTGTGACCAGTTGGTTGCGGACCCGGCTGGCCTCCGCCACCTGATACAGCCCCAGCCCATAGAGTTCCGTGGACAGCAGATCGGCGGCGATCTGTCCGGCGTTGGGGTAATTGGTCAGATTTTCAAAGGGCAGCACGGCCACCGACGCGCCCATCGGCAGGCTCTCCCCGGCCCGCGCGAAATCGCGGTTGGCGCTGCGGCCAACGCTGCAAGCGGCCAGCGTCGCCGCCACCAGCGCCAGCGCGATCAATGACCGCATCGAACCCATGATGGCGCGCGCGCCTTGCGTTCGTTCCATTTCCAGCCCCTTTGACTTCAGTAGCGCCACAACAGATACCCTCCCGCCGCGTTGACCGCGCTCGCCGTGCCGCGCGCGGTCGATCGTGCGTGGCTGGCCCGCACACCGATCTCCAGCGCGTCGAGCGGCTCCCAACCCAAGGACACCGCCCCTTGCGGGCCGCTCTTGCCGCGCCGGTCATAGGCGTAACCGATTTGCGCGCTGTAGCGAAGATAATCGGCGATCCAATCCTCAACCGAAAGCTGGAGCGCGTGAACCTCGCGCGTCGCCGCTGGCAGGGGGGCGAAGGGTTGTCCCTGGGCGTTCTCCCATTGCACGCGCCGCCCGACATATTCGGCGTCCAGCAGATAGGCGACGCTGGTCAACGGTCCCTCCGGGTTCAGCACGTAGCGCAACGCGCCCTCCACGCTGGCGGAGCGCGCCAGATCGGCGGCGCCCGACAACCCATAACGATTGTACCCCACGGCAAAACTCAGATTCCAGCGGTCGGACAAGCGATTCTCATGTTGAACGAACAGCCGGTCGCGTCGCCCGCCATCGATGACGCCCTCAAGAAAGGCAAAGCTTGGCTCGCTCCAGATCAAACCAGCGCGGGTTTCCGAATCCTCATCTTTCCAGCGGTGGGTCAGGCCGACGCCCAACACCCGCTGAGCCGCGTAAAGAGACAGGGTGGAGCGTTCCGTTTCCGGCCAATCATGGGCGATGGCGAACTCCATCCGTTGGCGGGCGCCATGGAAGGGGGCGGGCGCGCCGTCGCGGTGAATCGCGGCGTCAACATCGACGCGCCGGTTTTCCAGCGCGTAGGTGATCGTGTTGGAGCCGGGAAGATTCATCACTCCGGTCAGCCGCTGAATCCGCTGGACGTCGGCCCCGCGCACCTGTTGCCAATCGGTGTCGATCCGCGCCCGGTCGCCGTTCTCATGCAGCAGCCGCGCCTTGCCGACGACCAGCGACGGTTCGGCGGGCGTCTGCGCCAACGCCTCGTCATAAGCGGCGGCGGCTTCCCGCCAGCGGCCCAAGCGTTCCTCCGTTTGGGCCAGCAGGGCGCTGGACTGGGCGTCGCGCGGGCCGCTTTGCGCCCGGTCGCGCAGCAGGGCGCGCGCTTCGCGCGCCTGCCCGCTTTCCAGCAGCGTCAAGGCGCGAAAATAGTCAAGTCGCCGGCGCGCCACCCGCTCCGCCAGCGCCGCGCCGGCGGCGTGAACGCTTTTCGCCTCCTTGGTGAAGGTGACGGCGACGCCGGACCGATCCGCCGCGACATCGGCGACCACGTCCGCCGCCAGCACCAGCAGCAGGCTGTCATAGCCATAGAGGACGTTGTCCACCCAGCCTTGCAGCCGTCCCGGCACGCTGTCCAGCGCCACGCCGCCCAGCGGGCGGCTGAAGCGCAAGGTCAGCTCCCGCCCGCGCCGCTCGATCTCCTCGGTCGCCACCGATCCCGGCCAGCGCAGGACGAAGCGCGCCCGCCCCCCCTCGCGCGTGACCTCGACCTGCGCCATCGGCGGCGGCGTTTGCGAGCGCCCTGGCAGAATCGGCGTGGCGGCGGCCAGCAGGGCCAACAGGACGAAGACGCGTTTACGGGAGGCCGAGAACACGACGCGCCTCCAGCAAACGGCCATGTTCGATGAGGAGGGAGGCGTAATCGGCCCTGAGCTGCGTGTCCTCGGGCCGTTGCCTGCGCAGTCCCTCGAACAGCGCCACGGCGTCGTCCACCTTGCCCAACCGATTCAGCAGATTGGCCTCCGTTTGCGTCACGGCGTCGTTGCGGGTTTTGCCCGCGCGCAGTTGCGCCAGAGCGGTCTGATAAAAGGGCGTGGCGGCGCTGGACCGTTGCAGCGCGGTCAGCGCCTCGCCCAGGAAATAATAGGCTTCATAATCGTCGGGCGCACGCGCGACGAAGCGGCGCAGCAGCCGTTCGGCGTCCGGCAAACGGTTTTCGTCAAAGGCGAGCATTCCCAGTTGGCGCAACGCCTCGCCATCCTCGGGCCGTTGCGCCAACAGAGCGCGCCACGCGTCCGCTGAGGCTTTGCGTTCCCGCGTCTGTTCGGCCAAACGGGCGAAGCGGCGCAGCCGTTCGGGATCTCTTTCCATCGCCAAAGCGGAATGGACAGCCTCGGCCAAGTCCTTGCCCTTGCCGTCGGCGGCCAGCGCCTCGATGTAGGGAACCTTCAACTCAGCGGCGGTCGGGCCGCCATTCTGCCCCAACCGGGCCGTCACCCGGCTTGCCCCGCCCAACTCAGCCAGAACGCCGTACCATCCCGCTTGATCGGCGAGGGTCGCCGCCGTTCGGGCGCGGTCCTCGATCCAATCCAGCGCCGCCGCCTTCGGGCGCGGCCCCCACAGGAAGGCCAGTTGCCTGGCGTCCTCGCTCTTTGGTCCCTGCCCGGTCGCCAGTTGGCGCAGAATCCGTTCAGCCCCTGGTTTGTCTTGCAGATCAAGCAGGGCGAACACCACGGCCCGGCGGTCGGTCAGCGGCAGCCGGGCGTCGGCTCCCCGCGCCAGCAGATAGCGCCGCAACTCCGCCTTGCGGCCAAGCTTGGTCAACGCCTCCCGGTACAGGGAATCCCACGGTCCGGTCAGGCTATCCGCCGCAAGCTGCTTCAACACCGGCAAAGCGCGTTCGGGACCAGCGGCCTCAAGCAGCAACGAGGCCCGTTGTTCGCGTCCAGCGGCGTCCAGCGCCGGATCGGCCAGTTGCTGTTCCAGAAGATCGGCCAGTTCCGCCAGCGCCCCCGCCTGCCGGGCCGCGTCGGCGTAGGCGAACAGCCATTCGCCCCCCAGCCGCTGCGCCCGCTGGCGCAGGACCGGCAAAGCCGCCCGGAACGCCTTGTGATCGAGCAACGCGTAAATCAACGCCTGTTCGTCCGCGTCCGACAAGCCGCCACGCGCCAGTTTGGCGGCCAGAAAGCGGGTCAGCTCCTCCACCCGTCCGGTCGCGTCCAGCGCCGCGAGATAGGCGCTTTCCACCTCCGCTCCGACAGCGGCGCCCAGTTCGGCCTGGAGCGGCAACAGGATGGTCAAATGCGGCAGCGCGTCCGCCGCCCGCCCGGCGGCCAGCAGGGCCGACGCCAAGGCGAAGCGGCTGCGTGGCGTCGGGGCCATGGCGAAGACCCGTTCCGCCGCTTTCAAGGCCAACGAAACCGCGCCACGCTCCACCGCGCTGGACGCGATGTCCTGCAACAACCCAGCGTCGAGCTTGGGCTGGCTGTCCAGCCACGCGGCGACCGCCAACGGATCCCCGGCCCGCGCCGCCAACCGCGCCCAGCCCAGATCCGCCGACAACGACGGCGCCGCCCGCCGTCGCGCCTCGAACCACGCCACGCCCGCCGCCGCCCGATCCAGGTCGAGGAACAACGCCCCCAGTTCGTCCAGCAGATCGTCGGCGACGCCGTCGGCCAACGGCAACCCGTCGAATCCTGCCGCCGCCGCCGCGCGCCGCCCGGCGCGATCCAGAATGCGGACCGCCGCCAGCCGATCCGACAGGGACTGTCCGACATCCGCCACGCCACGCTCAGCCCAGCGGATCGCGGCGGCTGTGTCGCCCCGGCCCAGCGCGATGTTGGCGGCCAAAATCGGGCGGTCTTCCAGAAAGCCGTCCCCCAGCTCGCCGACCAGACGATCCAGAAAGGCGCGGTCATGGTCGCGGTAAGCCAGATCGGCCAGCCCGGCCAGCACCCAATCGGGAACCAGCCGCAAATCCCGCCCGCGCGCCGTGACGGACGCCGCCCGCTCCAGCCCCGCGTTCATCTGCAAGGCCAGAAGACGACCAAACGACGCGTCGTCCACCGGCCCCGGCAGGGCGTTCAGGCGCGCCTGCGCGTCGGCGACGCGCCCGGCGGCGAGTTGCAAGTCGATGAAGGTCAACTCCAACGCCAGCGGGTGATCGGGCTTGGCGACTTGCGGCTCAATCAACCGCAGCCCCAGATCGGGCCGGGCGGCGGCGGCAAGCTGGCTCGCCAGACCGATCATGTCCGGCACTTTGGGATCTTCCCCCAACCAGCGCTGGGCGCGCTGGAAGGCGTCCGGCTCCCGGTCCAGGTCGATCAGCAAGCTCATCAACAACTCGCGGCTGTCAGCCTCGATGGCGCCGTTGGCGCGGTCGTCGGCCTTCGTCAACCAGTCCACCGCCCCGGCGTGATCGCCTTGCGAGGCCAACAGCATCGCCAAATCCTGCTGGGTCTGGACGTCGTCGGGACGCAGCTCGCAATAGCGGCTCAGCGCCTCCACCTGGATGTCAAGCCGTCCCTGGAACCCGGCGAGATAGGCCAACTCGCGGTAGGTTTCGTCGTTGCCGCGCAGACGGGCCAATTCCCGCAGATTGTCGAGATAATCACCCTGACGCTGGGCGTCCTGATACAGACGACTCAACAGTTCACGGCCATCGACGGATTTCGGCTCGTCGGCGACAAAGCGCTCCATCAGAGCAATCGCCTTGTCAACCGAGCCGTCGGCCAGATGCAGCTTGGTCAGGGGCATCACCGTGGCGGCGCTGTGGTCGCCATTGGCGAAGCGCTCCTCATACTCCGCGCGCGCGCTCACAAAATCGCTGTCGCGGAACTTCTGCAAGGCCAATTCCGCCCCGCGCGGAATCAGCAGCAGGCTGGCGCCGACACCAATCGCAAGAATCAAAAACGCAACCAGGAGATTGATCGGCATGGCGCGTCCAGCCTACCGCGCCAGCCGTTGCACGCGCAACGTCACGGGCTGGACAGCCGACACCGCGATGGCGACAGACAGCCGGTTCTGGTCGTCCGTTTGCGCCTCGCTCGACCACAACAGCCGACCATCGCGTTCCGCCCGCACGGTGTAACGCCCGGTCAGCGGCAGCCGCCACGTCATCGCGCCATCGCCATAGCCGCTGGCCGTGACGGTAAAGCCATCGCCATCCGTCCGCAGCCCGGAAAAGGCCCAACGCCCCTCGATCAAATAGGGGACCGGCGCGGGTGGCGGAACGTCGCCCCGCTCCCCTTCGATCAGCGCCACCACCGGCGTCACCACGGCGGGGTCGAGCGCGACATACAGGCTGCCCTGGCTGTGGCGCTGCCCCAGAACGCCGGTTGAGCGGGAAAAATCAACCGCCGTGAAGCTCGCCCGATCAAAGCGCAGGGTGTTCAGCGCGCCGCGATCCCGCACGCGCCACCACCGCTCGCCAAGCGGCTCGAATCGTGTGTTGTAAAAACCCTCGGCGATCAACGTGTAGGTGGAGGCGGCGACCGGGGCCAGTTCCGTCGCGCGCGCCGCCGTCAGATTCCGGCGCAGAGCGTTGAGGCTGGCCGCCTTTTGGCCGGAATACATGTGGTAATAGATGTTGAAAGGCTTCAGTCGGATGGGGCTGTCGGTGTTGCGCGCCGTGTGGATCAGGTTCTGGAAGCCGTAAAAGCGGTTGGTCCACAAATCGGTGTAGGTGTTTTCATTGCTGCCCGCCGAATAAATTTGCCGCTCCGCTCCAACCGGCAGGCCAATCGGCGGAACTGTGGTGATCGATGGGTAATCGGCGTCGAACCGGGCGTCGCCGCCGTTCATGTTGTGCCCGCCCGCCTTGCGCGCCGCCGCCACCGCCGCTTCAAACGGCGAGGTGTCGCCCGACCATTGCACCAGCCGCGCCGTTTTGCCCGGCGGGGCCAGACGGGTGAAATAGTCCAACGCCCCGCCGATTTCCTGATCGAGATTGAAGGGTTTTTGCAGATAGGCGCGGGGAACCGCGTAGCGTCCGATGTCGACGCCCTCGCCCCCCGTCTCCGCCGCGTCGCCCGCCGCGTACCGCCCCAGCATCCGATCCAGCGCGCTGCGCCTCGGCCCTCCCTCCCCCGTCTGGAACATCGTTTCCTTTTGTGGGTCGTAATCCTTGAAAAAGGCCCATTGGAAGGGGTGGGTCCAGGTGTGGCTGGCCGGTTCGACCTGCGGCAGGGCGAACAGCCGCGCGGCGGCGGCCAGCGATTCCGGCGTGCCTTTCCAACTTGGGTCCAGATCGCCGACGATGGGCGCCACCGACACCGGCAGATCGGGAAACGGCTCCACCGCCGCCTTGCGCACGACGTCCGCCGAAAGAAGCTTGTCCTTGGCGTAGGGGGCCGCCTCCGTCACGTTGCGCCAGCCGTCGCCGTCGATGTGGCTGAAATAGATCCGCCGCCCCGACAAGGTGGTGACGTCGGGCTTGGGCAAATCGTCGGTGGCGAAGGCGGCGCGGAAAAAGGCGAAAGGGTCGATGATCCACTGGCGACGGTTGATTTCGGGATCGTAATAGCGGCCATAACCGTCCGTCGTCAAACCGCCGGTCGGTCCGGTGACGACGAGATGGCTGTCGGTCGCCGCGTCATCCCCTCGCCGCATCACCAGATGGGAGGTGAAACGGGCGTCCAGCTTGCGGTACAGCGGATAGCCGGGCAACACGCCGATCAGAGGACGTTCGTAACCGACCATCGGATCCATCGTCGCCGGACGGGATTTGTAGGTCAGGTCGGAATAACCATCATCATCGCGCAAGCCAAATTTGGCGAAGAAGCGGTTCGTCAACGCCAACGGCACCGGCTTTCTGCCGGCCGATCGACGAACGCCCGGCTGGCCCAAAACGGCAAAGCGCACGCCCCGATCCATCGCCCGCCCCGCCCAGGCGATGTAGGCGCCCGCGTCGTCAAAGGGTTCCCCCGCGAACCAGGTGACGACGCCGCGCAAATCGGGGTAACGCGCCAGATCGGGCAACCCATCGGCCACGTCCCAATAGACCACCAGCAAACCCAAATGGTTCAGCGGCATCTCCACCATGCCGTGAATGCGGCTCAAACGAATGGTCTTTTCTTCGCGCAGATCCACCAGAGCCAGAATCGTGCGCGGCGTCGTCACGGTGGACGCCACGGGATCGGCGGCCCGCGCCGCGCCGCCCGCGATCAACAGAAGAAGGCACAGGCAGCGGAACAACGCCGTCACGGTGGCGGCTCCGCGACCAGCCGGTCAAGATCGACCACGGACACGTAAGGGGAAAAGCCGTTGGCGCGTTGGCGAGCGTAGATGGCGCGCAGACCAGCGGCGTCCGCCGGATCCCAGTAATCCAACGAGAACAGGCCCAGCGCCGGGTTGATCGCCTTCGCCCCGGTCAGGGCGTCCACCTGAAAGCGGTAATCCTCCTCACTCTGAAGGTGGGAGGTCTTGGCGGCGAAATCCCAACCGGCGTAGACGCTTTCGCCCAGCGCATAGTCAATGGCGCGCGCGGTTTGCGGCAGGATCTCATAACCACGATTCTGCATGATGCGGATGCGCGGCCAATTGGTCCGAATCGTCGCGACCAGCCGCGCCGCCGCGTCCGTCATCCCGGCCCAGCGCTTCGGATCCGTGCGTTCCAGATGCGGCGGGTTGTCGAGCGTGTCGAGGAACACGCCGTCGAAACCGGCGTGCAGCAAGCCCGGAATCAACTCCTCGACCACCAGCTTGACCCACCGACGATCACGAACGTCCACGTAAAAGCTGCCCGGCCAGTTGGGGTTTTCCTGGTCCAGCAGGCCCCAGCCCTTGACCCGATCAAACCAAGGGCGGTGCGTCTCAACCTCGCCGACGCTGATGTAGCCGAGCAGCGTTTTGCCGCGATCCTTCAACGGACGCAGCGGCGGGTGATTTCGGCTGTCCAGCACAAGGAGCTTGTATGGCTCGAAGGCGCGGGTCGGCTCCTTGTCGGCGTAATAGACGGCCCAACTCACCCCGGCGCCAACCGAAGGCGGCGCGGCGCGCGCCACACGGGGAAGCGCCAAGGAGGCTCCCCCGGCCAGCAGTCCGCCCGCGACCGCCCGCCGCCCGATCACCCCAACCACTCTAACGTGTCGCGCAACCCGTCTTCCAAACGGGTGTCGCAGGTGACGCCGAAGGCGGCGCGCAGGTTTGCCGGATCGCCAATGGACAGCCGGATGTCGCCTGGACGCGCCGGGCCATAGGTCCGATCCAGCACGCGCCCGGACAGGGACGCCAACACCTCGGCCAAACGGTTGACCGTGGTTGGAATCCCCGTGCAGACGTTGAAGACGGGGGCGCCCGCGCGGGGCGCGTCCATCGCGGCGGTCAGGCAGCGCACCAGATCCTTCACATAGACGAAGTCGCGCACCTGTTCGCCGTCGCCGTTGATGGTGATCGGCTGCCCCTTGGCGATTCGCCCGGCAAAAATGGAAATCACCCCCGAATAGGGTGATTTCGGATCTTGGCGCGGGCCAAACACGTTGAAAAAGCGAAAGCCGGTCGTCGGTACGCCATGAACGCCGTCAGCGACGCGCGCGTGCAGCTCACACCCCAGCTTGTCGGCGCCATAGGCGGACAACGGGCGGGTCGCGGCGTCTTCGCCCAGCGGCATGTTCGGATTGTCGCCATAGACGGCGGCCGAGGAGGCGTAGACCACCGGGATCGGCCCGCGCGGGTTGGCGCGGCGGGCGGCGTCGAACACGGCGATGGTTCCAGACAGGTTGGCGTGGTGCGTCTCCAGCCACGCTTCGCGGGAACGGTCAACCGAGGCCACCGCCGCCAGATGGAAACAACCATCCATCCCAGCCATCGCCACCGCGACCGCCGCCGGGTCGGCGACCGTGCCGACCGTCACCGGGACCGAATCCGGCAGGTTGGCGCGCTTGCCGGTGGACAGATCGTCCAACACCCGCGCCTCATGCCCCGCCGCCAAAAGACGCTCCACCAGATGGGAGCCAATGAAGCCGCAGCCGCCGGTGACAAGATATCGCGCCATGGTCGCGGTGTTCCTGTTGTCGTGGATTCTTGGAAAAACGTCTGAAACTGCCGCGCCAACCGCAGCCGCGCCTCAATCGTCAGGCCGCGACCGCTTTCAGGAATTCGGCGACCACCGCCTGGAACTCCTTCGGCTTGATCGGTTTGGAGACATGCCCGTCAAATCCGGCGTCGGCCAGGCGGCGCTTGTCCGCCGGGGACGCCAGATTGGTGACGGCCACCACAGGCGTCGCCGCCAGATCGGAGTCGGCGCGGATTTGCTTAATCAACTCAACGCCGGACAGGTTGGGCATCACGATGTCCATCACAACCAAATCGGGTTGCAGATCCCGCATCAGGTCAAGAACGGCGCGCGCGTCCGTCGCCTCGACGACTGAATAGCCCCCCTCCTCAAGACAACGGACAAACAGCTTTCGCATCAAGATGTTGTCTTCAACAACCAGGATTGTTCGGGTTTTTTCGACCGTATCCATCATCACGCCGCCAGGAGGACAACAACCAACAACCGTTGCGGTCATTGGCTTAAATTCAGCATATTTTGTACTAAAATGGCGTGCGTTGGTCAAGCAGACCAGGGCAACCATCGCGAGAAGCAAAAAAGACACAACACTGCCATGCGGCGAGATATTGTTTCGCAAGGAGCGCATTTGATTCTCATTTTTCCCACTGGCGCCCAAACCTAATTTCTGGCCATGCTTCCGATCATTGCGGCGATCCGCCGCAACTCAAGAAGGGAGATCAGACACCGTGACCGCCGCTTTCACTTTGTACGGGAACGTCAATTCACAACCGGCCACCCGCGTCGGGCTGTTCTTCCGTCTGGCCGGGATCCCCTTCTCCTACCGCCACGTCGATCTGCGCAACGGGCAGCAAAAAACGCCGGAGTATCTGGCGATCAACCGTTTCGGGCGCGTGCCGACGCTGGTCCATGGCGCGCAATCGCTGTCGGAATCCAGCGTTATTCTGACCTATCTGGCCGAACAGACCGGCAAATTTGGCGGGCATGACGCCGCCGAAAAACTGCGTTTGGCCGAATGGCTGAGCTGGTTGGCCGATGTGCTTCTGCCGGTGCAGCGCGCCCGCGCGGTGCGCAAGTTCAACGGCGACGCCAACGCCCTGCCCTGGATCGACGCGTCGGCGGCCACCGGCCTCGCCCTGTTCGAGCAGCACCTTGCCGGTCGGACCTTCATCGAAGGCGAGCGGCTGACCATCGCCGACATTTTCGCCTTTCCCTGGATCGACTTGTTGAGCGAATCGGCGGTCGATCCCGCGAAATACCCGAACCTTCAGGCTTGGGCCGACCGCGTCAAGGCGCAACCCGGCTACGCCCCGCAATACGAGTTGCTGCCCGCCCACGACGCGGAGCTGTAACCCTTACCCGGCGACCGGCAGCGCGACCGTCATCCGAAAGCCGCCTTCGGCGCGGTTTTCGGCGCGGACGCGCCCGCCGAACGCCTCCACATTCCGCCGGACGATCCACAGGCCGATGCCGAAATGCGCGCCGTCAGCCGAGGGACCATCCGCTTGAGCGTCGCCTCGCTCGCCGTTCGGCATGCCATGGCCTGGTTGGCGTTGGGAGAAATAGCGCTCGAAGATGCGGTCAAGGTTGTCGGCCTCCACCCCCGGCCCGTCATCCTCAACCGTCAAGGCGACCCACGCCCCATCGCGGGCAACGCGCACCGAGATCAGACCGTCGGCAGGGGAAAAGCTGACCGCGTTCTCCACCAGATTCTCGACGATGGTTTCCAACGTCTCCTCGCTGGCGCGGACAAACAACCCAACCTCGACGCAGGCGTGCAAGCGCAGCCGCCGCTCCGCCAACACTCCGGCGTAGCCGTCGGCCATACGGTCCACCAAGTCGGACAAATCGACCCGACGGCGGGCCGGAGCCAGCAGATCGGCGGCGGCTTCGTCCATCCGACGGGCGAAGGACACCAGACTGTCCAGCTTGTCCACGGAGGTTTCGATCATCGCCAACGCCCGTTGGCTGCGAGCGTTTTCCGACGGCAAGGCGCGGCGCAGCGGTTCAACGGATTGTCGAATCACCGCGATCGGCGTCTTGAAGGCGTGGGCGTTGTCCTCGGCGGCCCGGCGCAAGGATTGGGCGCTGTCGCGCAGGGTGTCGACCAGCCGGTCGAAATCCTCGGCCACCCCGGACAATTCCGGCACCCGGTTGCGCGCGGCAAACGCTCCCCCGCCCGTGCCTCCCTCGCCGCCGACAATGTCACGGGCCAGATCGCCGAAACGGCGCAGGCTGCGCCACACCCCAGCCAGCACGGCGAGGACCAGAACCGCCATCACCAGATAAACCGCCGCCGCCGCCTGCACCGCCGGGGTGCGCCAATAGGGTCGTCCCAAGGACGAAGCGACATACCCCTCCGTCGCATGGCTCGTCACCAGCGCCCAGCAGCCAAATGGCGTGGTGATCGGGGTGATGGAGGACAACACCTCCTCCCCGCCGGACGAATGGGGAACCCGCATGGCCAGGGTGGTGTTTTCGGCGCAACTGGCCCCCAGCCGGTCCAGAATCCCCAGCGCCGCCAACTGCCGTCGCTCTTGATCCAGATCGGCGGTCGGCAGGCTGGGCGCGGTGGCGACGTAATAGAACCCGTCCACCGCCCCGGCGCGCGGGCGGACCAACAGCCGCAACCGCGTGCGGTCGTCGGTGAACCGGGCCAGCGCCCCGCTCAGCGTCGGCAGGGCGGAACGGTCGGCGTTGACCAACTCCGGCTCCAGCGCCCGGGCGACCAATTGGCCCTGACGTTGAGCGCTGTTCAGCAGCAACCGCTGGGTCGCCTCGTCGGCGCGGCGGAACTGGTCATAGAGCAGGACCGGCACGGTCAGAAAGACCAGGACCAACAGCATCAGACGGCTGGCCAGGGAATGCCACAGCCAGCGCCCCAAGGCCGAACGGGCGCCCCACACGCCACGCCCGCCGCCCGACCGCGTGTCAGTCGGCACGAGCGCGATCCGGCGACTCCTCGTCCACGGAGGCTCCAACCGCCCCCCCCTCCTGCCCCCAGCGATAGCCAAAGCCGGGGTAATTCTCAATGCAGTCGAACTGCGCGTCGGCGGCGCGGAATTTTTGCCGAATGCGCTTGATGAAGGCGCGGACGTTGGCCCGGTAGCCCGATGGGCCAAAACCAGCGACAAAATCCTTGCCGTGCACCAGATCATAAATCTGTCGATACGAGACGTCTTGTTCGGGCTGGGCGGCCATCAGGCTGACGATGTTGAACTCGGTCAGGGTCAGATCGACGCGCTCGCCCTTCCAGAAGGCGCGGCTGTTCTCCAGCCGCAACTCCAGACTGCCCAACTGGCGCAGGGCCGGTTGCGCCGCCGCGCCGCCCTCCTCGCCACCACTTTTGGTTCCCGCCTGGATCAGGCGGATCCGTTTCAGCAAAATCGACAGGCTGCGCGACTTCTCGACAAAGTCCAAAGCGCCGCCCGCCAACGCCGCCTCTTCATAAATTTCATCGGACAGCACGGTTAGGAAGATCACCGGGACGTCGATACCCCGCGCCCGCATCTGGCGGAGCAGATCGATTCCGTCCATTCCGGGCATGCGCCAGTCGAGCAGCACAATGTCCACGATCTTGCCCGCCGCGAAGAACTCCAGCAAAGGCGGGCCTCGGTCGAACGTCTCCACCACATACCCCTCATCCGCCAGATTGAGGCTGAGGGATTCGCGGAACAGGTCGTCGTCGTCCACCAACGCGATGCGGGTGACGGCAGGCTCAGTCATTGCGGACAGCCCTCGGTTCGGATCCACCGGCGGAACCGGATTGAGCGAGGAGTTGGGCAAAGCACTGGCGGTCTGAATCGGGGACATTGGGATTGCTCTTCATGTCGTAAGAAAGGGCGCGAAAGTCTTGGGACAGGGTCATGTCCATGAAAAAGAACACGTCAAGCCGACAGCCGCCTTTGGCGTACCGCCAAATACGACCCGGCGACGCCTCTTCCCGCGTGGCGGGGCTGCCCAAAAGCTTCACCGTCTGGGCTTCGTTCAGGCCAACCAACGTGTCGGGCGTCGCCTGAGGGGGGGAACGTGTCGGCGCTGGAGGCGCGGCTGGCTCCGCCTGTGGCGCAAGGTCGGGCAGAGACGCCGTTTGAATCGGAAGCGACGACGTCGCCATTGGCGGAGCGGGCTTCACCTTGGGCAACGGTTTCGCCGTCGTCCGGCTCGCCGCCGCCGTCAAGCGCGCCTCGGGCGCAGAGGCGTTCGGCGGGATCGTCGTCACGCCAAGGCAACTCGCCAGCAACGGGACAACCGCCAGGACAAGTCCCATGGCGTGGCGCCGCCCATGGCTTCTTGCCTTGGCCACCTTGCGGAGGACGCCCGTTGCGGTCATGCGGTCGAACCTTTCGGAACGGAGAGGGTCGGAATTGGTAGATTGGTGCGGCTTGGCGGCAATGCAACAGCGCCGATCAAATCGAGGTCACAAGAATGGCCAATTTTTTCACCGCGCTTTGTCCAAAAATCGGTGATTGTTGGTTAATTGTCAATTAACTTGCTCAATAGAAAGCAAAATTTTGCCGCGTCCTGAAACATTTCATAAATTTAATTTTTAATGCCGACCGCCTGTCATGAAAGCCGGTCTTTCACCGCCGCCCGTCCATAATTGGTTTTCCGCAGAGACAACACGCGGAAGACGAGCGTCACGCGCCAATCCACACCGCAAACCTACGGCTCCTCCGCAGACGACCAGCAAACAAAACAATGGGAGGCGTCATTGAAACAATCGGCGGCAGGCCCATCAATCCGTGGACCTGCCGCCGGTCAGCCGGACGGGCAACGTTGTCAATCAGCAGGCAAGTGGAACAACTTGCCGCAAGACGTTGCCGCTTGAACTCCAGCCTTCTTTCCGGCCAGTCTGCGCGAATGGTCGGTGTTGTGGGATCAATGCTTGGGCCAGCATCATCCAACACAGGGCAAAGATTGCACCTGTTCGACGGTCCCGTCAAGTTCGCATGGCTGACAATCAGCGCCTTCCGCTGGACGCGCCGACGTTGGTGGGTTTAGCTGCCTCCGCGCCGAACGCGGCCTTGGGGGGACAAGACAGGTGACAGACCAAACCATCGCCGCCCCTGATGGCGCGCCCAGCGTTCTGCGGCGCGTCCTTCTCGTCTTCCTTCCCTTCGCCATGGGATATTTCCTGTCTTTCCTCTACCGCACCGTCAACGCGGTGATCGCCGATGAGCTGACGGCGTCGTTGGGCGTGACGGCGGCGGGGTTGGGTTTCCTGACCAGCGCCTATTTCATCGCCTTTGGCCTGTTCCAACCACCGCTTGGTCTGCTGCTCGACCGCTTCGGGCCGCGACGGGTGGAATCCGCCCTGCTGTTGGTCGCCGCCGCCGGAGCGGCGCTGTTCGCGTTGGGCCATGATTTGCCCACGCTGGCTTTGGCGCGGGCCATGATCGGGCTTGGCGTGTCGGCTTGTCTGATGGCCGCCCTGACCGCCAACGTCATGTGGTGGCCGCGCGAGCGGCTGCCGACGATCAACGGTCTGTTTCTGGCCTGCGGCGGTTTGGGGGCGGTCTTCGCCACCACCCCGGTGCGCTTGCTGCTCGGCTTCACCGACTGGCGCGGCCTGTTTTTCGGCATCGCTGCGGCCACCGTGGTGGTGGCGATTGTGCTGTTCGCCGTCGTGCCGGAACGGCGGGCGGAAGGTCGTGGAACCCTTACGGTCGGCGCCTTGCTGCGCGGCACGATGACGGTGTTCCGCAGCCGGATTTTTTGGACTCTCGCTCCCAGTTGCGCCGCGATCCAAGGGGCTTTCCTGGCT
Organism: Azospirillum sp. FG154; assembly: GCF_057809575.1. Classification (NCBI taxonomy): domain Bacteria; kingdom Pseudomonadati; phylum Pseudomonadota; class Alphaproteobacteria; order Rhodospirillales; family Azospirillaceae; genus Azospirillum; species Azospirillum sp. FG154. Next base: position 190,593 of record NZ_JBMDKF010000002.1, on the reverse strand, counting down.
TACATCAGCCTGTGGGCCGGGCCATGGCTGCGCGACGTCGAAGGCATGGACCGTCTGGCCGTCGCCACGCATCTGCAACACGCGGCGGTGGCGATGGTGGCGGGCTTCGCCCTGTTCGGGATGATCGCCGACGCCGCCCGGCGGATCGGCTTGACCCCGCCCATGGTGCAGACCATCGGGGTGTCCATCGCACTGCTGACGCAAGGCGCGATGGCGCTGGATCTGGGCCTGTCGCCGCTGGTCGGCTGGGCGCTTTATTCCTTTTCCGCCAGCGCGTCGGTGATGGGCTATTCGCTGCTGACCCAGCGCTTTCCTGCGGAGTTGGCCGGACGGGTCAACACGGCGGTCAATCTGTTGATGTTCATCGTCGCCTTCACCTTGCAACCGGCCATCGGCTGGGCGTTGGGCCATTTTCCAGCGGATGCGGGCGGTTACACGATCACAGGCCACCGGCTGGCGATGCTGGCTGTGGTCGCGGCGCAAGCCGTCTGCGTTTTTGGGCCGTTCGTCTTTGCCCGCAGCGACGCGTTGAAAGCGCCCTGACCACATCGGCGCGCATGGCTCAAACCTTGTCCCATGCGGTATCACGTCTTGCGAACATGCGCCGAAAGGCACATATCTTGGATCATGCAAATCAACGCGCCCACTCCGTCGCTTCAGGCGATCAAGCCGCAACCGTCGATCACACCGGCGGCGCAATTGGCTTTGTCCCCGGCGGTGCAGGCGGCGCAGCAAACCGCTTCGGTGGTGCGCACCCAGACGGTGGCCGCCCCACAGGCGGCGGGAAAATCCGAACAAACCCGCGACACCCGTTCCGGCACGCACAATGGTTCGTCTCAGGACAGCAACGCGGCGGCGCTGGCGGCTCAAGTCAATGGCCAGGGCTATCGCGCGGCGCAGCGCGGCTCTCTGCTGAATTTGTCCGTGTAAGACACGGTCGCCTTCTCGGAAAGGCGAATTCCGGTCATAAAAAAGGCCCCTTCCCAACGGGAGGGGGCCTTTTTGTTTGGGCGTTCGGTTACTTCAGCTCGTCCATGCCGTCGATGATGTGGCTGACGATGCCGTATTCCTTGGCCTCGCCTGCGAACATCCAGTAATTGCGATCCGTATCCTTGGCGACCTTTTCATAGGTCTGGCCGGTTTCGCGCGCGATGATGCGGTTCAGCCGTTCACGCATGCGGATGATTTCCTTCGCCTCGATGGCGATGTCCGTCGCCCGTCCGCCGGTGCCGCCCAGCGGTTGGTGAATCAGGAAGCGCGTGTTGGGAAGACAGAAACGGTTTTCCTTGTCCGCCGCCAAGAAAATGTGGCAACCGGCGCTGGCGACCCAGCCCGTTCCCAACATTTTAACGCGCGGCTTCACGAAACGGATCATGTCATGGATGGTGTCGCCCGCCTCGACATGGCCGCCGGGGGAGTTCACCACCACGGTGATGTCGCCGTCGCCCTCGTTGGCCAGCGCCAACAACTGGGCCGTCACGCCTTGCGCCAGCTTCATGTCGATCTGACCGAAGATCAGCACGGTGCGCGCCTTGAACAGGGATTGCTGCACGGCGGCGAACGGCGGCTGGGCGGTGTCCTTCGACTTTTCGTCCGGTTCTTTTTCGGGTTCGTCGTCGAACCGGGTGTATCCGACCTGCGCCATTGATGATGTTCTCCCTGGTGTCGGAATCCTAAGTTATCGGAAACCTGGATATCGGAAACCTGAATATTCAAAGCTGGAGCCGCATGGCGCCTCGCATGATTCACCACATAGCCCGTATCGGGTCCATGTTCAACGCCCGGCGACGGCAAAAGCGACAGGCGCGTTGACGACCCGGCCCCCTTCTCCCCACACTCCCACGCGCAAGCGGGACAAAGGGTGCGACAAATGGCCGAACCGACACGCGAAAACGACACGGATATCGGCGTGTCGGTCATCATCGCCGCGCACCGCGCCCATGACACCATCGCCCGCGCCGTGCGCAGCCTGCTGAGCCAGCGCTGGACCGCCTGGCAAGCGGTGGTCGTCAGCGACGACGGCACGGATTACCGGCCAACCCTGTTGGGAGTGGGACTCGACGATCCTCGGATTCGCTTCACCAGCACCGGACGGATTGGGGCTGGCGCGCCCGCCGCGCGCAACGCCGGGTTGGCGGCGGCGACCCTGCCGCTGGTCGCGCCGCTCGACGCCGACGACCTGTTCCGCCCGGAACGGCTCGCCGTTCTGGCCCCCCTGGCCTGGGCGCGCGGCGCCGCCTTCGACAACGTCGCCGTGGTGCGGGACGAAGACGGCGCGCCGCTGTCCACCTTGTTTCCACCGGACGACGGAACCGCAGAATTTAACGCGGCAGGTTTCCTCGCCACCTCCGTGCCGATGTTTCCGCTGGTGCGCCGCGACCTGTGTCCGGGGTGGGAGGAGGACGTCAATTTCTGCGACGATGTGGTCTTCAACGTCCAGATTCTGGACCGAACCGGCCCAATCCCGCTGGTCAAAAACCCGCTCTATGAGTATCGCCAGCGCGCCGGATCCATCACCTTCTCCACCGACAGCGGCGACCGGGCCGAACGCTGCTACCGTCATGTTCTGGCGCGTCTGGCGGGTGACGGTCTCCGGATCGACGATCCAGTTTTGCGCGCCCGATTCGCCAAAGCGGTGGAGGCCAAGCGCGCCCGCAACGCCGCCTATGAAGCCGCCTTCAAGGCCGGTCGCTGCGCCAACTTCCAGGAATTTCTTGCCCTGAACGAGTCGTGAACAACCCGCGCGCCTCCGACGCATCAAGCATGATGCGGTTGCGGATTGAACATTCTCGACATCGGAAGTGAACTGAACGATATAGTTTAGTTTGCCACGCCGCAGGGTGCTCCACTGCGGTTGAAACGAAACGTCGTCCGGGTTCCTCCATGCGCCATTCGCTCCGCATCCTCGCCCTTCTCGTCCTGGCCGCGCTGGGCGGCGGCGCCTACTGGTACTTCGTCAAGCAAGGCGGAACGGTGACGGAACTGACGGCGCTGCTGAAAAGCCACGGCGTTCCGCTTCCGGGCGGCGACGCGGCGGGCGCGAAGCCCGCAGGACCGCCGCCCGGCGGCATGCCGCCGATGCCGGTCGAAGCCGTCCCGGTCAAGATCGGCGCCGTCGCCCGTTCGGTGACGGCGGTTGGTTCGCTGCTGTCCAGCGAATCGGTGGTGATCCGACCGGAAATCGCCGGGCGCATCGCCGAGATCACCTTCCAGGAAGGCCAGCGCGTCACCAAGGGCGCCATCCTGGTGCGTCTGGACGATTCCATCGCGCGCGCCACGCTGGCCCAGGCCCAGGCCAGCATCGCCTTTTCCCGCGCCGAACTGTCGCGCGCCGACCAGTTGGTGCGGCAGAACACCGGCCCAGTCCGCACCCGCGAGCAAGCGGCGGCCAAACTGCTGGCCGACGAGGCGACGGTCCAGCTCGCCAAGGCGCAGTTGGACAAGCAGGTTCTGACCGCGCCCTTCGACGGGGTTCTGGGGCTGCGCAAGGTGTCGGTCGGCGACTTCGTCCAGTCTGGCAAGGACATCGTCAATCTGGAGGCCATCGACACGCTGAAACTGGATTTCCGCGTGCCGGAAATGTTCCTGACGGCGGTGAAGATGGGCCAGACGGTCAAGGTCGCGGTGGACGCCTTCGCCGGGCGCAACTTTGACGGCGAGGTCTACGCCATCGACCCGCTGATCGACGTGAATGGCCGCGCCGTGGTCATCCGCGCCCGCGTCGCCAACCCGGACGGAGCGTTGCGCCCCGGCCTGTTCGCCCGTGTGGCGCTGACCCTGACCGTGGTGCCCGACGCCGTGCTGATCCCTGAACAAGCCATCGTCGCCTTTGGCAAAGAACAGTTCGTGTTCAAGGTGGTGGACGGCAAGGTCGCGCAGACCAAGGTCACGTTGGGCGAACGCCGCAACGCCGAGGTGGAGATCACGCAGGGGTTGAAGGTTGGCGACGTCGTGGTCACGGCGGGCCAGTTGAAGATTCGCGACGGTTCCCCGGTGGCCGTCGTCAACGCCAAGCCGTCGGGAAGCTGAACCCATGGTCCTCTCCGATCTCTCCATCCGCCGTCCGGTTCTCGCCACCGTCATGAGTTTGGCAGTGATGCTGATCGGCGTCGTGTCGTACCAACGGCTGTCGGTGCGCGAATACCCCAAGATCGACGAGCCGGTCGTCACCGTTGAGACGACCTACAAGGGCGCCTCGGCCCAGATCATCGAAAGCCAGGTGACGCAGACGCTGGAAGACAGCCTTGCGGGCATCGAGGGCATCGACGTCATGTCGTCGATCAGCCGGGCGGAAAAATCGCAGATCACTCTGCGCTTCCGCCTGGACCGCAACGTGGACGTCGCCGCCAGCGACGTGCGCGACCGGGTGGGCCGCGTCCGCGCCGCCCTGCCGACCGAAATCGACGAGCCGGTGATCGCCAAGGTCGAGGCCGACGCGCAACCGATTCTCTACCTCGCCTTTTCGTCGGATCGGCACACGCCGCTGGACGTGACCGATTTCGCCGACCGTTACGTCAAGGATCGCCTGCAAAATCTGCCCGGCGTCGCCCAGGTCCGCATCTTTGGCGAACGGCGTTTCGCCATGCGGCTGTGGCTCGACCCGCAGCGGATGGCGGCCTATCGGGTGACGCCGCAGGACGTCGAAAACGCCCTGCGCAAACAGAATGTCGAAATCCCGGCGGGCCGCGTCGAAAGCGTGGCGCGTGAGTTCACCGTGGTGTCGGAAACCGATCTGCGCTCCCCCGACGAGTTCGAGCGGATCATCCTGCGCGACGACAGCGGCTATCTGGTGCGCTTGAAGGATGTCGGTCGAGCGGAAATCGGCCCGTTGGACGAGCGGGTCAGCGCCCGCTTCAACGGTCGCGGCGCCGTCGCCATCGGCGTGGTCAAGCAATCCACCGCCAACCCGTTGGACGTGTCGAAGGCGGTGAACGCCGCGCTGGGGTCGATCCGCGCCGCCCTGCCCGAGGGCATGGGGGTCGAGGTCGCCTATGACAGCTCCGTTTTCATCTCAAAATCCATCGACGCGGTGTTCAGCACGATCTTTGAAGCGATCCTGCTGGTCGTGCTGGTGATCTTCTTCTTCCTGCGGTCCCTGCGGGCGACGCTGGTGCCGCTGGTGACGATCCCGGTGTCGTTGATCGGCAGCTTCGCCCTGATGTACGCCTTTGGCTTCTCGATCAACACCCTGACCCTGCTGTCGATGGTGCTGGCCATCGGTCTGGTGGTCGATGACGCCATCGTCATGCTGGAAAACATCTTCCGCTATGTGGAAGAGGGGATGCCGCCCTTCCAGGCGGCGTTAAAAGGATCGAAAGAGATCGGCTTCGCCGTCATCGCCATGACCATCACGCTGGCGGCGGTCTACGCCCCCATCAGCTTCATGACCGGGCGGACGGGGCGTCTCTTCACCGAATTCGCCCTGACGCTGGCGGGCGCGGTGATCGTGTCGGGCTTCGTCGCGCTGACGTTGTCGCCGATGATGTGCTCCAAATTGCTGAAGCATGAGACCAAGCACAATCTGTTCTATCGGGTGATCGAAGGCTTCCTGGAGGGCATGACCGCCGCCTATCGCGGGCTGTTGCGGCTGTCGCTGCGGGCGCGTCCTCTGGTTTTGTTGATCGGCTTTGGCGTGGCGGCGGCCAGCTACACGCTGTTCACCGGCCTGAAATCGGAACTGTCGCCGGTGGAGGATCGCGGCACCATCGTCGGCATCGCCATCGCGCCGGAAGGCTCGACGCTCGATTACACGATGAGCTACGCGCAGAGAATGGAGGCGCTGTTCCGCAGCATCCCAGTGGTGGAGAAATTCTTCGTCGTCGTCGGCTTCCCGGTGGTCAACCAGGGCATCGCCTTCGTCCGCCTGATCGACTGGGAGCAGCGCGAGGTGAAGCAACAGGCGATCACCGCGCAGCTCTTCCCCAAGATGTTCGGCATCCCCGGCATCCTGGGCTTCGTCACCAACCCGCCGTCGCTGGGGCAAAGCCCGATCGACAAGCCGGTCAATTTCGTCATCCAGACCTCGCTGCCCTTTGAAGAGTTGCAGAAGATGGTCAACGCGATGATGGCCGAAGCGCGGAAATTCCCCGGTCTGACCAACCTCGACACCGATCTGAAGCTGAACAAGCCGGAGCTGCGCATCTCGCTGGACCGCGACAAGGCCGCCGATCTCGGGGTTGATGTCGACACCGTCGGGCGCACTTTGGAAACCCTGCTGGGCGGGCGGCAGGTCACGCGCTTCAAGAAAGACGGCAAGCAATATGACGTGATCGTCCAGGTCGCCAACGTGGACCGTCGCAACCCTGACGACATCGCGTCGATCTATGTGCGCGGCGGCACGACGACGGCGGGCGGCGCCGCGCCGATGATCTCACTGGCCAATCTGGTGCAGGTCGAAGAACGGGTGGCGCCCAAAGAGTTGAACCACTTCAACAAGCTGCGCTCGGCCACCATCACCGCCACGCTGGCCCCGGGCGTTTCGCTGGGCGAAGCGCTGACGGTGATGCAGGCGGCGGCGCAAAAGACGTTGCCGCCCACCGCCCAGACCGACTACGCCGGGCAAAGCCGCGAGTTTCGGGAATCGGCGACCGGCCTCTATTTCGTCTTTATTCTGGCGCTGGCCTTCATCTATCTGGTGCTGGCGGCGCAGTTTGAAAGCTTCATCGACCCGTTCGTCATCATGCTGACGGTGCCGCTGTCGATGACCGGCGCGCTCGCCGCCTTGCAGTTCAGCGGCGCCACGATGAACGTCTACAGCCAGATCGGCTTGGTGACGCTGGTCGGCCTCATCACCAAGCACGGCATTTTGATCGTCGAGTTCGCCAACCAGCTTCAACGCGCCGGCGTGGACATCCGCAAGGCGGTGGAGGACGCCGCCGTGATGCGTCTGCGCCCCATTCTGATGACCACCGGGGCGATGGTGCTGGGCGCGGTGCCCTTGGCCAACGCCCATGGCGCGGGCGCCGAAAGCCGACAGGCCATTGGCGCCGTGATTGTCGGCGGCATGACGCTGGGCACCCTCCTGACCCTGTTCGTTGTGCCGACCGTCTACAGCTACATCGCCAGGAAAAAACCCTTCCCGACGGACGAGGCGATGGACCACCACAGCCCGCAGGCCGCCGCCCACCCGGCGGAATGATCGGGCGGGGAGGATGAGAGACCAGGGCTTCAGCGCCAGCTTGCCCCCTCCCCATCCCTCCCCCGCTTCGCGGGAGAGGGGGCAGGCTCCTTGGCGAAGGACGGCGGAGTTCCCTCTCCCGCCGAAGGCGGGGTAGGGAGGGGGCAAGCATCCGCACTCGCCCCAACCATGAAACCCCGTCATCAAAATTTTGCAGAATCCACACGACCACGTCGGGAATGGCGGCGATCATCGCCCTCCTCGTCCGTCGTGATTTCAGGAGTTCGCGCCGATGCGCCACCTCGCCCTTGCGCTGTCGCTGTCCCTTCTCGCCGTCAGTCCCGTGAACGCCGCCTCAAACCGCCCGAGTTGGGTCGAATCGGAGCTGTACGGTTTCAACCACCCATTGGCCCAGTCGCAACCGGCGGAGGTCGCGACCAAGATGGACAAGATGGCGACGTCGCCCTTTGTCTTCTACCGGGGGGCCGCGCATCTGTTTTACCGGGACATGGCGACCCTGCCGCCGTCAGCCTATCTGAACGCGGCGACCAGCGCCGCGTGGATCGACGGCGATCTGCATGTGCAGAATTACGGCGGCGTCCGCGATTCGGCGGGGAACGACGTGTTCGACATCTCCGACTTCGACGAATCCTATCTTGGCCGCTACACTTGGGACGTCCGCCGCATGGCGGTCAGCATCGTGTTGGCGGCCCGCGAGCTTGGCTTTTCCAAGAGCGATCAGGGAACGCTGGTTGACCAGTTCGTCGAGTCCTACCTGAACAAGCTGTCCGACTTCAAAGGCACGAACGACGAGCTGTCCTATCGGTTGAAAGCCGGTGATCTGTCCAACGTCGCCAAGGATGTGGTGCAGAAGGTAGGGACCAAGAGCCGGGCCGATCTGTTGGCCAAATACACCAGCGTCAGCGGCGGCGTTCGCCGTCTGAACAGCGATTCCACCCTGGTGGCGGTTCCGACGGCGACGACCAGCGCGATCACCGGCGCGATGAGCGGCTACATCGCCTCGATTTCAGCGGCCAAACGGCAGCCGACCGCTTTTTACGCGGTGAAGGATGTTCGCCAACGGATGGGGTCGGGCGTCGGCAGCCTGGGCCGCGCCCGCTACTGGGTGCTGATCGAGGGCGCCACCAGCGGAACCAGCGACGACGTGATCCTGGAAATGAAGGAAATGGGGCCGAGCGCGGTGGCGCTGGCCAACCCCGGCGGGATGCCGTCCTCGGCTTACGGCAACCACGAGGGAACCCGCGTGGCGATGAGCAACAAGGCCGGGTTGACCAACACCGATCCGTTGATCGGTTCGGCCACCATCGCCGGAAAGCCCTTTTTCGTGAAAGAGAAGTCGCCCTTCCAGCAGGATTTCGACTACACGGCGCTGAAAGGCAGCCTCGGCAATTTCAAGGACACCGTGGCGGCGATGGGAAAAATCCTGGCCAAGACCCACGCGCTGGCCGACCAGGATTATGATTCGTCGCTGGTGCCGTTCAGCGAAGACAAGCAGATCACCGACGCCGTCGTGTCGGCTTCCGGATTCAAGGCGGAAACCCGCAGCTTTGCCGCTGATTACGCCGATCAGGTGCAGTTGGACCACACTGCGATGCTGGCCGCCCGCGCGGCAGGGCGTCCGCTCTATTGATGACGAAGGGGGCAAGGCGGCGCCCGTCATGCCCCTTCATAACCAGAGAAAAGACCGTTAGACTTTCCATCATCAGCGTCGATGGGATGCGGCATGCAACGCTTGGTGCTGGATGATGCGGCGTCGCTTGCGGACGAGGAGTCCGAGGGCGAGGCCTTGCGTCTGCGATGGCGTTTCCCTTCCAACGGGCGGGAATTCGGGGCCGGGCCGCTGCCGGACCAGCTTCCGCCCGATGACCGCGCCCGTTTCTTGGCGGAAATCGCCCACGCTCTGATGGTCGGGCAGCGGCTTGTCCGCCACGCCGATCATCGGATGATGCTGGCGGATGGCCGCGCCGCTTGGTGGCATACGGTCACGATTCTGCGCCCAAGCCCTGACGGCGGGGCGTTTTGCGTCAGCCACGCCTTCAACGTCACCGCCCTGCGGGACGATCCGCCAACCGCCGCCGTCCCGCCCGACGGCCATGCGCGGATTCAAGCGTTGATCGATTCGATCCCGGATTTGATCTTTTTCAAGGATCCGCACAGCGTCTATCTCGGTTGCAACAAAGCCTTCGCCGATTTTATGGGACGCGCAGTCGCCGAGATCGTCGGGCGCACCGACCATGATCTGGTGCCAGAAGATCGCGCCGTGTTTTTTCAAGAACGCGACGCCGAAGTGTTGCGCCACCGCACCTTGCATCGCATGGAGGAGCGGGTGGATTTCCCAGACGGTCGTTCCGTCTTGTTGGAAACCATCAAGACGCCCTATTTTGGCCCGTCCGGCGCTGTGCTGGGGCTGGTGGCGGTGGCCCGCGACATCACGGCGAAGGCGCGGGCTGAGCGGGAACGTTGGGAAAGCGAGCGACGGCTGGCCACCCTGCTGGGCAATTTGCCGGGCATGGCCTATCGGGGGCGGGCCGACGCCGAACGGTCGATGCTGTTTGTCAGCGAAGGCGGGCAGCGGCTGACCGGCCATCACCCGAACGATTTGATCGATGGAAGCGTGCCGTTCGGCGCGCTGATTCACCCGGCTGATCGCGACCATGTCCGCAGCGGCATTGACGCCGCGCTCGGCCAGCGCCGCCGTTTCACCCTCAGCTACCGTCTGATCGACCGGGCCGGAAACCTTCGTCATGTCTGGGAGCAGGGCGTCGGGGTGGCCGACGCCGAGGGGCGGATCACCGCCGTCGAAGGCTTCGTCACCGACATCAGCGAGTTGAAGACCGCCGAAGACACGCTGCGCACCCTGTCGCTGGCCGTCGCGCAAAGCCCGGTGGCGGTTCTGATCGCCGACTCGCTGGGCAAAACCATCTACCTCAACCCACGTTTCCGCATGATGACGGGACGCACGCCCGACGTCGCGCCGGATCTGGACGCGTTCATCGCCAGCGTCGCCGCCTCTGGTCCGCTGGCGGTGACGGAGCATCATCCGGCGATGTGGCGGGCTTTGTCGGCTGGCGAAAGTTGGCAGACCGAGTTGCCCGGCCGCAAAAACGACGGTGAACATTTCTGGGCCGCCATCCGCGTGACCCCCATGCTGGATGACGATGGCCGCATGACCAACCTCATCGCCACCCTGGACGACGTCACCGCCCGTCGGCAGGCCGACGAGCAGGTGCGGCGCGCCCAAAAGATGCAGGCGGTCGGCGTTCTGGCCGGTGGCGTCGCCCACGACTTCAACAACATTCTGACGGCGATTCTCGGCTACAGCCATCTCGCGCTCGACGCTCTGCCCGCCGACAGCGACATTCGCGACGATTTGCGCCATGTGACCGCCGCCGCCAACCGGGCCAAAGGGTTGGTGCAACAGTTGCTGACCTTCGCGCGCAAGGAAAAGCTGGAACGCGAGCCGATGGATCTGCGGGACATCGCGCGCGACGCCGTGGAGTTGGTTGAGCCGACCATCCTCAACGGGGTGGAGTGGGTGTTGCGATGCGGAGACGAACCGATCCCGGTTTTGGCGGCCCCCAGCCAATTGCATCAGGTGATCGTCAATCTTTGCAAGAACGCCGTTGACGCCATTCTTGATGACGCCGCCGCCCGCGACGGTGGAAGTCGCGTCACCCTTGCCGTGAGCGCCCTGTCCGTCGCGGTCCCACGGGATTTGGCGCGCAGCCGCCTCGACACCGGGCGTTACGCCAGACTGACCGTCAGCGACACCGGCTGTGGGATGAGTCCGATCGTTCAGGAGCGAATCTTTGATCCCTTTTTCACCACCAAGCCGGTGGACAAAGGAACCGGCCTTGGTCTCGCCGCCGTTCATGGCATCGTCGCCGACCATGGCGGCGTGATCGACGTGACCAGCGCGCCCGGTCAAGGAACCTCCATCACCATCTTTCTACCCTTGCACGATCCGGACGCCCCGCACCGCCGACACGACGACGCGCGACGGGTGCTGTTGCTGGACGGCGAACGCACGATGCTGAAAATGGCCAGCCGCCTGTTGCGGTCGCAAGGGTTCCGCGTGGCGGCTTCGGTGAACAGCCGCCGTGGCTTGGCGCTGTTCAGCGTCGCGCCAGAGCGGTTCGACATCGTTGTTTTGGTTCAGAGCGCCCTTGAGCCGACCTGGAAGCTGCTGACGTTGGCCCGCGCCTTTGCCACCGCCTCTCCAGGCATGCCGATCTTGCTGTGCGCGGACGTTCCCATCGACCGGGAGGAGGCCGCCATCCAGGCCGCCGGCATCACGCGCGTGCTGCCCACCCCCATTGCGCCGGATCCGTTCGTCACACTGGTGAAGCAACTGTCTCTTGGGCGCCCCACGCCCGCAACCCCGTCCCACTTTCAATAAGAACGAAGAGGAAACCATGCCATGGCCAGCGTTCTGATTATCGACGACGACGATATGGTGCGAACCATGCTGTTGCGCACCGTCACGCGTGGCGGGCATGAAGCGTTCGGCGCGCGTGACGGGGTGGAGGGAGTCGCCCGATTCCACGAGCATCCCGCCGATCTGGTCATCACCGACATCTTCATGCCCAACCAGGAGGGGCTGGCCACGATCATGGAGTTGCGGCGCGTCATGCCCGATTTGAAAATCATCGCCATTTCCGGTGGCGGCGCCCGCGCCTCGCTTGACGTTCTGCCCGTCGCCGAGGCGCTTGGCGCGCAAAAAACCCTGCGCAAACCCTTCACCCCCGCTGAAGTGATGGAGGCGGTCAACGAGGTTTTGGGAGTGTGACGATTGAAAAGGCGTCGTAAAACCAAAAGATGCCGCTCCCACTGGAGCGACATCCTTATCGTTCAACACGAGCAATGCGGCCAAAGCCGAGAGCGAAAACCGACCTTAAGCCGCGATCCGCTCTTCTTGCAGGCGGCGATTGCGGCGAATTTTGTCAAACAACTGCCGCAAATTTTCGCAACTGACGCCATCGCGGGCCATGACGGTGAGGATGATTGGGTCTTCAAGGAGTTCCGAAAGGGTCGGCGTCGTGCTGCGGTCCATGGATCCCTCCCTTGAAACGGATCAATCACTGCGGATGGTGGGTGCCTGCGCGCTGTTTGGGTCGGAATATACGGGCTGTTAACCCTTAGCTTTGGATTGTACGCGAAAAATACAATTCCGCAACGATATCCGACGGCGGAAAAGAAAAAATGCCCAGATTTTGGTCATGGGCAATTCATACATCGTCACGCCAGCGTAGTCCCATCGGACTGACCAATAGGTCAAAGATAGTAACGTGATGGATTCAGAAAGATGAAAGACTGTTTTGTTGCATACGTGTGATGCTTGCGCCCGTTCCTGCGCCATCTTCGGTCACAGACGGCAACTCCACAGCGACGGAAGCCCGTTGGACCTTGGCGTGGGCCAGACACAAATCGGCGGCGCTCTCGGCCAGATAGTCCGGACCGGAAATCGATTCCTCCGCGCACAGGCGGCGCAACTCCTCCACGATGTCCTCGTAGGACATCACAGCCGCGATGTCGTCGGGGAAACCCTGTCCCGGATGGACCACCGTCAAGGTCAGGTCAAAACTGGCGATGACTGGACCATCCCGTCCAGCCAGCCGAACCGGAGCGGTGAAGCCGCGCACGAGAATCGTGTAAGTGAGCGTCGCCCCGCCCGGTTGGACGATGGCGCGACGATCCGCGCTGTTGTCTGACAAACGGCATCTCCCAGCCAGTCCCATCGGAACGGCCCCTGGAACGGTTCGGGCGGCCTTGCCCGCCCCCTCTTGGCACTATAGGCGCAAGCGCCCGGTCTTGCCACCCGCCAGCGACGGCGGCGGCCCGGACGTCACAAACGGTCGAGACTTTCGGCGATCCGCAGAACGGTGTCGCGCCCCGGAACCTCGGCCACAAGATCGGCGATGGTCCGTCCCAGAGTTGGGTGCGTGACGGCGGCGGCGACGTCGGCCAGCGGGCAAAGCACGAAGGCGCGCTCGGCGATGCGGGGATGCGGGATTTCCAGCGTCGGGTCCGCCATCGTCACCGCGCCATACAGCAGAATGTCGATGTCGATGGGGCGCGGTCCAAACCGCAAACCGCCCTGCTCCCGCCCCAACGCCGCCTCAATCTCTTTCACGAAGGCCAGCAGGGCCGGTGGGGCCAGCGTGGTCACGCCGCTGACCGCCATGTTCAGAAAGGCTGGCTGATCGGTCACGTACATCGGCGCGGTTTCATAGACGGCGGACGTCTGGTCGATCCGCACCGCCGCGCCAAGGCGCGCGATGGCGGCGGCGAGATTGGCCGCGCGGTCGCCAATGTTGCCGCCCAGCGCCAAATGCACGCGGGTCAGGGAAGCGGTCTCAGCGATGGGACAATCAGACATGTTGGACGCCATTTCGGTGCGGTCAGGAAACGCCACGGTCTTAGCAAATGCAAAGACGCGCGTCATGATCGCTTTTCTATGGTTGAGGGGGCTGTTGAAGCGCGCGACGATCCCTTATCTTGGATCGCAACCGGAACGCCGCGCGTGCGGACAACAACGGGCTTGGAGGATCGACGAACCATGGACATGAGCGGAAGCCACCGGATCGAAGCCCCACGCGAGCGCGTCTGGGCCGCGCTGAACGACCCGGAGGTGCTGCGCCAGTGCATTCCCGGCTGCGACGAGGTGGTGAAACAATCCGACACGGAAATGACCGCCAAGGTGGTCGCCAAGGTTGGGCCGGTCAGCGCGAAATTTTCCGGCAAGGTGACGCTGTCGGATCTCGATCCGCCGAACGGTTACACCATCACGGGCGAAGGTTCGGGCGGCGTCGCGGGCTTTGGCAAGGGTGGGGCCTCGGTCACGTTGGCCAGCGAGGGGACCGCCACCGTGCTGACCTACAAGGCGCACGCCCAGGTCGGCGGCAAGCTGGCCCAGATCGGTTCCCGTCTGGTCGACGCCACGGCGCGCAAGATGGCCGATGATTTCTTCGTCCGTTTTTCCGCGCTGCTCGACGCGCCCGCCCCGGCGGCGGCTGATGCCCCGGACGCGGCGGCGGACATCGCCTCGCCGGTCGTCGTCGGCCACGGCAAGGCCGCGTCGGCGCAAAACGGTTTCTATCTGCCTTGGGCGGCGATCCTTGTGGTTGCCGCCATGGTTGCGTTTCTCACTTGGATGAAATAGCCCCGTCGGGGTGTTCTTTGGTAGGACAGCGGCATGTTGGGGGGTTGGCCTGACCCTTGGAATGTGTATGCTGCCGCGCGAATTCGGTCGGCGGGCTTCGCTGACCATCACATCGGAAGGGAAGCCGAGGAATGAAGAAGCATTTGATGGGCGTGGCTCTGGTGGCCGCCGTTGTCATGGGCGCCGGCGCCGCGCAGGCGGGCGACGCCGCCGCTGGCAAGGACGTGTTCAAGGTCTGCATGGCCTGCCACACCGCCGAGCAGGGCAAGAACAAGGTCGGCCCGTCGCTGTTTGGCGTGGTTGGCCGCCCGGCCGCCTCGATCGACGGCTTCAAATACTCGGCCCCGATGAAGGAAAAGGGCGCGGCTGGCTATGTCTGGACCGCCGACAACCTGAAGGCCTACATCACCGCCCCGAAGGAAATCGTCCCCGGCGGCACGATGGCCTTCGCCGGCCTGAAGGACCCGCAGAAGGTCGATAATCTGGTCGCCTTCCTGAGCGAGCAGAAGTAAGCCTGGGACTCCACGCGGTCTTCGCGATGGTGGAAGGGCCGGAGGGAAACCTCCGGCCCTTTTCCATGTTCAGCGTCAGCCCGCCGCCGCCAGGCTCTTGCTGGCGACCTCGTAAACATCCGCCGACAGGCCCGGCGTGGCGACGATCCGCTCCAACTGGGCCTTCATCAGCCCCTGACGGGCCGCGTCATAGCGCCGCAGGCGGGAGAACGGCCCCATCAGGCGCGACGCAACCTGTGGGTTCATCGGGTCGATCCGCAGAACCTGATCGGCCAGGAACCGATACCCAGCGCCGCTGATCGCGTGGAAGCGAACCGGGTTGCCGTTGGCGAAGCCGCCAATCAAGGCGTAGACCTTGTTCGGGTTGCGAATCTCGAAGGCCGGGTGGTCGAGAAGTTCCGTCACCCGTTCCAAAGCGTCGGCACGGTGGGACATCGCCTGAACGCTGAACCATTTGTCGACGACCAACGCCTCCCCCTTCCAACGCTCGTAGAAGCTGGCGATGGCCTCGGCCCGCTCCTCCGCCGCCGAATTGGACAGGAATTGCAGGGCGGCGATCACGTCGGTCATCGCCATAGCCCCGTGATACTGGCCCAGGCACAGGCCCAACGCCTCGGCGTCCTCCGCCGCCATCAGATAGGCCAAGCACAGGTTTTTCAGCGCCCGCTTGCCGATGGCGGCGGCGTCCACCGAGAATTCCCCATGCGTGGCGTTGCGCCGATAGGCCGCCAACCATTGAGCGCGCAGAGCCGTCGCCAGAATTTTGCGGGCGAATTCACGGACGGTGTGGATGGCGTCAGGATCGATCACCGCCATCTGGGTGCCCAGATAGGCTTCGGTCGGCAGAACCAGGGCTTGGGCGGCGAAGGCCGGATCCTGATCGGCGTCCTCCAGCACCTTGGCGACGGCGGCGACGTAGCTGTCGGGCAGAACCAGGGCGCGCCCCGCCTGCTGGTCGGCGACCAACCCCAACAGGATGCGCCCGCCGAGACTTTGCCCAGCCTCCCATCGATTGAAGGCGTCGCTGTCATGCGCCATCAGAAAGGTGAGATCGGCGTCCGACAGGTCGGTCTTCAGCGTCACCGGAGCCGAGAAGCCGCGCAGCAGCGACGGGACCGGGCGGCTGGCGACGTCCTGGAAGACGAAGGTCTGGGTTTCGGCGGTGACGTGCAGAATGCGGCTGGTTCCGCCCGCCGTATCCTCGCCCGCCAGACGCAGCGGCAGATCGGCGCCGTCGGGGCCAAGCAGGCCGACGACCAGCGGAATGTGCATCGGCAGCTTGGTCGGCTGGCCCGGCGTCGGCGGCACGGTCTGGCGCACGGTCAGCCGATAGCTTTGGGTCGCCGGGTCATGCGCGCCCGCGACGTCCAGCTCCGGGGTTCCCGCCTGCCGGTACCAGAGCTGGAACTGCGACAGATCCACGCCGCTGGCGTCGGCCATGGCGGCGACGAAATCGTCGCAGGTCACGGCCTGCCCGTCATGCCGCTGGAAATACAGATCCGTGCCCTTGCGGTAGTTGTCCGGCCCCAACAGGGTGTGGATCATGCGGATGACTTCCGCGCCCTTGTTGTAGACGGTGGGCGTGTAGAAGTTGTTGATCTCCACATAGCTGTCGGGCCGCACCGGGTGAGCCATCGCGCCCGCGTCCTCTTGAAACTGCACGGTGCGCAGCCCTTGGACGTCGGCGATGCGCTTGACCGCGCGGGAGTTCAGATCGGCGGAGAATTCCTGATCGCGGAAAACCGTCAACCCTTCTTTCAGCGACAGTTGGAACCAGTCGCGGCAGGTGACGCGGTTGCCGGTCCAATTGTGGAAATACTCGTGGGCGACGACGGCCTCGATGTTCTGGAAATCGGCGTCGGTCGCGGTTTCCGGCTTGGCCAGGATGTATTTGGTGTTGAAGACGTTGAGCGACTTGTTTTCCATCGCCCCCATGTTGAAATCGCCGACCGCGACGATGTTGAAGATGTCGAGGTCATACTCCAGCCCATAGACCTCTTCGTCCCAGCGCATGGATTTGACGAGCGAGCGCATGGCGTGGTCGATCTTGTCCTCGTTCCCCGGCTCGACATAGATCCGCAGGGTGACGTCGCGGCCGGACGCGGTGCGAAAACGATCCTCGCCATGGACCAGCGCGCCCGCCACCAGCGCGAACAGGTAGCAGGGCTTGGGGAAGGGATCCTCCCAGCGCGCCCAATGGCGCCCGTCGGCCAGATCGCCGGATTCGGCTAGATTGCCGTTGGACAGCAGAACCGGATAACGCGCCTTCTCGCCGGTGATGGTGACGCTGTAGACCGCCATCGCGTCGGGGCGGTCGAGAAAATAGGTGATCTTGCGGAATCCCTCGGCCTCGCACTGGGTGCAGAAGTTGCCGGAGGATTTGTACAGCCCTTCCAGCGCCGTGTTTTCCTGCGGCTTGATCTGAACCACCGTTTCCAGCGTGAAGCTGTCGGGCGTGTCGGTCAGGATCAGGTGGTCGGGCGTCACGGTGTAATCCGCCGCCGTCAGCGCCCGCCCGTCCAGCGCGACCGAAACCAGCGCCAGCCGCTGGCCGTCGAGCGTCAGCGGTTCCGCCGCCGCGTCGGGTCGGTCGGGGTTGCGGCGGATCGCCAGCACGGCGCGAACGGTCGTGACGTCCTCCCCCAGATCGACGTGCAAAGCGACGCGGTCGATGCGGTGGGCGGGGGGGCGGTAATCCTGAAGCCGGATGGCCTTCGGCGAGCCTTTGTCCATGGTGCCTTGTCTCTGGTCTGTCGTTCGCGAAAGATCCCTGAACGATGACTGTAGCAAGGCGAAGCCAAGCTGTCCCGCGTCGCCTTAAAGCTGCCAATCCACCGACTGTTCGGCTATAGATCGTCCGCCCCAACGCGTTTCTGGAAATGGGGCGACCGGAGGGATTGGGGCGGATCGGGGTTATGGAAGCAAAAACAAAAAATCGCGACTCGTGGCTGACCGCCGCCTTCTCCGCCCTGGCCGAAGGCGGCGTCGAACAGGTCCGCGTCGAGTTGCTGGCGAAAAAGCTGAAGGTCACGAAGGGCAGCTTCTACTGGCACTTCCGCGACCGCACCGACCTGATGAACGCCCTGCTGGACGGCTGGAAACAGGGCCGCATCGCCGCGATCAAGGAGCAAACCCGGCTGGACGGCCGCGAACCGGCCAAGCAACTGCATGATCTGCTGGCGCTTTACAGCGGCAACAACCCGCGCGGCATGGCCATCGAGTTGGCCGTCCGTGATTGGGCGCGCCGCGCGCCGGAGGCGGAGGGGGTGATCGCCGAGGTGGACGGGGAGCGTCTGCGCTGCGTCGCCGACCTGTTCGTCGCGCTGGGCCTGCCGCCCGATCAGGCTTTCGCCCGCGCCTATCTGTTCTACGCCTTCGCCTTTGGCCAAGGGCTGTTGGCCCGATCCGCCGGAGCCGACCAGGCCGAGGCGATCAAGGCGATCTGCGGGACCGTGCTGGTGCCGGACAAGCAGACGCCTTGACCGCCGCGCAACGCGCTCAGGCCCGATAACCCAGGCGCAACGACCCCCAATGACGCCCACGGACGATGATCGGGGCGTCAACCTCCTTCAGGCGGACCATCTGCCCGCCGCCCATGTCGCGGCGGTAGGCTTGCAACAGGAAGGCCCGCGTGTTGCGCGCCGCCGCCAAACCGGCCCGGTCGGTGAACAGCCGCCGGTTGCGGCTGTGCGCGGTGTTCCAGTCCACCTCGCCGGGACGCTGCGGTTCGGAATAACGGGCGTTGTGGGTCGGCAGATAGCCGACGCTGTTGACCGCGACGCAGAACTGGAATCGCGGGTTGGACGCCAAAATCTGTTCCTGCAAGGTTGGAAACAGCCGGTCGGTCAAATCGGTGAACGGCGCCATGAACTGTTCCGGCGCCGTGCCCGGAACGCTGGTCAGTTGGGTGGAGAACAGCGCTTCTTCCGTGATCTTGCCATCGCGCAGACTGTCTTCCAACAACCTAGCCAGAGACGCCGCGCCGTCCTGGATGGTCTTGATGAAGGGACGGTCGGTTTCGATCAGGCGGCGATAGGCTTCTTCCAGTTTGGCGCTTTGCGCGTCGGACAGCTCGCCAAAGGCCAGATGCAGGCCCAGATCGCTGCTTCCGGCGACGATGGCGGGCAATTCGCCGGCGTCGCGCAGCACCACATTGACCACGCTGTGTTCGACCAGGGTCGGCAGCCCCTTCGGATCGACCAACAGGCCGTCGATGGACAGGTCCAGCATCGTCGCCGACACGCGGTTCGCGCCAATCACCACGGTGATTGGATCTTCGCACGGAATGCGGTCGGAGGTGCGACGGTCCCCCGCCACGGATTGGCGGAGCGCGATGACCAAGCGCCGTTTCAGATCGGACACGGCGGATTGGGTGTCGCTCATACGGCGGCTGACGTCGCGGGCGATGTCGGTGATCTCGTCGGTCTGGTCACGAATGTGGAGCACGCTGCTCGACACCTGCGAGGCGCCGCCAGCGGAGTTGGTGGCGCTGCGGCCAATTTCGCCGTTGGCCGCCGATTGCTCCTCAACCGCCGCCGCTGTGGCGGACGCGGCTTCGTCGATTTCCTGGATGACGGCGATGACGGTTTGAATGGCCGAGACGCTGCCCGTCACCGCCGCCTTCAATTGTTCAATCTGACGCGCGATGTCGCCGGTCGCCCGCGCGGTTTGCCCGGCCAAGCTTTTCACCTCGCCCGCCACCACGGCGAAGCCCTTGCCCGCTTCGCCCGCGCGCGCCGCCTCGATGGTGGCGTTCAGCGCCAGCAGGTTGGTTTGCCCGGCGATGTCGTTGATGAGGCTGGCGACCTTGCCGATTTCCTCCGTCGCGATTTCCATCCGGCTGATCGCCGAGGCCGAATCCCGCGCGCTGTCCACAGCCTTCCGCGCGACTTCGCTGGAGCGCGCCGCCTGCCGGGCGATCTCGTGCCCGGCCGCGTTCAACTCTTCGGTCGCCGCCGCCACGGAGGAGGCGTTGGAACTGGCCTGTTCGGAGGCCGCCGACACCACCACGGTGTTTTCCCGCACAACCCCCAGCGAGTCCATCAGATTGGTGATGCCATCGCCCGCCCGGCGTCCAGCCTGCTCCACCCCGATCCATGTTGCGTCGAGGTCGCTTTCGATGGCCTTGCAGGTTTCCAGCAGAGTCTGGCGGGTCAAATCCTTTTGGCGGATCTCCATTTCCTGCCCCTCGTACAGGCTGTAGCCGATCTTCGCCTTCATCGCGTTCAACTCGGAAGCGATCCGTTTGAACTCGGCGATGGCGATCGGCTCGGCCGGACTCATGTAATCGCCGACGGCGACGCGGCCATAAGTCTTCTCCATCGCCGCCAGCGGGCGACGAACCGTCCGCAAAATCAGCAGGCCAAACAGCGTGGCGAGCGCGCAGCTTGCCATCAGCGCGACGAAGAGTTGCGCGAAGCGGGTTTTGAAGTCAGCGGCGGCCTTTTCATACTCTTCCCGCGCCACGCGGATTTGCAATTCCAGCAGCTTGTCGTTGACGTCGTGGAGTTCAAGGAACAGCGGTTTCAAAACCTTGCGAACGTGGATTTCCAATGCCAGAGAATTGCTGTCCTTGATGTGCGTGATCGCTGGCGCGATAGCCTCGCGGTTGAAACGCTCGCTCAATTCCTGATATTCTTTGGCCAGGATTTTTTCTTCCGGCGTCAGATAAGTGTCCAAATACTCTTTCAGCAATTTCGCCATATAGGCGCCGTTGTCCTCAATTTCTTTAAGATGCTCCTTGACCTCTTTGTCTGGCATGCCGTCGCGCAAGCCGATCACCAAATCGGTGATGATTTGCTGGTTTTCCCGCGTGTGATTCAGAATTTCGCCGATCTGAAAGGCCGGAACCGTCCGATCCTCATAAACCGTGCGCAGCGACTCGTTTGAATCGGACATGCCGTCCAACCCCAACCACCCCGCCAGCAGCAACGCGAGAATCAGCACCCCGAACACCGCGATCAATTGCCGGGCGATGCTGTTGCTCACCGACGCGACGACACGGGCCGCACGGCTGCGTTTCAACAACTCCCCCTGCGCCAGAACCACCGTGGCGGTTCCGTTCCGCATCGCCGCGTACAGGGCCTCCGCCGCCGCGACATCCTCGCGCGACGGCTTGGAGCGGATGGAGATGTATTCCTTGACCTCCCCATCGGCCATCACCGGCGTGACGTTGGCGCGCACCCAATAGAAATCACCCGACTTGGTCCGGTTCTTGACCAACCCTTCCCAAGACCGCCCAAGCTTGATCGTCGCCCACAGATCGGCGAACGCCTCCTTCGGCATGTCGGGATGGCGGACAAGATTGTGAGGCGACCCGATCAGCTCATGTTCGGCAAAGCCGCTGATTTCGACAAAGGCCTTGTTGACGAAGGTGATCCGGCCACCCGTGTCCGTGCGCGAAACGAGTGGAACACCTTCCGTCAGATGCGCTTCAGTCTTTGTGATCGGTGTGTTGACGCGCATGACGCTGTTCCATCTCAATCGTTGCAACGAAAGCCAGCATCCAACAATCCGTCCAAAACGCAAAGCCGTCTAGAAACAATAGATCGTCGTGTGCCAACCGGCGCGGGGAATAAGCAAAGACCATGCCGCTGTGTTCGAGCCTTGAAATTGCTTGTCGAAAAAGTATTTAGCGTCCAGAAAAGGCTTTAAAGCCCCGCTCCGTTCGCATTCTGCGTCTTGAATCGAAACATGCTTGCAAGATGGGAATTGGACTGAGGCGATCAGCCATCACCCCAGCAACCCATCCAGCGGGATGGCGGTGACGCTCTTGACCTCCTCCATCACCGCGTAGGTGTGGGTTTCCCGCACGCCGCGCGCGGTGGACAAAAGCTCGCCCAGGAACAATCTGTATTCATTCATGTCGCGCACCCGCGCTTTGACGAGGTAATCGAAGCCGCCCGCGACCATATGGCATTCCATGATCTGGGGCATGCGCAGCACGGTGCCCTTGAAGTCGTCGAAATTGTCCGGGGTGGTGCGGTCCAACACGACCTCCACGAACACCAGCATGCCAGAGTCCAACCGGTGGGGATCGAGCAGAGCCACGTAACGCTGAATGATGCCGTCATTCTGCAAACGTTTCACCCGTTCCAAACACGCCGCTGGACTGAGGTTGATCCGGCGCGCCAGTTCAACGTTGCTGAGCCGTCCATCCTCCTGCAATTCGCGCAGGATCTTGACGTCGGTGGGGTCGAGGGAGCGCTCCATCCTTCATTCCAAATTTTCTATTGACAACAATCAATTATGCCATAAAAAATTTTGTTTTATCAACAATCAAACGGACCATCATCGGCTTAAATCTTATTATACTGAATTATCTTCACACCACAGAGCGATGGACCATCCCATGCTTGCATCCGCCGAGTTTCCCGCCGTGCGTCCGGACCGCGCCGCGATCGTCGCCGCCTACCGCGCCGATGAGGTGCGGGTGCTGGATGGGCTGATCCAGATCGCCGCCCTGCCCGCTGACGCCCGCCGCCGGGTGCAGGACGCCGCCGGTGGTTTCGTCGCCAAGCTGCGGGAAACCCGTCCCCGCTTCGGCGCGCTCGACGCCTTCCTGCAAGAATTTGGCTTGTCCACCAAGGAGGGCGTGGCGCTGATGTGCCTGGCGGAAGCGCTGCTGCGCATTCCCGACGCTGAAACCGCCGATCTGTTGATCCGGGACAAGATCGGCGGCGCCGATTGGACGCGCCATCTCGGCAAGGCCGACAGCCTGTTCGTCAACGCCTCAACTTGGGCCTTGATGCTGACCGGCAAGGTCGTGCGGTTGGACGACGAGGACCAGCGCCAGCCCGCCGGTCTGCTCGACCGTCTGGTCAGCCGCGCGGGCGAGCCGGTGATCCGGCAGGCGATGATGCAGGCGATGCGCATCCTCGGTCGCCAGTTCGTCATGGGCCGCAACATTGAAGAGGCGCTGGACCGCGCCCGCGACAGCGAAAAGCTGGGCTACCGCTATTCCTACGACATGCTGGGCGAAGCCGCCCGCACCCAGGCGGACGCCGACCGCTATCAAGAGACCTACGCGCGCGCCATCGAGTCCATCGGCAAGGCGCGCGGCGCCCGCAACGTGCTGACCAGCCCCGGCATTTCGGTGAAGCTGTCGGCCATCCACCCGCGTTACGAGATCGCCCAACAGGCCCGCGTGATGGCGGAGTTGCGCCCGCGCCTGCTCGATCTGGCCCTGAAGGCCAAGGCGGCGGGCATTCATCTGACCGTGGACGCCGAAGAATCCGACCGGCTCGACCTGTCGCTGGATTTGATTGAGGCGGTGTTCAGCGACCCGGCGCTCAATGGCTGGGAAGGGTTCGGGCTGGCGGTGCAGGCCTATCAGAAGCGCGCCCTGCCGGTGATCGAGTGGTTGGGCAATCTGGCCGCGCGGGTCGGGCGCAAGCTGATGATCCGGCTGGTCAAGGGCGCCTATTGGGACAGCGAGATCAAGCGCGGCCAGGAACGCGGCCTGGACAATTACCCGGTCTTCACCCGCAAGGCGTCCACCGACGTCTCCTATCTGGCCTGCGCCCGCAAGCTGCTCAGCCGTCGCGACGTCTTCCACCCGATGTTCGCCACCCACAACGCCCACACCGTCGCCTCGGTCCTGGAAATGGCGGGCGACCGCGTCGGCTTCGAGTTCCAGCGCCTGCACGGCATGGGCGAGCCGCTCTATCACCAGATCGTCGGCCCCGACATGCCGGTGCGCGTCTACGCCCCCGTCGGCAGCCATGAGGATCTGTTGGCCTATCTGGTCCGCCGGTTGCTGGAAAACGGCGCCAACTCCTCCTTCGTCAACCGCATCCAGGACGAGCAGGTTCCCATCGCCGACATCGTCGCCGATCCGGTCGCCCGCATCGCCGGTCTGGCGGTGAAGCCGCACCCGCGCATCCCGCTGCCCAAGGATCTCTATGGGGCGGAGCGGCTGAACAGCCAGGGCGCCGACCTCAGCGACCCGACCATCGTCGGCCCACTGCTGACCGGCATGGCGGCGGCCTGGAGCAAGCCGTGGACCGGCGGCCCCATCGTCGGGGGGATGACCCCGGCGGGCAATGGTCGCCCCATCGTCGATCCGTCGAACAACGCGCGGGTCGTCGGCCATGTCGTCGAGGCGACCGCCGAGGACGTCGAGCGCGCCCTGTCTCTGGCGACCGCCGCCCATCACGCCTGGTCGGCCCGCCCGGTGACGGAGCGCGCCGACTGCCTGACCCGCGCCGCCGACCTGATGGAGCGCGACCGCCACAAGCTGCTGGCCCTGCTGACCCGCGAGGCTGGCAAGGTGCTGCCCGACGCCATCGCCGAACTGCGCGAAGCGGTGGATTTCTGCCGCTATTACGCCACCCGCGCCTGCGCCGATTTCCAGCCGATGGCGATGCCCGGCCCGACCGGCGAGCGCAACGAGCTGCGCCTGACCGGGCGCGGGGTGTTCGTCTGCATCAGCCCGTGGAACTTCCCACTGGCGATCTTCGCCGGACAGGTCGCCGCTGCTCTGGTCGCGGGCAACACGGTGATCGCCAAACCCGCCGAACAGACCCCGCTGATCGCGGCGGCCACGGTCAGGCTGTTGCTGGAAGCCGGCGTGCCGCTGGACGTTCTGCATCTGCTGCCGGGCGACGGCGCGACCGTCGGCGGCAAACTGGTCGGCGATCGTCGGGTGGCGGGCGTCGCCTTCACCGGCTCGACCGAGACGGCCCACCTCATCAACTTCACTCTGGCGACGCGCGGCGGGGCCATCGTCCCCTTCATCGCCGAAACCGGCGGACAGAACGCCATGCTGGTGGACAATTCCGCCCTGCCCGAGCAGGTGGTGGACGACGTCGTGACCAGCGCCTTCCGCTCCGCCGGTCAGCGTTGTTCGGCCCTGCGCGTGCTGTTCGTCCAGGACGGCATCGCCCCGAAGGTGATCGAGATGCTGAAGGGCGCGGCGGCGGAACTGCGGCTGGGCGATCCGGCCCTGCTGTCCACCGACGTCGGCCCGGTGATCGACGGCGAGGCGCTGTCCATCCTGCAACAGCATGTCGAGCGGATGAAACGGGAGGCCGTCACCTTGTTTGAAGGCACGCTGCCCTATGGCTGCGCCAACGGCAGCTTCCTCGCCCCGCACGCCTTTGAAATCACCAGCCTCGACCAGTTGCCACGCGAGGTGTTCGGCCCGGTC
Source organism: Azospirillum sp. FG154 (assembly GCF_057809575.1). NCBI lineage: Bacteria > Pseudomonadati > Pseudomonadota > Alphaproteobacteria > Rhodospirillales > Azospirillaceae > Azospirillum > Azospirillum sp. FG154. Next base: position 165,631 of record NZ_JBMDKF010000002.1, on the reverse strand, counting down.
CTGCACGTCATCCGCTTCAAGGGCGACAAGCTGGACGCCATGCTCGACGCCATCGAGGCCACCGGCTATGGCCTGACGTTGGGCGTGCACACCCGCATCGACCGCACCGCCCGCAAGATCGCCGAGCGGATGCCGGTCGGGAACATCTACATCAACCGCAACATGATCGGCGCGGTGGTCGGGGTGCAGCCCTTCGGCGGCGAGGGGCTGTCCGGCACCGGCCCGAAGGCGGGCGGTCCGCGTTACCTCGCGCGCTTCGCGGCGGAACGCACGTTGACGATCAACACGACGGCGGCGGGCGGCAACACCTCGCTGGTCTCGCTCGAAGAGGATTGATCGGATCGAGGACGGGCCGGGTGGGAGCGTTGAGTCCATGGAGCGGACGCCCCGCCCGGTTTTTTTGAGGTTCGGCAACCGACAGAATCCGACCGTCGCCCGAAAACGACCATTTTAGGAAATTTTCACACAACATCTCGCGATCAAGTTTCAGAAGCGAAGAAACCTGCGCGACACTCGCCGGTGTGATCGATGCTTTTCGATGCTTTGGCGCTTTTTCAGAAAAAACGGCGCAGGCGCACAGGATTTAAGCGTCGTGAAACGACCTGTCCTCATTTCCATCGTTGAATGCTGTCCGTTGCCCGGTCCATAACTGTTCCAGATCCGCTTTTGCAGAGTTGGGACGCATGTTGAGCACCGCCGCCCGTTCGCCACGGCCATCCATTCGCCAGCGCCTTCTGACCGTGGCGGCCTGCACGGCGATGGTGATTGTTGGCTGGTCCGGCGCGGCCAACGCTCAGATCACGCCCAGCACAGCCCGCCCCGCGCCCCTTCACCACCGTCCGACCCCCAAACTTTTTGTTTTCGACGAGTCCAATCCAACCTGCTGGGATGGCGATCCGGCTGGAGCGGCGGTTCTGAGCGCCTTGTCCGGCGGCGACGCCGGGTTTCAGCTTTTGGCGCGTGAGCAGCCGGACGAAGCGTTCCGCTGCTCCAGCCTGTTTCCCAGCGAGGCCGCCACCGCCATCCTGCGCGACGCCGTTCTGGCCGCGCCGTACGACGCGATTGGCGCGGTGGATCAATTGTCCAGGCGGCCCGGCGGGATGGCGCTCATCGGGCGGGCCTTGACCCCCAACCTGCTGGCGCGTTCGCTCCACACCGGAATGTCCTTTTATGAAACCCGGCATGAATTGCGGAAGCTGATGCCGCCGGAAAATCTGCTCGCCTTGGAAATCCAGGCGCGCAGGGCCTTGGCGACGAGCTTCTCCAAAGAGCCTTTCGCGCTGTCCGCCAAGATCGGCGCCCTGATTGACGAGATGGCCGAGGAGTCCCCGCAGGACCGTTTCCGAATCATCAACGCGCTTCCGATTGAAATCCTGTTCGAGCTGATCGCCCGAATCGGCCCTCAACTCTACACCTCATCCTTTGACGGCATTCTCGACATCCTGACCATCAAGCTGAAGCAGGAGCGGCGCACCTTCTTCGATCTGGCCCGCGACCCGGCGGCGAGCCCCCTGTGGGGGGATTTCTTCGTCGCCGTCGTGAGCGGCGGGCGGGCCGACACGCTGTTCGGCTCAATGGCGGGCAACGCGCCCGAATTGGCGCGAGGCAGCGTCCGGGCGTTGCTGGCGCAGGGTCAAAAGATTGACCCGCCCATCGTGGCGGGCGCCCTGGCCGACGCCATGGACAGCAAGTCCGAGGAAATCCGCGCCGCGCTTGAGGATGAGTTGGCCGAACATCACCGGACCACGCGCAGCCCATTGGTCAAGGCGACGGCTGGGCTTGCCGGGGGCATCCACGCCGCGCGCGTCGCCGGACATCCGACCACGATGGCCTTCGCGTCGGAACGCTTCGCCGAACGTTACCCCACCCAACCGGCTCCGGTCCTGACCGAGAGTCGATTGTTCCAGAATGGCGTCAACGTTCAGCGGATGACCTTCTACAACGACCTTGACGGCAAGACATCGTTCAACGGCTTCATCAAGGCTCAGCGCGCGATGGGGTGGGCGATTGAGGAGTATCTTGGCTTTGTCGTGGTTTACAGCCCGGAACGGTTCGACCGACGGATCATCATCGTCGCCGACACCCCCGATGGCGGCGAAGCCGGTCGGCTGGCCGTGCAGGATTGGCTGCGCTACGCCAAGCTGACGCCGAGCGTCGTCATTCATCGTGGCCACAGCTACCACGAAGACGAAACCATGCCGGAGATCACCGCCAACACCGCCTTCGTGTTCTGGGGATCCTGCGGCGGGCAATTGCGGCTGCGCGCCACCTTGGAGCAGGCCCCAAACGCGCTGGTGTTGGCGACCCAAAACATCGGCACAGCCATCGTCAACCAAGCCCTGTTGCGGATCATCGAAGATCGGCTTTTGACCGATGGCGCGATCGACTGGACCAAGGTGTGGGCCGACGCGCAGGCCAAGATCCACAACCGACGCTTTTCCGCCTATCACCGGCCCGATCAAAATTCGACCCTGCTCGCCCTGCGCGCGTGGCGGGCTCAGACGGAAGGCAAACCCAATCTTCTTCAAGCAGCCACGCCCAACCCGACTACTCCCAACCCGGCGACGCCAACCATGCGTGCGGTCCCCACCACAGCGACGCTTGCCAACACCAATCGTGCGGCGGCGATTTTGCAATGAGAGACGGCGCGTCATGTCCGTGAAACGAGGGGCGCGTCCAACCGAAGCGCCCCTCTTTTACAGAATCACACGTTCAGCAAAAGATTTTCACGTTCCCATGAGCTGATGACCCGGTTGTACGCCTTGTATTCCGCTTCCTTCACGCAGGTGACGGCGTCGATGAAGCGTTCGCCCAGTATTTCCTTCAGCGGCTTGCAGGCGTTGAACTTGGTCAGCGCCTCGCTCTGGTGACGCGGCAGGGTGAAGGCCAGACGATAGGCCGATCCCTTGATCGGGTCATTCGGCTCCATATTCTGGGTCATGCCGATGTAACCGCAAGCCAGAGACGCGGCGATGGCCAGATAAGGGTTGGCGTCGGCCCCGGCCACCCGGTTTTCGACCCGGCGGGCGTCGGGTTGCGACACCGGCACGCGAAGGCCCGTGGTGCGGTTGTCGCGCCCCCAATGCACGTTGATCGGCGCGTCGGAGTTCGGCACCAAACGGCGGTAGGAATTCACGTTCGGGGCCAGCAGCGGCATCGCGTAGGGCAAATATTTTTGCAGCCCGGCGATGTGGGCCATGAACAGCGCGCTGTCCGTCCCATCGGGGTTGGAGAACAGGTTGCGCCCGGTGTCGGCGTCCACCACCGACTGGTGGATGTGCATGGCGCTGCCCGGCTCGCCCTGCATCGGCTTGGCCATGAAGGTGGCGTAGATTTGATGGCGGATCGCCGCTTCCCGCGCCGTGCGCTTGAACAGGAACGCCTGATCGGCCAGTTCCAGCGCGTCGCCATGGTTGAAGTTGATCTCGATCTGCGCCGCCCCGGCCTCGTGGGTCAGGGTGTCGATGTCGATGTCCTGCTTTTCGCAGTAATCATAGACGGCTTCAAAGATCGGGTCGAACTCGTTGACGGCGTCGATGCCGAAGGCCTGCCGACCGCTTTCCATCCGCCCGTTGCGGCCAATCGGCGGCGCCAGCGGGTAATCGGGATCCTTGTTGACCTGGACCAGGAAGAACTCAAGCTCCGGCGCCACCAGAGGTTTCCAGCCGCGCTCCTCATACAGCGACAGCACGCGCTTGAGAACATGGCGGGGCGACATGTCCACCGGACGGCTGTCGGCGTAGACGCAATCGACGATGACCTGAGCCGTCGGCTCTTCATACCAGGGAACGAAGCGGATCGTCCGTTCGTCCGGGATCATGTAGATGTCGGAATTTTCGTCCGAGGTGATGTCTTCATCCTCGGCGAACTCCCCGGTCACGGTCTGAACGAAAATCGCTTCGGGAAGACGCAGGCCACGGTCGCGCAGGATGCGGAGAAATTTGTCGGCGGGCACGATCTTGCCCCGCGCGATGCCCGAGATGTCGGGCACAAGACATTCGACTTCAGTAATACGGTTTTTCTTGATGAAGTCTTCCATAAAACCCATGAGATTGGCGGACCGCACCGGGCAATGGGCAGCCCCCTCCGTGCTGTGATCGACAGCGACACTATGACGCCCTTTCAGGGGACCGCGCCAGAGGGTTCCGATGACGCTTTTGTGAAATCGTCGGCTTTTCGTTGACCCGTTCCCGGTGGACCGCCTAACTGACCGGATGCCGAAAGCCTCTTATCTGAACAGTTGGTACGCGGCGAGCGCCGCCGCCCATCCCGCCAATCCCGCTTTGGCGGGTGAACTGCGCTGCGACGTCTGCGTGATTGGCGGCGGCTACACCGGCCTGACCACCGCGCTGGAGCTGGCCGAACGCGGCTATGACGTGGTGCTGCTGGAGGCGCAGGCTTGCGGATGGGGCGCGTCGGGCCGCAACGGCGGGCAGATCATCACCGGCTACAACAAGCCGATGAGCGTGATCGAGCGTTGGGTCGGGCGGGAGGACGCCCGCCGCCTGTGGGATTTCGGCGAGGAGGCCAAGACCCAGCTTGCCGAACGGGTGGAGCGCCACGCCATCGCCTGCGATCTGACCTGGGGCTTCGCCTACGCCGCCTTGAAGCCCCGCCACATGAAGGACGTGGCCGAGATGGAGCGCGAGTTGCGCGACGGCTACGGCTATGACAAGGCGCGCCGCCTGGACCGGGACGGCGTCCGGGCGTGCATCGGCAGCGACTCCTACATCGGTGGTCTGTTGGACGAGGGCAGCGGGCATCTGCATCCGCTGAACTTCGCGTTGGGCTTGGCCCGCGCCGCCGCCGCCGCTGGCGTCCGCATCTTTGAACACAGCCGCGTCACCGCGTTGGACGCCGGGGCCGAACCCTGGGCGCAGACCGAGCATGGCCGGGTGCGGGCCAAGCATATGGTGATCGCGGGCAACGCCTATCTGGGCGGGCTGGTTCCCGGATTGGCCCCGACCATCATGCCGGTCGCCACCTACATGATCGCCACCGAGTCGGTGGGCGAGGCGCGCGCCACGCAGTTGTTGCCCACCAACATCGCCGTGTCGGATCTGAATTTCTCGCTGAATTACTTCCGCCGCTCGTCCGATCATCGGCTGCTGTTCGGCGGCGGCGTCAGCTATTCCGGCATTGATTTGCCGGGATTGAAGCTGGCCATGCGGGCGAAAATGCTGGCCGTCTTCCCGCAATTGAGCGGCGTCGCCGTCGAACATTTCTGGGGCGGCCATGTCGCCATCACCATGAATCGGATGCCGCAGTTGGGACGGCTGTCGCCGACCACCTTGTTCGCGCACGGCTATTCCGGCCATGGCGTCGCGCTGGCGGGCATGGCCGGACGGGTGATGGCCGAAACGATCCGGGGAACTGCCGAACGCTTTGACGTCTTCACCCGAATCCCCCATCACGCCTTTCCCGGCGGGCGACGGCTGCGCACGCCGGCGTTGGTGCTCGCTATGCTCTGGTTTCGTCTGCGCGACCTGCTGTAAAGTGCCGTCTGGTCATCGCTGGGGACAACAACGTTGCAACCCCACGCCGCTGATTGTGCTAAATTTGATGAAATTTCACCCCAGCGCCCCCAAGGGACGATGACCGACACCTCGAACACTGATGCGAAATCCGCCGCCGATTCGTCCACCGACAAAGGAACGGCGTCCACTTCTTCTGACAACGGCTCTGCGGGAGATTCCCAAACGGAGCCGATGCGGGACACCCATTTCGATTTCCAGCACAAGGTGTTCAGTCTGCCCGGCGCCTTTTTCTGCGCCGATCCGACCAGCAAGGATCCCGTCCTCAACATCCTGCTGGGCGATCTGAAGGCGGCCTTGGCCTTCCCCACCCTTCTGGAATCCTTTCAGATCGAACAGGGAAGCCACGACGAGCGGTTGTTGGAAATCGTCGAGCAGGGGTTGGCCTACGTCAAACAGATCCGTCCAGGCGAACAGATCCCTGGCGAACTGCTGGATGGTCGGGCGTCCTGGTCGGTTGAAGACCGCCACCGCCGCATCGCCAAGGGCCGCCTGACGATGCAAGTGGTGTCGTCGATGACCGGCTCCGAAATGATCGTGTCGGACGCCTACCAGCTCGACCAGTTGGTGGAGGATCCGGGAACTCAGGCGCGCCTGAAGTTGGCCCTGCAAAAGCTCGCCGAAAAGCTGAAGCTGAACATGGCCAACTCCGAGCAGTATTTGACCGACCGCTTGGACGACCTCGCTCAAGAGCTGTCCTACATCGAGGCGCTGCGCGACCGCTTCAAACACATTCGCAAGATGGAAACCAACTTCGCCACGCTCATCACCGTTTACCGCACGGACCGCGTTTTTTGCAGTGAGATCAACCGGATGCAGGGCCTTATCAAGAAGCCCCTGCGTGAATATGACATGATCTTCGATCAAGCCGACGCGCAGACCGGCGAAATCGTCGGGGCGTTGAAGGACATTCACGCCACCATTCAGTTCATCCGCAAGATCCGCGACGATCTGCGCACCAAGCTGTTGGAATGGGAAGACCTGCTGAAGGGCTGGGATTCGGTGATGATGGAGCGCTCTCCCCGGTTGGAGCATCTGCAAAAGGCGACCTACCGCTTTCTGGCCAGCCGCTTCATCGAAACCACCGTGTGGAAACGCGGGGGGTAAGATGTGGAAACGCGGAAGCTAAGATGTGAAAGCGGGGCGGCTGAGATTCACGCCACCCCGCGCAACTCCTCCGCCGCGCGCAAATCGACGCTGACCAGTTGCGACACGCCGCGTTCAGCCATGGTCACGCCGAACAGCCGATCCACCCGCGCCATGGTCAGGCGGTGGTGGGTGATGATGAGGAAACGGGTGTCGCCCTGACGGGCGATGTCCTCGACCAGATCGCAAAAGCGCCCAACGTTCGATTCGTCGAGCGGCGCGTCCACCTCGTCCAGCACGCAGATCGGCGCGGGGTTGGAGCGGAAGACGGCGAACAGCAGGGACAGCGCGGTCAAGGCCTGCTCGCCGCCTGACAGCAGCGACAGGACTTGCAGCTTTTTGCCCGGCGGGCTGGCGTAGATTTCCAGACCGGCGCTCAACGGATCCTCGGCGTTGACCAGTTCCAGATGCGCCTTGCCGCCGCCGAACAGACGGATGAACAGGTCCTGGAAATTGCGGTTCACCGTGTCGAAGCTGGCGACCAGCCGTTCGCGCGCCTCGCGATTCAGGCTGGCGATGCCCTGGCGCAGCCGGGCGATGGCGGCGGTCAGATCGGCGCGTTCGGTGTGCAGGCCGGTGATCTGCGCCTCAAGCTCCGCCGCCTCGATCTCGGCGCGCAGATTGACCGGCCCCATGCCGTCGCGTTCGCGCGTCAGCTTGTCGAGCCGCGCCTCGATGGCCCCGGCGTCGGGCAGCGCGTCGTCGGGGCCAAGCTCCGTCGCCGCGCGGGTGTCCTCCGGCGCGCAATCCAGCCGTTCGGCGATCCGCTCCGTCAGGGTTTGCCGCTGCTGCATCGCCCCCGCCACCGCCGCTTCGGCGCGCGCGCGGGTCTCGCGGGCGTCGGCCAGAGCGGATTCGGCCTGACGGAGCGCGGTTTCAATCTCGGTCAAGCGCCCTTCGGCCTCGGCCAATGCCTCGGCGGCGCGTTTGCGGGCTTTGTCGGCCTCGAAGATACGGTCTTGCAACTCTTGCCGTTCCAGCGCGATGGCGGCGGGACGGTCGGCCAGTTGAGCGATGTCGGCCTCCGCCGCGTCGGCCCGCGCGCGCAACTCCGCCACCCGGCCATCGGCCCCGGTGGAGCGGGTGTCCCAAGACGCGGTTTCCGCCTGGATGGCGGCCAGCCTTTGGCGGCGGGTCTGGGCTTCGCGCGTCAGACGGTCCAACCCGCTCTGCTTTTCGTTCAGCAGCGCGCGGCGTTCGGCCAGCGCGGCGCGCTGTTCGTTGACCCGTTCGCGCCCTTCGCGCGGGTCGGGCAGCGCGTCCAACAGGGCCAGAGCCTCGTCCCGCCGGGCGGCGGCCTCACGCTCGTCCACCGCCAGCCGTTCGATGACCTCGACCAGGGAGGCCAGACGGGAGGCCGCCGCGTCGGCCTCGCGCGCCAGTTTGGCGTGACGGTCGCGCGCGCCGTTCAGGGCGGCGAAGCCCTCCCGCACGGCGTCGCGGGCGCGGCGGTCGGCCTGCGCCGCGTCTTCCACCGCGCGTTTGGCGGCGTCCAGCGCCTCGCGCGCCGCCTCCACCCGTTCCTCAGCCAGTTCCAGCCCGTCGCGCAGTTCGGCCAGCCGATTGCGTTGCTTCAGGCGCACGGCTGCGGCGGTCGGCGCGCCTGCCTGCACGGTGAAGCCGTCCCAACGCCAGGCCCCGCCGTTGCGGCTGACCAGGATTTGACCGGGCGCCAGCGCCGGGGCCAAGGCCGCGCCGGTCGCCGCGTCCTCCACCACGCCGATGTGGGCCAGCGCTCGCCCGGCGGCGGGCGGGCCTGAGACCCAGCCGGTCAACGGCTCAACCCCCACCGGGAAGGGCTGCAACGCCTGAAAAGGTGGAAAGCGCCGCCAATGCACGGGGGAGGCTTCGTCCAGTGGCGCGGTCAGCGCGTCGCCCAGCGCGGCGGCCAACGCGCCTTCATAGCCGGGGGCCACCGTCACCGCGTCCACCAGCGGCGGAAACTCTTCGCTGCCCCCGGCGGTCAGCAGCTCGTTCAGGGCGCGTTCTTCGGCGCGCAGCGTGGCGCGGGCGGATTCGGCGACGGACAGCGCCTCGCGCGCGCGGGATTGGGCCGGTTCGGCGTCGGACTTTGCCCGTTCCGCCCGTTCCGCCGCCTCGCGCGCCTCATCCAACCGCTGTTCGGCCAGTTCCACGGCCATTTCGGCGTCGGCCAGATCGGCGCGGGCGGCGATGTCGGCCTCCAGCGTCGTCCGCTGCGCCTGTTGGTCGGCCAGTCGTTTGGCCAGACCGGCGGCACGGCTTTCCAACTCGCCCGCCTGCCGTTGGGTGGCGGTGCGCCGCGCCTCGTCGGCGGCGACCGCTTCGGTCAGCCGGGTCAGCGCCCGGTCGAGATCCTCGACCGCCTCGCGCGCCTCGACCACGGCGTCGCGCGCCGCCTCTTCCAGAATCTCTTCATCGGCCTGGGCGTCGATCAGCCGGTCGCGTTCGGCCTCCAACCGGGCTAGAGCCTCGCCCGCGTCCGCCGCCAGCGCCTCTTCCCGGCCCAGATCCCCGGCGATCTGCCGCAACCGCGCCTGCAAGGCGCGCTGCTGTTCGGCCACCCGCTGTTCGTCGGCGTCGAGCTGTTCGCGGGCGATGACCAGCCGTTGCAGGGCGGCGGCGGCCTGCGCCTCCGCCTGCCGCTTCTCCGGCAGGCCCGCCGCCGCGTCGGTCCGGCGGCTGGTGGCCTGCGTCACTGTCAGCATCAGCGCCCGCACCGCCTCTTCCGACGTGGCGAAGGCGGCGTGGGCGCGCTCCAGTTCGGCTTGGCAGGCCAGCCAACGCAGGTGCCACAGCACCGCTTCGGCCTTGCGGATGTGTTCGGACAGCGCGCGGTAACGGGCGGCTTGCCGCGCCTGCTTTTTCAGACTTTGCAGTTGCGTGTCCATCGCCCCGATGACGTCGTCGAGGCGGGTCAAATTGGTTTCCGCCGCCCGCAAGCGCAATTCCGCCTCGTGCCGACGGGAGTGCAGGCCGGTGATTCCGGCGGCCTCCTCCAGCAGCATGCGGCGGTCCTGCGGCTTGGCGGAAATAATCTGCGCGACCTTGCCCTGGCTGACCAGCGCCGGGGAGTTCGCCCCCGAGGCGTTGTCGGCGAACAGCAATTGAACGTCGCGCGCCCGCACCAGCTTGCCGTTGATGCGGTAGTCGGAGCCGGAGCCGCGCTCGATCCGCCGCGTGACCTCCAGCTCGTCATGCTCGTTGAAACCGGCGGGGGCGGTGCGCGTCCGGTTGTCGATGGCCAAGGCCACCTCGCCCAGATTGCGCGCCGCCCGGTTGGACGTGCCGCCGAAAATGACGTCGTCCATGTCGTCGCCGCGCATCCGCTTGGCCGAGGTTTCCCCCATGACCCAGCGCAGCGCCTCCACCAAATTCGACTTGCCGCACCCGTTGGGACCGACGATGCCGGTCATTCCCGGTTCGATGACCAATTCGGTCGAATCAACGAAGGACTTGAAGCCGGAGAGGCGGAGACGCGTGAACTGCACCGGAAAACGACCTTTTCTTTACTTCAGCAGCTTGTCGATGGCCTTGGCGAAGACCTCGAACGGCTGCGCGCCCTCGACCCGATCCTTGCCGTCGTTCAGGATGAAGGTGGGGGTGGCTTCGACCTTGTATTGGTTCTGACCGACCATGCGGCTGTTCAGGATGCCGTCAGCCAGCGGTTGGCTGGCGAAGCAGGCGTCGATGATCTCCTGGCTCATCCCGGCCAGCTTGCCATATTGGGCCAGCGCCTTGGCCGGATCGCTGGCGCGCGCCCATTGGGCCTGGCTTTTGAACAGGACGTCGGTCAGCGGGAAATAGCGCTCCACCGGCGCGCAATGGGCCAGCATGCTGGCGCGCAGGGCCGCCTGGTCGAAGGGGAAGTCGCGGAACACCAGCTTGACCTTGCCGGTGTCGATGTAGGCTTCCTTGATCTTCGGCAGCACGTTGGCGTGGAAATCGGCGCAGTGCGGGCAGGTCATCGACGAATAATCATAGATCGTCACCGGCGCCTTCGGATCGCCCAGCACCCGTTCGGCCAGCAGGTCCGAAACGGCGGGCAGCGGCGTCGCCGTTTGCGCGGCGGCGGGGGCCGGGGTCGCGACGGCGACGGTCATTCCAGCGGTCAGGCCGACAGCGAGCAGCCCGGCGATTCCCAAAATTTTGCGGTTCACGATGCCCTCATCCCTACCAGATGTTGATGGTATAGCCAAAGAAAGTCAGCCCCGTCCAGCCTCAGCGCCCGGCCCGCTTGGGCCGCGCCAGCAGCGACCGGCCAAAGCGTTCGAGCGTCGCGCGCAGCTCCTCATCCTCCACCGCCGCGATGGTGGTGGCGACGGAGGCTTCCTCGTCCGTCGTCAGCGCGCGCGGGCGCAGCATCGGCGAGGGCGCGGCGGGCAGGCCCGCGTGAATGAGTTTGATCCGCGCCACCGCGTGATAGCCGAAGAAGCTGTTGATCCGCTCGATGATCTGCGGTTCCAGATGCTGAAGCTCCAAGGCGATGGCGCCCATGGCGCGGATGTGGAGCGTCGCCTCCTCGCGCTTGCCGCGCGGGAAGCTGAGTTTGTCGGGGGCGGTGCGCTGTGACAATTGTTGGCCGACGATGGCGGGCCAATCGGTGATGAGCGCGCCAAAGGCCAGACCGCGCTTGCCAAGCACCTTGCCCGCCACCTCCGGCACGGTTTGGCCGATGCGTCGTGGTCCGTTCATGCTGCGCCCAAACTCCTCATGCCCAATCGCGCCGCGTCTCATGTGGCGCCGCCGCACCGTAGCGCAAGGGATCGACGCTGCCCAGCGTCGGCTGACGCAGGCGGCGCCCCCTTCTCCTGACGCCGGAAAGCCTCTATTTCATCCCTCCATGATCGACGATTCCGCAAAAGCCGCCGCGCGGCTCCTGTCCTGGTACGACCGCAACCGCCGCGACCTGCCTTGGCGGGCCAAGCCGGGGGAGCCGGTTGATCCCTATCGGGTGTGGCTGTCGGAAATCATGCTGCAACAGACGACGGTTCCCGCCGCCGCGCCCTATTTCCGCAACTTCACCGAACGCTGGCCGACGGTGCGCGCGTTGGCCGACGCGCCGCTGGACGATCTGTTGGTCGCCTGGGCCGGGCTTGGCTATTACGCCCGCGCCCGCAACCTTCACAAATGCGCGCAAGCGGTGGTCAGTCGGCATGACGGGCGCTTTCCGGGCGACGAGGCGGCGTTGCTGGAGCTTCCCGGCATCGGGGCCTACACCGCCGCCGCCATCACCGCCATCGCCTTCGCCCGCAAGGCGACCGTGGTGGACGGCAATGTCGAGCGGGTGATCGCCCGCATCTTCGCCGTCGCCGACCCGCTGCCCAACGTCAAACCGACCCTGCGCAAGCTGGCGGCGACGCTGACGCCGGACGCGCGGCCCGGCGATTACGCGCAGGCGATGATGGATTTGGGCGCGACCGTCTGCACGCCGCGCAAGCCGAAATGCATGCTCTGCCCCTGGACCGAATTCTGCGAGGCGCGCGCCGCCGGAATCGCCGAGACCCTGCCGCGCAAGGTCGCCAAAACGGAAAAGCCGACGCGGCGCGGGACGGCCTATTGGCTGCTCAACCCCGACGGCGCTGTCCTGTTGCGGCGGCGGATCGAAAGCGGGCTGTTGGGCGGCATGACCGAAATTCCATCGACCGCTTGGGAGGCGGAGGCCCCGGACGGCGCGGCGCTGGCGATCCATCAGCCGCTCGCCCTGTCCTGGCGCGCCTTGCCCGGCGTGGTCCGCCATACTTTCAGCCATTTTCACCTGGAACTTGCCGTCGTCACCGCGTTGGCCGGTGATGGCTGGCGCGAGGCCGAGGGGCTGTGGGTTCCCATCGACCGTTTGAGCGACCAGGCCCTGCCGTCGGTGATGGTGAAGGTCGCGCGCCACGCGCTCGCCCACGCCTGATCCGGTCCTTAATCGGTTCCGTTCGGGGTGCTGTCATGGGCGTTGCGCGCATCGTCTTTGCGCTGTGTCTGCTGATCGGTCTGGGCGCCAACGCCGCGTCCACGGCCAAACCATCCAGTCCGGCGGCGGCGGTCGCGTTGCTGTTGGCGCTCGACGGATCGGCGTCGATCACGCAAGGCGATCTGGAATTCCAGTTGCAGGGCCACGCCGCCGCCTTCCGTGACCCGTCGGTCGCCGACGCGCTGTCGGCGGGCGGCGCGCTGGTGGCGCTGACCGTCTATTCCGGCCCGCGCACCCTGAAAACCCTGATCCCCTGGACGCTGGTGACGAGCGCGGAGGACGCCGCCCGCTTCGCCGCCCGCATCGACGCCACGCCGCGCGGCTTCCAGGGCGATTCCACCGCTATCGGCGGGGCGATCAACGACGCGCTGGCCTTGTTCGAGCAAAAGCCGGTCAAAAGCGCCGCGCCGCCGCGCAAGGTGATCGACCTTGTGTCCAACGGCTTTTCCAACAGCGGCCTGGATCCGCAAGTGGCGCGCGACCGCGCCGCCGCGCGCGGCGTCACCGTCAACGGTCTGGCCATCCTCGATGAATTTTCCTGGTTGGAGGAGTATTTCGCGGAAAACGTGATCGGCGGACCTGGGGCCTTCGTGACATCGGCGATGGATCGCGGCAGTTTCATCGAAGCCTTGCGGCAGAAACTTATTCTTGAAATGGTGGGCGCGCCGGACCATCTGGTCGAGCATCGGATCGCGGCGGCACGGCGGATTTCAACCCAGTGGGAGTGAGCGGCGTTGGAGCGGGTTGATTTTCTGGTGATCGGCGCGGGCATGGCGGGCGCCTCGGCGGCTTATGAGCTGGCGGCCCATGGCCGCGTGCTGCTGTTGGAACGTGAATCGCAGCCGGGTTATCATTCGACCGGACGTTCCGCCGCGCTCTACACCCAGACCTACGGCCACGCCACCGTGCGCGCCATGACCGTGGCGAGCTGGGGCTTTTACACCGAACCGCCCGCCGGTTTCACCGACCACCCGCTGTTGACGCCGCGCGGCGTGCTGCTGGTCGCCCGCCCCGATCAAAGCGACCTGCTGGAACAGGAATTCACCGACGGTCGCCGCCTGACTCCCTCGGTCGAACGGCTGGACCGCGAGCAGACCTTGGCCCGCGCGCCCTTCCTGCGTCCCGATTACCCGCTGGGCGCGGTGTGGGAGCCAGAGGCCTGCGACATCGACGTTCACGCCCTGCATCACGGTTATTTGCGCGGCCTGAAGGCGCGCGGCGGGCGCGTCGTCACCGACGCCGAGGTGACGGCCTTGAGTCGCCACGATGGGGTGTGGGTGGCGGAAAGCCCGGCGGGGCGCTTCGTCGCGCCGGTCGTCGTCAACGCGGCGGGCGCCTGGGCCGACGCGCTGGCCGAGCTAGCGGGCGTTCGTCCCATCGGGCTGGTTCCCAAACGGCGCACCGCGATCACCTTTGATCCCGTCTTCCCCGATCCCGCCGACAAGCAGGGGCTGGATTCCTGGCCGATGGTGATCGACGTCGCCGACAGCTTTTACGTCAAGCCCGACGCTGGACGGCTGTTGGCCTCCCCCGCCGACGAAACCCCGGTCCCCCCCTGCGACGTGCAGCCCGAAGAACTCGACATCGCCGAAACGGTGGATCGGTTGGAAACAGCCTGCCGTTTCACCGTTCGGCGGTTGGCGCACAGTTGGGCCGGGCTGCGCAGCTTCGTCGCCGACCGGGTGCCGGTGGTCGGCTTCGACGATCAGGCCGAAGGTTTCTTCTGGCTGGCCGGTCAGGGCGGTTACGGCATCCAGACCGCGCCCGCCATGGGCCGCACGGCGGCGGCTCTGGCCACCGGCGGCGATCTGCCCGCCGACGTCCAGGCGTTGGGAGTCGGCGTGGCGGACCTGTCCCCGGCCCGTCTGCGCTGAAGACATGGGGTTTTCTGGCGGTTCGGACGGGTGATTTTTTCGTTTTACCGCCCATCCCCCGCGCCGCAAAACCCCGGTTTCAGACGCTCACGAACGGTCATACGCCCGCGCACCTCAAAATAACCCTTTGTTTTTCGTGTCTATGCGACAACTCGTCACTGTTGCAGAGCTGCTGCAACATGACCTCGATCGGTTGCACCCCCCTAGTAGCCCTAGTGGGAGTCTGGTAATACCTGCCCTGGCTGATGCCACAAATCAGAAACAACGCATTTTGCCTGGAGCAGACCCCATGAGCATCCTGTCGCGCGCCGCCGCCGCCCTGCTGGCGACCTCGGCCCTTGTCGCCATTTCCTCCCCGTCGCTCGCTCAGGATTTCAAGGTGAAGTCGGCTGGCGACATCGTCGTCCGCGCGCGTGGCGTCGGCGTTCTGCCGCAGGAAAAGGGCACGCTGAACAACACCAGCCTGGGCAACATCGGCACCGCCAAGGTTGGCAATGATTTCATCCCGGAAGTCGATTTCTCGTACTTCTTCACCGACAACATCGCCGCTGAGCTGATCGCCGGCACCAGCCGCCACACCGTCAAGGGCAACCTGAACGGCCTGGGCAACAGCATCGAAATCGGCAAGGTCTCGCTGCTGCCGCCGACCCTGACGGTGCAGTACCACTTCCTGCCGAAGGAGCGCATCAGCCCCTACGTCGGCGCTGGTGTGAACTACACCCTGTTCTACAACGAAGACGCCGCCAACACCGTCAACCCGGCGGGTCTGCGCGTCACCAAGACCGATTACAAGAACCGTTTCGGTTTCGCTCTCCAGGCCGGTGTTGACGTCGCCCTGACGGGCGCGTGGTCGCTGAACCTCGACGTCAAGAAGATCTTCCTGAAGACCGACGTCACCGCCTCGGTCAACGGCGCGCTGCCGGTCACGTCGAAGGTCACGCTGGACCCGTGGTTGGTCGGCGTTGGCGTCGGCTACCGCTTCTAAGCCATCCCATACGGGATCGGTTGCGAACGGACGGATTGAGCCGACCACCCTGTATGGGGTGGTCGGCTTTTCCTTTTGGCCAAAGCGCTTGAATTGTTTGCGCCGCCAACCAATTTTCCGTGAAGGAACTTGGAAGGAGGCCGCACATCATGCACGTCGCCGCCATATTGACTCGCAAGGGTCATCAAATCCGCTCGGTCGCCCCAACGGACAGCTTGGGCGACGTCGCCAAGCATCTCGCCGAGCACCGAATCGGCGCCACTCTGGTCATTGATGATTCCGGCGTTCTTGCGGGCATTCTGTCCGAACGGGACATCGTGCGCGCCGTCGCGCAAGACGGGGCCGCCGCGTTGACCCGCTCCGCCGCCGACGTCATGACCCGCGATCTGGTCACGGGCGCGCCCACCGACACGGTGGCGACGATGATGGCGGTGATGACCGAACGCCGCATCCGCCATGTTCCGATCCTGGATCAGAATCGACTTGTCGGCGTCATCAGCATCGGCGACGTGGTTAAGGCGCGCATCGACGACGCGGAGCTGGAGGTCGAATCCTTGCGGGGATTCGTGTCCAGCCTCAGCTAACGGACGGCGTCATCAACGGTTAGGTGTTGTTCTGCGACTGCGGAAAAGCCATCGCCGCCTGGGTGCGGTTGCGGACGCCCAGCGATTTGAAGATCGCCGTCATGTGAATCTTGACCGTCCCTTCGGACAGACCAAGCTCATGGGCGATCTGTTTGTTGGACTTGCCCTCGCGCAGCCGGTCCAGCACTTCGCGCTGGCGGTGGGTCAACAACTGCTCAAGCTGAGGATCGGCGGGCAGGACCGCTCCGCGTGGCTCAGCGTCGCCCGAATCCCGCAAAACGGTCGCCGGAACATAGACGCCGCCGGAAAAGATCAGATCCAGCGCGCTCAGCATGATCTTGACGCTGGAGGATTTGGGAATGTAGCCCGCCGCGCCATTTTCCAGCGCGTCGCGCACGTCGGCGTGCGCCTCCGACGCGGACACCACGACGATCTTGGCGTTGGGCTGCTTGGCCTGCAACGCGCCGATGCCGCTGAAGCCCGGCCAGCCCGGCATGCGCAGATCGGTTAGAACGAGGTCATAGGGTTCCCCGGCCCCCGCCATGGCCAGAAGCTCGTCAAAGTTGTTGGCCTCCCCGAAGGTCGCCCCATCCTTGAGCTGCTCCAGCAAGCGGCGCAGTCCTTCCCGGAAAAGCACGTGATCGTCACCGATCAGGATCTTCATCGATCAAACTCCCGCACCCGCCAGACGCACTGCAAAACCAGGCCCGCGACCGAAGAAGACGATGGTCTCGTTTGGGCCGCATATCCATAAAATCCAAAGGATATAGCAGGCCCCAGCCAAACGTAATGCAAAATAAGATGTAGCACGCGTGAGCAATTTTCGACAACCAGAAATTAACTTTTATCACCCAGGCCGCTCGCCGCGCCGCAACAACGTGCCAAGCGTTGATCCAACGCTCACCTGACATTCCAATTGTTGCAATGCAGGAATGATCCGTCATCCTCTTCTTGTGAAAAGATAGAAAAAGGGCTGAGGCGACGCTGTCCAGCATCGCGCCCAGCCCATTCAGCGCCCAACGTCGCGGAGGAAGACGACGCGGGTTGTTAGAAAGCGGCTTCGTCCATCTCCATCAGGGTCTTCGCCCCGGCGGTGATGGTGATGAACAGGCTGTTGATTTGCGGCAACAACTTAGCCATGTAGAAACGCGCGGTTTTGATCTTGGTCTCATAGAAAGCCGCGTTGCCCTCGCCAGCGGCCAGCTTGGCTTGCGCCGCCTTGACCATGCGCAGCCACATCCAGCCGAGCGCGACCAGACCGAACAGACGCAGATAGTCGGTGGCCGCCGCGCCCGCCTCCTCGGGATCCTTCATGCCCTTCTGGGCGATCAGGGCCGTGGCCTGCTGGAGCTTGGCGAAGGCCTTGGCCAGCGGCAGGACGAATTCGGCCAGATCCTCGTTTTCCATGTCGGCTTCGATGTCGCGGCCAACCGGGTGGAAGAAATGGCGCAGCAGACGGCCCATGTCCTGCGGCAGCTTGCGCCCGACCAGATCCAACGCCTGGATGCCGTTGGTGCCTTCGTAGATCTGGCAGATGCGGGCGTCGCGGACATACTGCTCGACGCCGGTTTCCCAGATGAAGCCGTGACCGCCATGCACCTGCACGGCGATGTTGCTAGCCTCGAAACCGATGTCGGTGAACAGCGCCTTGGCGATCGGCGTCATCAACTGCACGAACTCGTCGGCGTCGCGGCGGGCGCGGGCGTCGGGGTGCTTTTCGGCGACGTCCAGGTGATAGGCCACCAGGGCGCCCAGCGCGCGACCGCCTTCGGTGTAGGCCCGCGCGGTCAGCAGATTCCGGCGCACGTCCGGGTGGACGATGATCGGATCGGCGGGCTTGTCCGGCGCCTTCACCCCCGACAGGGAGCGGCCCTGAAGCCGTTCCCGCGCATAGTTCACGGCGTTCTGATAGCTGACCTCGGCCAGACCCAGCCCCTGGATGCCCACGGCCAGACGGGCCGCGTTCATCATGACGAACATGGCGCGCATGCCCTTGTGCGCCTCGCCGACCAGCCAGCCGGTCGCGTCCTCGAAATTCATGACGCAGGTCGAGGACGCCTTGATGCCCATCTTGTGCTCGATGGAGCCGCAGGCCACGCCGTTGCGCGGACCCGGCGTCCCATCCTCGTTGGGCAGGAACTTCGGCACCAGGAACAGGCTGATGCCGCGCGTTCCGGCGGGCGCGTCGGGCAGACGGGCCAGCACCAGATGCAGGATGTTGTCCGTCAGATCATGCTCGCCCGCCGAGATGAAAATCTTGGTGCCGGTGATCTTGTAAGAGCCGTCCTCCGCCGGAACCGCCTTGGTGCGGATGATGCCCAAATCGGTGCCGCTGTGCGGTTCGGTCAGGCACATGGTGCCCGACCACGTCCCATCGACCAAACGCGGCAGGAAGCGCGCCTTCAATTCGTCCGAGCCGTAGGTCGCCAGCGCGTTGTAGGCGCCCAGCGACAGGCCGGGATACATGCCGAAGCTCAAGTTGGCGGAGCAAATGAACTCCTCCATCATGATGTTGACCAGCTTCGGCAGCCCCTGCCCGCCATAGGCCGGGTCGCAGGCCAAACCCTGCCAACCCGCCTCGATGTAGGTGGCGTAGGCCTCTTTGAAGCCCTGCGGGGTGCGGACGACGCCATTTTCAAAATGGCAGCCCTCGCCGTCGCCCGACTGGTTGAGGGGGAACAGAACCTCCTCGCACAGCTTGGCGCCCTCTTCCAACACCTGCCCGACCAGTTCCGGGGTGGCGTCCTCATAGCCCGGCAGGGCCGACAGCTTGTCCAAACCGACGATTTCGTCGAGGACGAAACGCACGTCCTCAAGCGGAGCCTTGTAGATCGGCATCGTTCAATCCCCCCTTAATTCCGCAGCGGCTTGCCGGTGAGCAGCATGTGCTCGATCCGGTCGATGGTTCCGGTGGTGCGCACCAGCTCCATGAACGCCTTGTGCTCCAGACCCAGAACATGATCCTCGCCAACCGGCTTGGTCGCGTCGGCGTCGCCGCCGCTCAGGATCTCGGCCAACGCGGCGCAGACCACCTTGTCGTGCGGCGTGACCTTGCCTTGAAGGGCGAAGCCTTCCACGGCCAAATCCAGCGCGGCGCGCGCGGTCGGGCCGGGCAGCGTGAAGCTGTCCTTTTCCGGGGGCGTGTAGTTGGCCGCCAGTTCCAACGCCTTGGCCTTGGCGTCGGCCAGCAGGCGGTCGCGGTTCATGGTGATTCCGTCGGTCGCCCGGAAATACAGCAGCTCCTTGGCTTCCGCCGCCGATTTGGCGACCGTCGCGGTGCTGATGATCTCGAACGCCTTGGCGACGGCGGGCATCGGGCCGCGCGGGGCCTTGGGGTTCTTGGCGTGACGGGCCAACATCTCGGTGCAGCCGCCCCAGGCGGGGATCAGGCCGACGCCGACCTCGACCAGACCGACATAGGTTTCGGCGTGCGCCTGAACATGGTCGGAATGCAGCAGGATTTCGCAGCCGCCGCCCAAAGCCATGCCGCTGGGAGCCGCCACCACCGGGAAGGGGGCGTAACGCAGGGCGCGGTAAGTGCGCTGACCGCCCTCCACCATCTCCTCGATCTGCGGCCACAGGCCGATGTTCAGCGCGAAGAGGGCGAGGCCCAGATTGGCGCCGACCGAGAAATTATCCGCCTCGTTGTGGATGACCAGGGCCTTCCAGGCGCCGGTCCCCTTGCCGATCAGGCTGATGGCCTTGCCGTAGGCGGCCATGATGTCGCCGTCCACCGCGTTCATCTTGCTGGTGAACTCGACGCACAGCACGCCGTCGCCAATATCCCACAGGCTGGCCGAGGCGTTTTTCCACACCGGCTTGCCCGCCGCCCGCTTGACGTCGGACAGCAACAGCACGCCGTCCGGACGCACAACGGTGTCATAGACGCCCGCCGTGGTCAGATGCTGGAGCTTGCCGTCTTCCACCCGGTAGAAGGGACGGCCCGCCGCCGCCTCGACCAGGGCCGGAACCGGAATGCCTTCCGATTTGCAAAGCTCGGCGAACCACGCGGTGCCGAGACGGTCGATCAGCTCGAACGGCCCCTGCTTCCAGGCGTAGCCAAGCCGCATGCCCTCGTCCACCGCGACGATGCTGTCGGCGATTTCCGGCACCAGACTGGCGGCGTAGGCCAAGGTTTGCGCCAACACGCGGCGGGCGAATTTGCCGCCCTTGTCCGGGTGCTCGCACAGCTTGCGCAGGTCGCGGCCCGCCGCCGTCACGCTCTCCAGCCGGGATTTTTCCGACGGGGCGAATTCGCCGGTGCGCAGGTTGATCGATTCCTTGACCTTGCCGCCACCGGCCTTGTTGATCCGGTAGAAGCCGCCCTTGCCCTTGCGACCGATGTAGCCGTCGGCGATCATCTTGGTGATGACCGCGTGTTCGCGCACCGTGTCGCGGTAGGCGTCGCCAGCGGGCAGCGTCGCCAGCAGGCTCTTGGCGATGTGCGGCATCAGATCGAGGCCGACCAGATCCATCAGGCCGAAGACGCCGGTCTTGGGGACGCCCATCGGACGACCGCCGACCGCGTCGGCCTCTTCCACCGTCAGCCCCAGATCGACGGCGGCGTTGACCGCCGCCTGGATCCAGAAGACGCCGATGCGGTTGGCGATGAAGCCCGGCGTGTCCTTGCAATGGACCACGCCCTTGCCCAGTCGGCGGTCGCAAACGTCGGCGATGGCCGCCATCGCGTCAGGCCGGGTGGTCGGGCCGCCGACGATCTCCAGCAACCGCATGTAGCGCGGCGGGTTGAAGAAGTGCGTGACGAGGAAATCGGCCTTGAACTGCTCGCTTTGCCCCTCGGTCAGAACGTTCAACGGGATGGTCGAGGTGTTGGACGACACCACCGACCCGGCCTTGCGCACCGGGTCGATGCGCTTGTAGAGGTCGGCCTTGATCGCCGGGTTTTCGATGATCGCCTCGACGATCCAATCGACGTCGGCCAGCAAATTGAGGTCGTCCTCAAGATTGCCGGTGGTGACGAGCTTGGCGTTGTTGCGATGCATGAAGGGCGCGGGGTCCGTCTTCAGCATTTTGGCCACGGCGCCCTTGGCGATGGCGCTGCGGTCGCCGTCCTTCGCCGGAATGTCCAGCAGGACGACCGGGATGCCCGCGTTGGCGAAATGGGCGGCGATGCCCGCCCCCATCACACCGGCGCCGATCACGGCGGCGCGTTCGATCTTCATGGATTCTTCCTCCCTGATGCCCGTGCCGCCGTCAGACCGCTTCCAGGATGGTGGCGATGCCCTGACCGCCGCCGATGCACTGGGTGGCCAGCGCGAATTGCTTGCCTTCACGCTTCAGCAGCGAGGCCGCCTTGCCGGTGATGCGGGCGCCGGTGGCGCCGAGGGGGTGGCCGAGCGCCAGCGCGCCGCCGTCCAGATTGACCTTCGCCAGATCGATGTCGAGGTCGCGCATGCAGGCGATGGCCTGCGACGAGAAGGCCTCGTTGATTTCGATGACGTCGATGTCCTTGATCGACAGACCGGCGCGGGCCAGCGCCTTTTGCGTCGAGGGGACGGGACCAAGGCCCATCAGCTCCGGCGCGCAACCGGCCACCGCGATCGAGCGGATTTTGGCCAGGATCGGCAGGCCGTTCGCCTTGGCGTATTCTTCCGTCGTCACCAGAACGGCGGACGCGCCGTCGGTCAGCGGCGAGGAGGTGCCGGCCGTGACCGAACCGTCGGCGGTGAAGGCGGGCTTCAGACCGCTCAAGCCCTCGACCGTGGTGCCGGGACGGATGCAGCCGTCGCGGTCCACCAGACCGGCGGGGGACTGGATGCCGACGATTTCAGCGCTGAGACGGCCAGCGGCCTGCGCCTCGGCGGCCTTGGCGTGCGAGGCGGCGGCGAGCGCCTCTTGGTCGGCGCGCGCGATGCCGTATTTCTTGGCGACGTTCTCGGCGGTGACGCCCATCGAGCAATAGGCCTCCGGGTAGAGGTCCTTCAGCGCGGCGTTCGGCATCGGGTTGAAGCCCATGATCGGCACGCGGGTCATCGATTCGACGCCGCCGCAGACGAACAGCTCGCCAGCGCCCATCTGGATGGCGCCCGCCGCCTGATGAATCGCCTGCATCGACGAGCCGCAATAGCGGTTCACCGTGGTGGCGGCGGCGGTCAGCGGCAGCTTGGCCAGGAAGGAGATGGTGCGGGCGACGTTCATGCCCTGCTCGCCTTCGGGGAAGGAGCAGCCGACGATGACGTCTTCAACATCCTGCGGGTTCGCGCCGGTGCGCTCGACCAGCGCCGCGATGACGCGGGCCAGAAGGTCGTCGGGACGGACCTTGGTCAGTTCGCCCTTGTGGGCGAAGGCGAAGGGCGAACGGGCGTAGCCTGCGATGACGACCGACTTCATGAGAGCTTCTCCTCCATGGGCTGCGTCTCCGTGGCGCCGTTTCGGCGCAAATGCTCGGAGATCTGAGTGTCGAAGTGGCGCAACTCCCGCAACGTCTGCTGGACGTCCTGGAGCTGCCGTTCGAGGGCTTGGATTCGGCGGCGGGCGAGCGATTGCGCGTAACGCATCTGCTCGGTCTGGGCGTCGTCCGTGTCGTAGAGATTCAAGAAATCTTTGATCTCGGCGAGGCTGAAGCCAAGCCGTTTGCCACGGCAGATCAGAACCAGCCGGGCGCGGTCGCGATGATTGTAGACGCGGGTCTGCCCGTCGCGCTTGGGCGACAGCAGCCCCTCATCCTCGTAATGACGGATGGTGCGGTGGGTCAGGCCAAACTCTTCGGCCAGTTCGCCGATGGATCGGTTGCGGTCCTCCGCCTCCCGTCCCGTCGCCCCGGCTCCGATCTCCGCCTGCACCGCGCTCTCCCCGTTCCGCCGCCAACGCCCTTGGTTGACGTTTACGTAAAGGTAAGGGCGCTCGCCCGCGCTGTCAACAATCTTGTTGAGGACACGGACCACTCCCTTGCCAAACAGGTATGGGCGGCGACACGGGTGCGGCGCGCCCGCGCAGTGACAGCACGCCACATGCGGTCACAACCACCCACTGTGGCAGGCTTCGCCGTTCAGGGGCTGAAATCCGATTGAAAACCCAAATTCTTAGGGAAACGGGCAGCCCATGAACGGCAGAGTCGCGACAGGGGAACGGAGACAACCCATGTCATCCCGCGTGATCGTATCGTTGGGCGTCTGGATTCTCGCCACCGTGCTCATCAGCACCATGATGGTGGGCGCGGCGTTGCTGTTTTACGTCGCCATGACCGCGTTTTTCGCGGTGTTCATCGGTGTTCTGGCGTTCGTGACCCGCCGACCCAAAGGTCGGCGGGACCACGGCTATCTGTAAAACACCCGGAGTCGGGTGAACGGAACAGGGTGGCGCCCCTATTCCGCCAAAACGCGCAGACGGCTGCCCGCCAAGCGCGCGGAGACATGCGGACGCTGCAAATCCTCAACCGTGGCGCCGG
This sequence comes from Azospirillum sp. FG154, assembly GCF_057809575.1. Taxonomy (NCBI): domain Bacteria; kingdom Pseudomonadati; phylum Pseudomonadota; class Alphaproteobacteria; order Rhodospirillales; family Azospirillaceae; genus Azospirillum; species Azospirillum sp. FG154. The sequence continues at coordinate 142,159 of NZ_JBMDKF010000002.1, read as the reverse complement.
GCGCCGCAAACTCGCCAACGGTCACGGCCCGGACCAGATAGGCCAAACGGAATCGGGGATTTTGCTTGCTCAGATCAACCGCCGCGACGAAGCGGTCGTCACGGAACTCCAGATGACGGGTGGTCGAGACATCGCCCAGCCAAGACAGGGCGCTGGTCGGGCCACCGGTCCCCAACCGGACATTCTCGATCTCAAAGCCAGCGGGCAGCGGGTCGGACACCAGAACCGCGTGCTCCAACGGATCGGTCGCCTCCCCTTCCAGCACCACGACCAACAGGTCGTTGTGGCGCGCGCCAGCCAGATCGACCGGGCGGCCCGCCATGTCATACACCCGCCGCGACAGCGTCATCCCCTGCTCTTCCGCCGGGGCGGGTTGATCGGGAACGCCGATGACCGTCACGGTCTGCCGCGCCTCCGCCCCCAGGTTTTTGACGACCGGCGGAGAGGGACCATCGAGTCTCAGAAAGAGCGGCTTGGCGTTCTCCACCGTCTGGTCGCCGACCATCAACTTCATTGGAGCGGCGCGATCCATCAGCGCCTTGGCCGCTTGCAGCAACCACGCCTGCTCCTGCGGGTTGGTGGCGCGCACGGCGGCGAAGGTCTTGGCGACACGCTCGCCCGCCTGGAACAGCCGCTCACGCTCGACCACGCCGCTTTCCGCCATCAGCGCGACCACCCCGGCCTCGTCGCGCAGGGATGACCCATGATCGCGCAACGACGCCGACACCATCCGGGCGCCGGACAGCTTGGCGAAGGCCTCCGTCGCCCGAGGGGCGTCGCCCAACAGGGCGGTGGCGGCGGCGATCTGGGCGCGTCCGAAATCGGTCTGCAAACGATCCCAGTAAGTTTCCTGGAAATAGCGCACCGCGCCCGCGTCCGTCATCTTGGCCCGCGCCAGCACATACAGGGCATAGGCGCGGCCCGGAAGGTCGGCGGTTTCAACCCAAGCGTTGTCAATCGCCTGCTTCAGCCAGTCCAACCCCTTCCGATAAGGTTGCTCGGGAACGCGATAACCCGCCGCCTTGGCCCGGCCCAGCACGTCCACCGCGTAGGCGGTCAACCAAGGATCGACGTCCCCCTTGGGCGACCAGGCGGAAAACGCGCCGTCCGGGCGTTGGAAGGTCAACAGCCGGTCCACGCCGCGCTGAAGCCGCGCTTTGAGGCGATCTTCCGACGCCACGCCCAATCCGGCGGCGACGTCGCTCATCGACAACAGCGGCAAGATGCGGCTGGCGGTTTGCTCCGCCCCGCCAACGCCCGCGCGGTCCAACGCAAACAGCAGGCCCGCAACGTCAATGTCCGGCAAAGGCGCGACCTCCGCCGCCACCGCCACCGTTTCCGGGCGCAGGCCAAACCCGACGTCGCTCGGCGCCGTCAGCGTCTTGTCGGTCGGCAGCGCGGCGACGCTTCGCCGCGCCGTCACCCCAGACGCCGGACGCACCGTGACGTCCCAGCGACGGGTGACGCGCAGCCCGTTCGGGCCGGTGACGTCCAACGTCACCGCGCCGGAACCGACGCCCGACGCGGTCAACACCCGGCCAGCGGTCGCCCGCTTGCCGCGCCCCAGATTGGCGATGGTCAACGGACCAGCGTCAGGGGTGACAAAGGACACCGATCCTTCCGTCTTCAACGTCGCCAGATACTCGCCCGACGGGCCGTTCAAATTGTCAAGCGTCAGCAGAGCCTGGGCCATGTCGCCCGGCGTCAGAAAACGCGGCAGCGCCAGATCCGCCACCACCGGATCGCGGACCAACACATGCGTGTCGGCATGGCCAAGCCTGCCGCCGCTCCACGCCACCGCCATCAACCGCAAACGCCCCTGGAAGTCGGGCAGGTCGAAGGGAACCGACAGCTTGCCGTCCGCCCCAACCGGCAACACGCCGGAGAAGAGCGAAACCACCCGTTCTGACTTCGGCGGCACCAGACCGGAGACTTGGCGCACGCGCGGCGGCGTCGCCCCGCGTGGACGCGTCGCGTCCAACCCGGCCGGGTCGATCAACCGACCGTAGGAATCGCGCAACTCGACGCCAAGCCGCCGTTTGCCAAGATAATGATCGACCGGGTCGGGCGTCGCCTGCCCGGTCAGTTGCAACACCGACTCGTCAACCGCCGCCAAGGTCACAAAGGCCGGTTGGCCTTCCGGCGCGCCATCGACCGTCACCTCGGCGGTCAAGGAACGCCGAGGTTCGCTTTCCAGCGGCGCGCTGACACGAACGCCCAAGGACCGGGCCGCCGGATCGACGGCCAGCCAGGACAGGCCGACCGCGCGGCGCGGCGGCCCCTTGGTCTGCGGATCGGGAATGGAAAAGGCGGTGGCCAGCACATAGGCGCCGTTGGTCCAGTTTGCGCCGACCGGAATTTCCAGGAACGCCCCCTCCGGCCCGATGGCCCGGCTGACCGCGTGCGTCACCGCGCGATCCGCGACCGCGACCAGCACCTGACTGCGGTAGGGCGGCTTGACATAGACCCAAGCCGTGTCGCCGCCCTTGTAGGAAGGCTGCATGACGGTGACGTCAACCTCATCCGGGCGCTCGCCAGCGGTCGGGGTCATCCACCAACCAGCGGCGAAGCGCACGCTGGTGGACACCCCGCTTTTCGCGTCGAACACCTCCAGCCGATAACGTCCCGCCGTCACCGGCGCCTCAACCGCGCCAGGGGCGGCGGCGGTGACGGTCAACGCCCCGCCGGTCACGCGCTGGTCACGCACCGTGACCTTGTAATCCCAATGCCCGTTCGCCTCGAACCACGCGTAATCGTAGTCCTCCTCGAACAGCTCGTAAGAGAGATCGGCGCTCTCCAGCGGCTTGCCGTCCGGGCCAACGGCGACCACGTCGAAACCGGCGGTCGCGCCTTCCGGCACGCCCTCGCCCTCGAACCGTGGCTTGACGCCGATGGCGAAGGGCTGATGCCGCACCGGCAACACCAGATCCCGGCCAACCGGCCGCCCGCCAATGTCGATCAGAGTGGCCCGCACCACCGCTTCCAAGGGGCGCGTGCTTTCCGGGGCCTGAGGCAGACGAACCGCCAGCTTGGCCGTCCCGGCGTTGTCGGTGGTGAAGCCCGGCAGGTCGATCCGCTTCGGCTTCACCTCTTCCTGGGCCAAACCAAAGCGGTAGCCCGGCAGGTCGGGATACGGGTTTGCGGCGGCCCGCAGGGTGACGGCGAGTTCGCCCGGCAAACCAGCGGCGGGCGAGCCGTAGAGGAAATGCCCGTCCACCGTCACGGTCGCCGCGCCGTCGACGGCGATCTCCTTGGTCGAGGCCGACAGGGCGACGTCGATACGGGGAGGCACGAAATCCTCCACCAGAAACTCAGCCCGACCCAAAACCGGGCCAAGGGCCGCGCCATCCGTGTCGACATGCGCCGTCAGGCTCCAACCGCCCGGATAGGCGTTCATCGGCAGATCGACGCGGGTGGAATAGGCTCCCGCCCCGGCGTCCGTCAGCGTTCGACGCTCCACCTCAAACCCATCGGGGCGCAAAATCCGCAAGACCAGCGGCTTGCCGCCGGGCAATGGATTGAGATCGGCGTCGCGCAACAGCCCGGTGAGTTGAACCGACTCGCCGGGCCGATAGATGCCGCGCTCGGTGTAAAGAAAAGCGTCCACCCCGGTCGACGTTGGGGCCGGGGGCGAGGCCACGACCGGAGTCTGACGCGCCGCCGTCGGCGCCGGTTGCCCAGCCTGCTCCGCCGCCGCGCCGCCGCCGGTCAGGTCGAGCACGCCGAAATCACCAGCACCACGCACCGCGAACACGGCCTGAATCGGTTCGGTCGAGGCCGCCCGCAAGGCGGCGAGGTCAAAGCGGCCCAATCCGTCGTCGCCGGTCAGCGCCTTGCCCAGTTCGGCGCCGTTGCGGGCGACCAGACGCAGTTCGACCCCGGCGGCGGGCGCCGCCGTCTGCGCCGAACGGGCGAAGACGACCAACGAATCCTCGCCCAGAATCGTGTTCAACCCAAGGTCGGAGACGACGAACCATTGGGTCGCCTTTTGCTCCCAACCACCGGGCTTGATCTCGTCCGCGCCCGCGACGGCCACATAGACGCCCGGCTCCAGCTTGCCCAACACCCCTTCGATGGGAAAGGCGGTGGTGACGGCCTTGTTGGGGACGTTGCCGATGCTCATGTCGCCGCGCCAAACCTCTTGTCCAGCGCGGTCGATGATCTCGCCGATGTCGAAATCGGTCATTTGCTGGGCGATGCGCCCAAAATAGATTTTCTCAACCAGACTGCGGTCGGCGATGCGCAGAACCTGGAGCTTCGCCCGGTCCAAATTGATCGAGCGCAAGGGCAGACCATCGCCGCCGACTCGTGGCAGAATGTAGCCCGCGCCTCGAAAGGCCAGGGACGGCTTGCGGTTGGGAACCTCCACCTCGCGGCTGTCGGGGGCGGGCAAACGCTTGCCGTCCACGCCGGGCAGTCCTTCGCGCAGGGTGATCTTGTATTTCTGGCCGTGTTGCAGCCCCTCGACGCACAAGCTGCGGTCGCGCGCCACGGCGACGCCCTCCACAGCGGGCTGAACATCCACAAAATCGCGGAAATTCACCACACGGGATCGTTCCAGACGGTCCGTGAAGGCGAAACAGGCTTGGGGAACGTCGCGTTCCGCCGCCACCTCCACCCCGGCGACGCCGAAGGGAACCGGCTCCGCCGGAGGATCGGCGGCAAGAACGGGAAGGGACGACGCGAGAAGGACGGCGGAGACACGCGCGAGCGCACGCAGCATACGAGACAGGCCCCAATTCCCAGATGAGTCCGCCCGCGCGGCAAAGGCGGAAAGCCCTGGCGGCGGCGCAGACCTTTGCGAAAACCGGCGGGAGTATGCCCAACCGCTTGAAGTTTCGCCATGGCTTTGCTGCGCCCGCGTCAGGATCTTCGGCGACGCGCGCCAACCGGCGGGCGTTTCCGCCGATACACTTAAAAATAATTATTATCAGGGATAATAACATCTCCAACCAACAGCGGAACCCGCCATGCCGCCCATCATGCCGTCATCACGCCGCACATTTCTCGTTGGTCTTGGTCGCTTCGCGGCAGCGGCGGAGGCGGCGCGCTTCTTGCCCTCGGTCGCGCTGGCCGACGAGTCGCTCAAAGCCCTCTGCCCGCCGCCCTCGGCCTGGACCGATTTGGCGCGAAAGGTCAGCGGCGGCGTGCTGCGCCCTGACGATCCGTTCTTCGGCGACGTCTGCCGCCCCAACAATCTGCGCTACGTCGCCACCCTTCCGGCGGGCGTCGCGCGCTGCGTGACGGCGCAGGACGTCCAGGCCTGCCTCACCTGGGTCAAGCAACAGGGCATGCCCTTCGCCGTGCGGTCGGGCGGACACAATTACGCGGGTTATTCCACCACCCCCGGCCTGTTGATCGACATGTCGAAGATGGCGGGGGCGGCGTTGGTTCCGGGGTCCGACGGGCTGGTCCGAGTTCTGGGCGGCACGATCAACTCGCTGGTTTACAAGCAGCTTGAACGGTTGGGGCGGACCATCACCCACGGGCGGTGCGATTCCGTCGGCGCGGCGGGCTTCCTGTTGGGCGGCGGCATCGGCTTCAACATGCGCAAATGGGGCGTGGGGTCCGACCTGCTGCGCGCCACCGATCTGGTGATGGCGGACGGCAGTCTGGTCAACGCCGCCGCCGATCAGGATTCCAGCCTGTTCTGGGCCTGCCGGGGCGGCGGCGGCGGCAATTTCGGCGTCAACACCGCCTTCACCCTGCAAACCCAGCCGGTCAGCACGGTGACGGTGTTCAACCTCACCTGGACCAAGGATTTGCCGCGCGTGCTGCGCCTGCTGTTGACCGAGCTGGCCAGCGCGCCGGACGATTTCGGCAGCAAGATCAGCGTCACCATCCCCAGCCTGTCGGAGCGTTGCGACAAGGTGGGGACGACCCTGTCGATCCTGGGCCAGCTCCACCCGTCGAAAACGACGCTGAAGGAGATTTTCAAATCGACCTGGGAACTGGCCGACACCCGAACGGTGAAGGAGGACGTCGCCTATTGGGCGGGCCAGGATTTCCTGACCGAAACCACCTACCCCTATTTCTATCAGGAAAAATCCAGCTACATGAAGGCGGCGGACATCAGCGAGGAGGCCATCGCCGCCATGTTCGATTGGGCGGCGAAGATGCCCGGAACGTCGATGCCCTCGGCCTTCAAATTCTTCCAGGTTGGCGGCGCGATCAACCGGATGGGACCGACCGAGACCGCCTATGTCCATCGCGGCTTCGATTGGCTGTTCAGCGTGGAAGCCAATTGGTGGCGGCCCACCGACCCGCTGCCGCTGGTCGAGGCCAATCTGGATTGGCAGCAACGCTTCTACGAGGACGTCAACCGGCGGACCAAGGCGGCTGGCGCGTTCCAGAATTTCCCCGACCCGTCGCTGGCCGACTGGCGCAAGGCTTATTACGGCGAAAATCTTGATCGGCTGTCCCAGGTGAAAAAGGCCGCCGATCCCACCATGCTGTTCAATTTCCCGCAGGCGATCCAACCGGCCTGAACGCCCGGCCCTGCGTTTGTGGGAAATCTACTCAAGGGGTGAGAAGCGGCGTGTGACAAGCGACGCGACGTCCGTCGGCCAGAATCTGCTCCACTGGCTCGACGGCGCCGCAAAGGTCGGTGGCCAGCGGACAACGGGGGTGGAAGACGCAGCCGCTTGGCGGGGTGCGCGGGCTGGGAACCTCGCCGCGCAAAGGCGGGACGCGCGACGGGCGGTTCACCGGGTCGAAACGCGGAACGGCGGCCAACAGCGCCCGCGTGTAGGGGTGGGCGGGCGCGCCCAGCACGCGGTCGGCGGCTCCGATCTCCACCACCCGTCCAAGATAGAGCACCAGCACGCGGTCGGCCATCGCCCGGACCACGTCCAGATTGTGCGACACCACCAGACAGGTCAGGCCAAAGCCGCGCTGGAGATCCACCAGCAGATTGACGATGTCGCCCTGCACGGACAGATCCAGCCCGGCGGTCGGCTCGTCGGCCACCAGCAAGCGGGGCCGCAGAACCAGGGCGCGGGCGATGCCCACCCGACGGGCCTGCCCGCCGCTGACCTGATGCGGATGCTTGTCGAGCACGCCGTCCGGCAGGCCGACTCGCCGCAGCAGGTCAAGCACGCCGGGCCACGCCTCGGCCACCGGCAGGCCATGGATGCGCAGCGGCTCGGCCAAGAGATCGCGGATTTTCATGCGTGGCGACAGAGCGGCGGCGGGATCCTGGAAAATCATCTGGGCGGCGCGGCGGAACGCCTTGAGGTCGCGTCCGCGCAAAGCCGTGACGTCGGCCCCGTCGAAGCGCACGCCTCCCGCCGTGGGCGGAATCAGCCCCAACGCGGCGCGAATCAGCGAGGTCTTGCCCGACCCGCTTTCACCGACGACGCCCAGCGTCTCGCCGGGCGCCAGATCGAAGGACGCCGACCGCACCGCCGGAACGGGGCCATAACGCAGCGACAGGCGGTCCACAGACAGCAAGGGTTGGGTCACGGCGGCATCCTCACACCAGCAGGCAGGCGGCGGCGTGGCCGCCATCCCCGTCCACCGGGCGCAACTCCGGCACGGCGGCGCGGCAGGACTCCACCGCTTGGGAACAGCGCGGGGCGAAGACGCACCCCGGCGGCAGCCGCGTCGGATCCGGCGCGTCGCCGGGAATCGTCGCCAGGGTGGCGCGGCGGGCGACGTTCGCGCCGATCTCGCAGGCCAGCAGCGCCCGGGTGTAGGGGTGGCGCGGGCTGCCCAGCACGGCGGCGGCGGGGCCGCGCTCCACCAGGGAACCAGCGTAGAGCACCGCCACATCGTCGCACAGGCGCGACACCAGCCCCAGACTGTGGGAAATCAACAGGATGGTTCCCTGGAAGCCGTGGCGAAGTTCGTCGATCAGGGCGACAATTTGCCCCTCGATGGTCGGATCGAGCGCGGTGGTCGGTTCGTCGGCGATCAGCAGATCGGGTTCGCACAGCAGGGCGGCGGCGATCATGATCCGTTGCCGCATGCCGCCGCTGAACTGGTGCGGGTAGTCGCGGATCCGCCGCGCCGCGTCGGGAATGCCTGCCCGCGCCAGCATCGCCGCCGCCCGCGCCATCCGGTCGCGCCGCGACGCTTTGGGCGCTTTGGCCCGTTGCAGATCGACCAGTTGGGTTCCGACGCGGAACACCGGATTCAGCGCCCCCATCGGATCCTGAAAGATCATGGCGAAGCGGGAGCCGCGCAGCGCGGCGACGGCGGCCTCCGGCTCGGCCAGCAAATTGCGGCCCTCATACAGGACAGCGCCCTCCAGCCGGGACCGATTGGCGGGCAGCAAGCGCGTGATCGCCGAGGCCAGAGTCGATTTGCCCGATCCCGATTCCCCGACCAGCCCAACGATGCGCCCGCGCCCAAGATCAAGCGTGACGTTGCGCAGCGCCTCGGCGTGGCCGACGCTGGTCGCGAAGGACACCGACAGGTCGCGGATGGCGATCAGCGGGTCGGCGTCCTGCGTCGGCAGGGTCATGGCTCCAGCCTCAGCTTGGGGTCGATGGCGTCGCGCAGCGCTTCGCCGAACAGGGTGAAGCCCAATGTCGCCAGCGTCAGCATCCCCGCCGCGACGATCACCGGCCAGGGCGATTGCGACAGGGTCGTGTAACCATCGTGCAGCAGCGTCCCCCAACTGGCGCGCGGCGGCGGCACGCCGACGCCCAGGAAACTCAAGCCCGCCTCAATGGTGATGACCACGGGAATGTCCATGCTGGCCAGCACCACCAGCGGACCGAGGATGTTCGGCGCCAGATGATGCAGGGTAATCCGCCAAGGTTGCGCCCCCAACACGCGCTCGGCCTCCAGAAACGGGCTGTTGCGCAGGCTCAGCGTTTGCGCCCGCGCCACCCGGCCAAAATGTGGGATCAGCGTGATGGCGACGATCAGGATGACCTTGTCCAACCCCGGCCCCAGCAGCGCCACCACCGCCAGAGCGAAAACCAACGTGGGAAAGGCGCTGACAATGTCGAAGACGACCAGAATCGCCCGCTCCCCCCAGGGTGAGGCGTAGGCCGCCGCGATGCCCAGCAGCGTTCCAACCACCAGCGCGATGGCGATGGTGGACAGCGCCACCAGCAGCGCCACCCGTCCGCCATCGGCCATCCGGCTGAACAGGTCGCGCCCGAGATGGTCGGTGCCCAGCCAATGCGCCGCCGACGGCGCGCCGAAGCGGGCCACAATGTTGAGTTTGTTCGGATCATAAGGGGCCAACGGCGGGCCGATGAGGCCGAGCAGCAGCACCGCCACGACCAGCAACAGCCCGAATCGCCCGGCGGGCTGACGCCACACCCGCCCCAACACCGCGCGCATCAGCGCTCCTCCGCCTTGGCGATGCGCGGATCAAGCCAAGCGTAGCTGAGATCGACCAGAAGATTGGTCAGGGTGAACAGGCCGACCACCACCAGCACGCAGGCCTGCACCACCGGGTAATTGCGCGACGCGATGGCGTCAAACACCAGCGTGCCGATTCCGGGCCGGGCGAACACGATTTCGGCGAAAATCGCCCCGCCCAGCAGCCGCCCGACGCCCAGCCCCAGAACCGCCACGGTCGGAATCGCCGCCGGTTTCAGGGCGTATTTGTAGACGATCACCCGTTCCGCCACGCCATAGGCACGCAGGGTGCGGATGTGCGCCTCCCCCAACACGTCGAGCAGGGAGGCGCGCAGCAGCCGGGCGATGTAGCCGATCCACCCCAAAGCCAACGACAAGGCGGGCAGCGCCAGCCGGGCCAACTGATCGCCCAGCGTCCCGCTTCGGCTGACGCCCAACACGGGAAACCAGTCGAGCCAGACCGAAAAGACCATCAGCAGCAGGATCGCTGCCACGAAATTCGGGATGGCGATGAAACCAATGCTGACCACCGCCGCCGCCCGGTCGATGGCTCCGCCCGGATGGGTCGCCGCGTAGCAGCCCAGCGGCACGCCAAACAGAATGGCGAGGCCGATGGCCGACAGGGTCAGGCTGACGGTGTAGGGCAGAACCTCCGCCACCATGGCGACGATGGGGCGACCGGACACGACGTCATTGCCAAGATCGCCGCGCAACAGGTTCCACAGGAACAGGGCGAAACGCTCGGCCACCGGGCGGTCCAGCCCCATCGCTTGGGAAAAGGCCTGGACCGCCTCCGGCGTGGCGCGCGGGCCAAGCAGCGTCTGCGCCGGGTTGCCGGGGATGACCAGGGTCAGGGCGAACACCAGGGCGACCGCCCCGACCAACACCAGCGCGGTGGTGGCGAGGCGGTCGCCGATCCGACGAAGAAGCCTCACGCCGGGCTGAACCGATTGTAAAGCTGGTCGTCGCCGTTGGGCAGGATGCCCGGACTCAACCAATCCTTCAGCGCGTAGACGTTGACCTCGTGGGTCAGCCAGATGAAGGCGGCGGACTCGTCGATCAGCTTTTGCGCCTCGATGTAGAGCCGGGCGCGTTCGGCGGGGTCGGTGACGCCCCCCGCCTTGGCGAACAGCGCGTCATACTCCGGGCTGTTCCAGCGCTGCCAGTTCCAGCTTCCGATTTGCGAGGCGGTGAACCATTGCAGTTGGAAAGACGGATCGGCTTTGCCGCCGAAGCGCTGCAACGACAATTCCAGATTTTTGCCCGCCTCGCCGTTGCCCGCCGACCAGAAGCTGCCGCCCTCCTGCACGTCGAGATCCAGGGTGATCCCAGCCTCGGCCAACTGCGCCTGAACGATGATCCCGGCGTTCTGATAGGCGGGTTTGTTCAGCAGCGTCAGTTTGGCGCGCAGGGCCGGAACCCCAGCCTCGGCCAGCAGTTTTTTCGCGGCGGCGACATCGCGTTTGTGGCGCGGCGCGTCCTTCCAGTTGCCCAGCAGCCCCGGCGCGACCGGGGCGTACGCCCGCCCGACCGCGCCGTTGTAAGCGCCCTCGATCACCTGATCGACGTCGATGGCCAAGCGGATCGCCCGGCGCACGCGGGGATCGTTGAAGGGCGGTTTTTCGACGTTGATCCCGATCCAGACGAAATTGATCGAATCCTGCTTGAGGATCTTGGCGCCGGGGATTTTGGCGATGTCGGCGGCGTTGGCCGGTTCGATGGCGGTGAATTGCAGCTCGTCGGCGCGAAAGGCCAGCTCCGCCGTCTTGGAGTCGCGCACCGGGCGCAGAATGATTTCCTCGAATCCGGGTTTTGGCCCTTGAAACTCCGGGTTGGCCTGTAGGACGACGCGCTCGTTCGGACGCCATTCCGCCAACAGATAGGGGCCCGTGCCGATCACCTTGGTCGGCTGGTCGGCGCGGTACGCCCCCGCCTCATAGGCCTTGCGCGAGATGATGAGGCCGGAAATGTCGGCCAACGCCACCTGCCACAGCGCCGGGGCCGGGGTTTTCAGCCGGATGCGGCCGCTGTGCGTCCCCGTGACCTCAACCTCCTCCAGGGCGGCGAAATCCGCGCTGTACAGCACGGGTTTGCCGTCGGGGCCGGGCTTGATCGCCCGCTCGAAGGAGAATTTCACGTCGTCGGCGGTCAACGCGCCAAAGCCGCCATGGAATTGCAGGCCGGGCTTCAGTTCAAACGCGATGACGGTGTCGGAGACCTGCTCGATCCGCTTGGCGGCGGACAGCTCCCACTCAAAGCTGCCGGGTTTGAAAGCGATCAAGCCCTGAAGCGCCACACGCAAAAGATTGCCTTCCGGGAAGCTCAGGCGGTTGAGCGGGTCGAACGGCGGCTGGACGTCGCGCGGCAGGGCCAACGTGACGCTCTTGCGGCCCGATTGGGCGAGGACCGGCAGGGAAAAGCCGGTTCCGGCGACGCCCAACGCGGCCCCGGCGGCCAAAAGCTGGCGTCTGTTCAACGTGGCCATGGTTGAGGTCCCCTTCGCTCTCGGATCGGTTGGCGGCGGCGTCGGTTGGCGACGGCCCTGCGTTCGATGATCGTCTCGTCGGCAGGATCGGACACAGCAAAACCCGACAGGCGCAGCGTGTCCAGCGCCATCGCCGCAATCACCGCAAACCGTTTCAAGATTCCGAAACCGCAAGATCGGGGGGCGCGAATCCCGGCGTGGTTGAGGTTGTTCCCCTCTAAACAGGCGCGAAACCCGCCAGCATCCCGGCGTAGGCTTTGGGCAAGGGGTGGGCGTAGCCGCCGCGCTTGCTGGTGCGCAGGCCCAGCGCCGCCAGCCCTTCCACCAGCTTCACGGCGGCGGACACGCCGTCCACCACCGGCACGCCGAACTCGTCCCCCAGCGCGCGGGCCAGATCGGCCATTCCGGCGCAACCCAGAACGATGCTCTCCGCCCCGTCTTCGTCCAGCGAACGGGTGATTTCCGCCCGCAAACGGTCCAACGCGCCGGAGGCGGGGTCTTCCAACGCCAGAACCGGCACCTCGGCGGCGCGGATCCGGCAGCGCCCGGCCATGCCGTAGCGCTGGGCCAACCGCTCCAGCGCCGGAACCGAGCGTCGCAGCGTCGTCACCACGCCGAAGGAGCCGCCGAGCAGGCTGGCCGTCTGCATCGCCGCTTCGCAGATGCCGACCACCGGCCCGCTCGCCACGCAGCGGGCGGCGTCCAGCCCGACATCGTCGAAACAGGCGATCACCGTTCCGGCCAGCGGCGTTCCGGCGCGCGCGGCCTCGCGCTCGCGCCGGGCGATCTCCTCCAGCAGGCCGGGAACGGCCAGCGCCTCGTCGTAATAGCCCTCGATGCTGGCCGGACCCATCGTTGGGTTGACGGCAAGGATTCGGGTGGTCGGCGCGGCGGCGGCGCGGGCGGCGGCCCCGATGCGCGCGGTCATCGACGCGGTGGTGTTGGGGTTGACGACCAGGATCTCCATCACGCGGCCCTCAGGCTTTGGCGCAAGCGGCGGCGGCGCAGCCCGACCACCGCCAGCAGGCACAGCCCGATCATGGTGAAGGAGAACAGGGTGGTCAGCGATCCCAGCGCGTAAAGCACCGGCGTCGTGACGTTGGTGGTCATGCCGTAAATCTCCAGCGGCAGCGTGTTGAAGGACCCGGCGGTCATCAGCGTGCGGGCGAACTCGTCGTAGGACAGGGTGAAGCCGGACATCCCCACACCGATCAGGCTGGGCAGCAGGATCGGCAACACGACGTGGCGCACCGTCTGCCACGGGCTGGCCCCCAGATCGCGCGCCGCCTCCTCATAGGCCGGGTTGAAGCGGTTGAAGATGGCGAAGACGATCAGCAGGCCGAAGGGCAGCGTCCAGGTCAGATGCGCGCCCAGGGCCGAACCGTACCAGGTCGGCTCCAGACCCAGGATGTTGAACAGAAGGCCGATGCCCAGGCTGACCAGGATGGACGGCACGATCAGGCTGGCCACCGCCAGATAGAACAGCGCGTCGCTTCCGCGAAAGCGCCGCCGGAAGGCGAAGCCCGCCAGCAACGAAAACAGCACGGTCGCCACCATCGCCACCAGCGCCAAGGCGATGGAGCGGCGGAAGGAGCCGCCGAAATCGCCAACCGCCTGCTGCTCGAACAGATTGCGGAACCAGTGGGTGGAGACTCCGTTCATCGGAAAGGTCAAGCCGCCCTCCGGCCCCTGGAAGGACAGAACCATGATGGTGATGGTCGGGCCGTACAGGAACAGGACGAACAGGCCGAAGAAACCGGCCAGCAGGTAAAAGGACAGGCCCCGTTTGGCGTCGGACATGGCTCACAGCTCCTTTCGGATGTCGACGACGCGCAGCATCGCCGCGACCATCAGCAGGACCACGGCCAGCAGAATGACCGCGTTGGCCGCCGCCGCCGGGTATTGCAGCAGGGAGATTTCGTTGGCGATCATCAGACCGATGGAGGCGCTTTGCCCGCCGCTCATCAGCCGCACGGTGATGAAATCGCCCATCACCAGCGTGACGACGAAGATGGAGCCGATGGCGATGCCCGGCTTGGACAGCGGCAGGATGACGTTCCACACCACTTGCCAACCCGCCGCCCCGGCGTCGCGCGCCGCTTCCACCAACGCCCGGTCGATCCGCATCATCGAATTGAAGATCGGCACCACCATGAACAGCGCGTTCAGATGGACATAGGCCAGCACCACCGAGAAATCGGAAAACAGCAGGAATTCCAACGGCTGGTCGATCACCCCGGCGGCGATGAGCGTTGAGTTCAAAAGACCATTCCGTCCCAGAAACGGTATCCAGGAGATCATGCGGATGATGTTGGAGGTCCAGAACGGAATCGTGCAGACCAGGAACAGCACCATCTGCCAACTGGCGGACCGGATGTGGAAGGCCAGGAAATAGGCCACGGCGAAGCCGATCGCCAACGTGATGGCCCAGGTGAGCGCGGCGAACTTCACCGTGTTCAGATAGGTTTTCCAGGTGACGGGCGAGGTCAGCAGCTCGGCGTAATTGGTCAGCACGAAATCGGGGATCACGCGCACGCTGTCGTAATCCCAAAAGCTCACAACCAGGATGGTCAGGATCGGGATCAGCAGGAACAGGATCAGCGTCACCGCCAGCGGGGCCGCTTGCAGATAGGGCGCGACGCGGCGCCAGCGGCGGGCGTGAACCGCGCCGCCGCCCGGCTGTGTCTGGCCTGATGGGACGTGGCCCGGCGTGGCTTGGGCGGCGGTCACGGTCATGGGGAACACTCCCTGTGGGCCGCGACGAACGCGCCGCCCGAACGAGGGCGGGCGTTCGTCGCGGTTTGGCGGCGGATCAGGCGGCGATGAACTCATTCCACTTGCGGACCATGTAACGATCCTCGTCCATCACGGCGTTCCAGCAGGCGACGCGGCCCATCCGCTCTTCAAAGGATCCGCCGTCGCGCACCGCGCCCGCTTTTTCCATCACCTTGCCTTCGGGGTTGAGGATGTCGGTCTTGGCGGGCTTGCCTTCCATCCAGAAGGCCCATTCGTCCGCCGACATGTGTTCTTTGGCGGTGTCGAGCACGGCGGAGTAATAGCCCTGGCGGTTCAGATAGGCGCCGACCCAGCCCGACAAATACCAGTTGATGTATTCATAGGCGGCGTCCAACTCCAGCCCGGTCAGATGCTTGGCCAGCCCCAGTCCGCCGCCCCAGGCGCGGTAGCCTTCCTTCAGCGGTTGATAGACGCAGGGAATGCCCTTGGCGCGCACGGCGGCGACGGCGGGCGACCACATGGATTGGATGATGACCTCGCCCGACGACATCAGATTGACGCTCTCGTCGAAGCTCTTCCAGAAGGCGCGGAACTGGCCCGCCTTCTTGGCTTCGGTCATGATCGCCAGGGTCTTGTCGATCTCCTCCTTGGTCATGTTGCCCTTGTCGCCATAGGTCACGGCGCCCATGGCTTCGCAGACCATGGCGGCGTCCATGATGCCGATGGACGGGATGTTCAACAGCGACGCCTTGCCCTTGAAGGCGGGATCCAGCAGATCCTTCCAGCTTGAAATCGGGCGGCCGACCAGATCGGGGCGGATGCCCAGCGTGTCGGCGTTGTAGATGGTCGGAATCAGCGTCATCCACTGGGTGGGCGACTTGGCGAATTTCGTGGAATCCTTGCCTTCGACGAAACCGACCGTGTGCGGGGCGGTGCCCTGCGCGATGGCGCTGGACGGCGTCAGCTTGCCGTTGACGAAGATCGGCACGATCTTGTCAAAATTCTTCAGCTTGCCGACGTCCATCGGCTGGATGACGCCCGCCGGGAAGATCTTCTTGGCGATCCAATATTCAATGTCGGCGATGTCGTAGGATTTGGGCTGAGTCGCCGCGCGCTGGGTCACGGCGTCGGAATCCAGCGCCGTCATTTGCAGGGTGAAGCCCAAATCCGCCTTCACCTTGTCGGCGACGGCGTTCAGGTTGGACACGCCGGTGCCGATCTGGCGCAGGGTGATGTTCTTGATGTTCTGCGCCCAGATGGTCGGAAAGCCGGTGATCGCCCCGGATCCGACCGCCACGCCAGCGGCGGCGGCGGTTCCCTTGAGCAGTGTGCGGCGGCTGACGCCGGTGGTGGCGGGGGAACCGGAACGCGTGTCGGACATGCTGAGCCTCCAGTGTGGTCGTGTCGGGTCGATGGGGGAGCTTGAAAAACGGGATCGGCGGGTCAGGACGCCAGCGGATGGGCGTCGGCCCGGTTCCAGCCGATCTGAACCGACGCGCCGATGGACAGCGGCGCGTCGTAAAAACGGGTTTCGTCCAGGATGACGGCGAAATCCTCGGTCCCCGCCACGTCCAGGCTGAGGTGGACCGAGGCGCCGTGATACTCCAGCGCGCGCACGGTCCCGTCGGTCCGCAGGTCGCCGCCGCCCAATTGCACGCGGTCGGCCCGCACGGCGCACAGACCGTCGGCGCTTTGGATCACGTTGTGGCCGCCGATGAAGCGGGCGACGAAGGCGGTGCGCGGGCGGTTGAACAGCTCGCGCGGCGGCCCGGCCTGTTCGATGCGGCCCTGGCTCATCACCACCACCAGATCGGCCAGCGCCATCGCCTCCGTCTGGCTGTGGGTGACGTGGATGAAGGTGATGCCCAGCTCGCGGTGCAGGCGCTTCAACTCCTCCCGCATCTTGTCGCGCAGGAAGGGATCGAGCGCCGACAGCGGTTCGTCCAGCAGCAGCACGCCGGGGCGGGTGATGAGCGCGCGGGCCAGCGCCACGCGCTGTTGCTGCCCGCCGGACAGTTGGGCGGGCAGCCGGGCGGCGTATTTGCCCATGTCGACCAGATCCAGCATCTCGCGCGCCCGGCGGCGGCGCTCCTCCACCGCGACGCCCTTCATCTTCAGGCTGAAAGCGACGTTGTCGGTGCAGTCCAGATGCGGGAACAGGGCGTAGCTTTGGAACATCATCGCCGTGCCGCGCCGGGCGGGCGGCTCGCCGTTCACCACCTGGTCGCCGATCAGCAAATCGCCGTCGCTCACATCCTCATGCCCGGCGATCATCCGCAAGGTGGAGGTCTTGCCGCAGCCGCTCGGCCCCAGCAGACAGCAATACGCCCCGGCGGCGACGCGCAGGTCGATGGCGTCCACGGCGACCGTGGCGCCATAGGCCTTTGTCAGCTTCACCAGTTCGACAGTCGATCCAGCGGTCGTTCCCGCGCCCGATCCTGTGGTCATGCCGGCCGATCCTATTTTGTGCACAATCTTGATGCCAATTCAGCACAAGGACGATTGTGCACACTGCGTGCCAGCGGGCTGGTTGGCGGAACGCCGCCATTC
The DNA here is from genome assembly GCF_057809575.1 of Azospirillum sp. FG154. Classification (NCBI taxonomy): domain Bacteria; kingdom Pseudomonadati; phylum Pseudomonadota; class Alphaproteobacteria; order Rhodospirillales; family Azospirillaceae; genus Azospirillum; species Azospirillum sp. FG154. The sequence continues at coordinate 125,067 of NZ_JBMDKF010000002.1, read as the reverse complement.
CGTCAGCGCGCGGAAACCGGGTGGTGATTGATTTCAGCGCGGGTTGCCTGAATTTTACGCAGAATTGCCCGCTGCGCGACCAATCGCCGCCAATCGCGCCCCGGCGCGCGTCAGGCTTTCCTTGCGCGGCAGTTTTGTGCACAATTGCGACGGACAGAAACGCCACCACCCAAAACGGGCCATGAAGATCGCCTTGACCACCGCCGCCCCCCGCCGCTCGCCCCGTGGACGCGGCGGGGCGGAGGCCCGAATCGTCCGCAGCATCGGCGAGGCCATCGCCGACCGCCGCCTTCCCCCCGGCACCAAGCTGGCGGAGGAAAGCCTCGCCCAGGTGTTCAGCGTCAGCCGGGAGCGGGTGCGCAAGGTTCTGCTGCTGCTGGCCCAGCGGCAAGTGGTGACGCTGATTCCCAATCGCGGCGCCTTCGTCGCCAAACCAACGGAGCGCGAGGCCCGCGAGGTGTTCGAGGCCCGGCGGGTCATCGAACGGGCGATCATGGACAAGCTGGCCGCCCTGCCGCGCCCGCTGCCGCCCGCGACGCTGGCCCGTTTGCACGAGCACCGCGCCCAGGAAGAGGCGGCGGAACGGGCGGGCGACCGCAAGGCGATGATCCGCCTGTCCGGCCAGTTTCACTTGCTGCTGGCGGAGTTCGTCGGGAACGGCACGCTGACCGGCATCCTCGCCAGTCTGATCGACCGTTCCGGCTTGGCCATCGCCGCCTTCGAGCGGCGCAACGCCCACACCTGTTCGGCGGAGGATCACCGCCGCCTGATCGACGCGCTGGCCGACCCGCAGAACGACACGGCTGCCGCCCTGATGATGGAGCATCTCGACGCGGTGGAGCGCCAGTTGGATCTCGACGCGCGACCGGAGCCGACCGTCGATCTCAAAAGCGTCTTCGCCAGCGAAGGGTGATGGAATCACAAGATGCCTTTGCTGGCGCCGTCAGCGTGGCTGTTTCCGGGGCACTCTCCCAGCTCCAACTCTCCAGACTGGAGCTTGGGCAGCATCGGGACATTCAACGCCTGGCATACGGACGCGCAGCAGGTGGCGTTGTGGTGGTCGGTGACGTCAAAGGGCGCGCTTTGTCTTTTGGCAGGTTTTCTTCACATTGAATGTTATAAAATAAACAGTTTTTGTTGACACCGCCCAGCGCCAAAAGCCACTCTGAACGCGCGCATGGATGGTCTGCGAAGCGCGGATCGTTGATTCCATGGCGGGAAACGCTGGGAGACGCGTCGCGATCATGTCGAACCGCCGAGCGGAGCGCGCCATTCTTTTGGCCGAAGTTCTGGCCAAACGCGGCGTGCTGCATCTTCGCGAGGCGGCGGAGATGCTGAAGGTGTCGGAAATGACCGTCCGGCGCGACATCGCGTCCGACCCGGATCGTTTTGCGTATCTGGGTGGTCACATCGTCAAGGCTGGCGACATTGGCGGCAGCCAGAATTATGAAATCGATCAAGAGGCGGGCAGCCATGCCGAGGCCAAGCTTCGCGCCTGCCTCAACGCCGGGCGTTTGATCGAACCGGACGACACGATTTTCATCGATTGCGGCACGACGTTGGTTCATCTCATCGACCAGATCCCCGATGATTTTTCCGTCACGGCGATCTGCTATTCGATGAATGCGGCGGAACGCCTGATCCGCAAGCCCAGCGTCCGCCTGATTTTGCTGGGCGGCCTCTATCACCCGGTGTCGGCCTCCTTTTCCGGCGGAGAGGCGGAAGAGACGCTTGGTCGCCTCGGCATCAACAAGGCGTTCCTGTCGGCGGGCGGCGTTGACGTCGCGCGCGGCGTGAGCTGTTCCAATTTTCACGAAGTGGCGATCAAGCAAAAGGCCATCGCCAGCGCGTTGGCCAGCTATCTTGTCGTGGACACCAGCAAAATCGGGCGTCTTCGTCCCGCCTTTTTTGCTCAACTCACCGATTTCCACGCCATCGTCACCGAAGAGGGCGTGCGCGCCACGCGGTGATTGCCCTCTGTGGCCTTTCCATCATGTCCAGACGGAATCCGCAGGTGCGCGGCTTGGCGCCGTTTGCCAAGACGCGCCGCGTTGTCGGAGCCACGCGCCGCTGCCCAGCAATGTTATAATAATAACAAAAAAAGCGCGTGAGCGCAAAATTCCTTGACGATCCTAACATTGTCCTTCAGTCTTCGATCTGTTCGTTGAACAGACGAAACACCCAAAGACCCGACCAGGGCCAAGCGCGCGGTTGGAGCGAGGTCCGCGCCGCGCGGCCTTGAGCGCCCTGCCTTCCGCCCGATGTTCGGCATCTCTCGTTTCGACGTCAGGAGGCGTCTCATGACCCATCTTGCGCTCGCTTCGGACGTTCGGTCCGGTGACGCCCATCCCGCGCGCAACGGCGGAATCCCGCTTGATTTGTCCTGGGTTCAGGATGTTCGGATCAACCTTTCGGCGGCGGAACGCCGCGTGGCCAGCCTGCCCGGACGCCGCTCCGTCAAGAAGGACGCGCAAGCGGCGTGGCTGTTGAAGGCCGTCACCTGCATGGATCTGACGACGCTGAACGGCGACGACACGGCGGAGCGGGTCAAGCGGCTCTGCGCCAAGGCCCGTTCGCCGGTTCGTCCTGATCTGCTCGCCGCCCTTGGCATGGCTGAGCGTGGCGTCACCACCGGCGCGGTTTGCGTCTATCACCGCTTCGTCGCCACGGCGGTGGACGCGCTGGCTGGAAGCGGCGTTCCCGTCGCCGCCGTGTCCACCGGCTTTCCCGCCGGACTGGCCCCGCACGACGTCAAGCTGCGGGAGATTGAAGCGTCGGTGCGCGACGGCGCCGCCGAAATCGACATCGTCATCACCCGCGAACACGCGCTGACCGGCAATTGGACCGCGCTGTATCAGGAGATGCGCGACTTCCGCGCCGCCTGCGGCGACGCCCACGTCAAAGCGATTCTGGCGACGGGCGATCTCAAGACGCTGCGCAACGTCGTTCGCGCCTCGCTGGTTTGCATGATGGCCGGGGCCGACTTCATCAAGACCTCGACCGGCAAGGAGGGCGTCAACGCCACCCGCTTGGTGACGCTGGCGATGATCCGGGCCATCCGCGACTATCACGGCCGCACCGGCGCCATCGTCGGCTACAAGCCCGCCGGCGGCATTTCGACGGCCAAGGACATCCTCGATTATCAGATTTTGATGAAGGAGGAGTTGGGCCGCCCGTGGTTGGAGCCGACCCTGTTCCGCATCGGCGCGTCGAGTCTGCTCGCCGACATTGAACGGCAACTCGAACACCATGTGACAGGCCGCTATTCGGCCTTCAACCGTCACCCGATGAGCTGAGACCATGAACGTCGCACGGTATTTCGACGAAATGTCCTACGCCCCCGCCCCCGAATCCGACAGCGAGGCGCGCGCCTGGCTGAAACGCCACGCCGAGGGCTTTCATCACGTCATTGGCGGCGCGCTGGTTCCGCCGACCGACGGCGCCCGTTTCGACAGCGTCGCCCCCGCCACCGGCGAGGTTTTGGCGAGGATCGCCCAGGGCGACGCCGCGACCGTCGCCGCCGCCGTCGCCGCCGCGCGCAAGGCGCAAGCGCCCTGGTTCAAGCTGGGCGGCCATGGCCGCGCCCGCCATCTCTACGCGCTGGCCCGCGCGGTTCAGCGTCACGCCCGGCTGTTGGCCGTGGTGGAGGCGCTGGACAATGGCAAACCAATCCGCGAGACGCGCGACATCGACGTGCCGCTGGTCGCCCGCCATTTCTACCACCACGCCGGTTGGGCGCAGCTTCAGGAGCGCGAGTTTCCCGACCATGGCCCGGTCGGCGTGATCGGCCAGATCATTCCGTGGAATTTTCCGCTGCTGATGCTGGCCTGGAAGATCGCCCCCGCCTTGGCGCTCGGCAACACGGTGGTGCTGAAACCGGCGGAGTTCACGTCTTTGACGGCGCTTCTCTTCGCGGAAATCGCCGCCGACGCCGGTTTGCCGCCGGGAGTTCTGAACATTGTGACGGGCGACGGCGCGACCGGCGCGGCGCTGGTCGCCCATCCCGATGTCGATAAGATCGCCTTCACCGGCTCGACCGAGGTCGGGCGGATGATCCGCGCCGCCACCGCCGGATCGGGCAAGTCGCTGACGTTGGAGCTTGGCGGCAAATCGCCCTTCATCGTGTTCGACGACGCCGATCTCGACGGCGCGGTCGAGGGGGTGGTGGACGCCATTTGGTTCAACCAGGGGCAAGTCTGTTGCGCCGGGTCGCGGCTGCTGGTGCAAGAGAGCGTCGCCCCGGTCTTCCTCGACAAGCTGAAGCGGCGGATGGCGACGCTGCGGGTGGGCCATCCGCTCGACAAAACCATGGATCTCGGCGCCATCGTCGCCCCGGTTCAGTTGGAGCGGATTCAGCGGCTGGTGGCCATCGGGGTGGCCGAAGGCGCCGCCTTGCACCAAGCCGATGTGGAGTTGCCGCAAACCGGATGCTTTTACCCGCCGACCTTGTTGAGCGGGGTGCAGCCCAGCGCCACCGTCGCCTGCGAGGAAATCTTTGGCCCGGTGGTCGTGTCGATGACCTTCCGCACGCCCGACGAGGCCGTCGCGCTGGCCAACAACAGCCGCTATGGGCTGGCGGCCAGCGTGTGGAGCGAGACCATCGGCCTTGCGCTGGACGTCGCGCCAAAGCTTCAGGTCGGCGTGGTGTGGATCAACGCCACCAATCTGTTTGACGCCGCCGTCGGGTTCGGCGGCTGCCGGGAATCCGGCTTTGGTCGGGAAGGCGGGCGCGAGGGCGTTCTGGAATATCTCAAGCCCAAGGCCTGGACCGGACGCAAGGCGCGCGTGGTCGCCGCGCCGCCAACGGCGCGGCGCGTGGAGCAACGCTTCGCCATGCCAGCGCTCGACCGGACGGCCAAGCTGTTCATCGGCGGCAAGCAAGCCCGACCGGACGGCAATCACTCCCGGTCCGTGCTGTCGCCCAAGGGCGTGCCGCTGGGCGAGGTTGGGGAAGGCAACCGCAAGGACATCCGCAACGCCGTGGCGGCGGCGCGCGCGGCGGAGGGCTGGTCGCGGGCGACGGCGCACAACCGCGCCCAGATTCTCTATTATCTGGCGGAAAACCTGTCGGCCCGCGCCGACGAGTTCGCCGCCCGCGTCGCCGCCATGACGGACGCCCCGCCCGCCAAGGCGCTGGCCGAGGTGGAGGCGGCGGTCGCCCGCCTGTTCAGCTATGGCGCGTGGGCCGACAAGTATGAGGGGGCCGTTCACACGCCGCCCCTGCGCGGCGTCGCCCTGGCCCTGAACGAGCCGATTGGCGTCGTCGGAATCGTCTGCCCCGACGAGGCGCCGTTGCTCGCCTTCATCAGTTTGGTCGCCCCCGCCATCGCCATGGGCAACCGCGTGGTGGTGACGCCAAGCGAACGCCACCCGCTGGCCGCCACCGACTTTTATCAGGTGATGGAAACCTCCGATCTGCCCGCCGGCGTGGTGAACATCGTCACCGGCGCGTCCGCCGATCTGGCGAAGACGCTGGCCGAGCATGACGACGTGGACGCGCTGTGGGTCTTCAACAGCGCGGAGGTTTCGGCGATGGCCGAACGCCTGTCGGTCGGCAATCTGAAACGGACGCTGGTTGACAACGGGCTGCTGACCGATTGGCACGACCCGGCGGCGGCGGAAGGCCGGATTTTCCTGCCCCACGCCGTTCAGGTGAAGAATGTCTGGATTCCCTACGGCGAGTGAGCCGCCGAAGCGCAACCGTTCCACGCCAAGACACAGGAGGACACGCCTTGCTCAAGACCCTCGACCCGCTCCTGAACGCCGATGTGCTCTACGCCTTGAAGGCGATGGGGCATGGCGACCGGCTGGTGTTGTGCGACACCAATTTCCCGGCGGACTCCATCGCCCGGCAGACCGCGCTTGGCCGGTTGCTGCGCATCGACGGCGTGTCGGCGGCCCGCGCCGCCCGCGCCATCCTGTCGGTGATGCCGCTCGACAGCTTCGTCGATGACGCCGCCGCCCGGATGGAAATCGTCGGCAGCCCCGACGAGCTGCCCCCGGTCCAGCAGGAGGTGCAACGCGAAATCGACCACGCCGAAGGCCGCTCCTGGCCGCTGGTCTCGGTCGAGCGCATGGCCTTTTACGAGCAGGCCAAGCGCGCCTATTGCGTGATCGCGACCGGCGAGACGCGCTTCTACGGCTGCTTTCTGTTCACCAAGGGCGTCATCCCGCCCACCGCCGAGTGACGGACATGACAAGCACGGACAACAGCGCGCGCATCGCCATTTTGGGGATTTTCGTCGCCGACGTCGCCTTTCTGGCCCCCCGGCTGCCCAAAATCGGCGAGACCATCGCCGGGTCGGGCTTCGCCATGGGGCCGGGCGGCAAGGGGTCGAACCAGGCGGTCGCGGCGGCCCGCGCCGGTGGGGCGGTGACGTTCATCTCCAAAATCGGACGCGACACCTTCGGCGACATGGCCTTGGCCGCCTGGGCGCGGGAGGGCGTCACGGCGCGGGCGCCGCAATCGGACGCCGATCCCACCGGCGCCGCCTTCATCTATGTCAACGACCAGACCGGCGAGAACGCGGTCATCGTCTATCCCGGCGCGGCGGCCACCCTGTCGCCCGCCGATGTGGACGAGGCCGCCGCCGTGATCGAGGCCGCGCGGGTGTTCGTCACCCAGCTTGAGCAGCCGGTCGCCGCCGCGCAACGTGGGTTGGAGATCGCCCGGCGGGCGGGCGTCGCCACCATTTTCAACCCGGCCCCGGCGGAGCCGGTCCCCGAGGCGATCTATGGCCTGTGCGACTACATCGTGCCGAACGAGACCGAAGCGGCGGCGCTCGCCGGCTTGCCGGTCGATACGCTCGACGACGCGCGACGGGTGGGCGACGCGCTGCTGGCGCGCGGCGTGGGAACGGCGTTGATTACGCTGGGCGGGCGCGGCGCTCTGTTTCACAACCGGGATCGGTCGATCCATCTGCCCGCGCTGTCCGCCGGAACGGTGATCGACACGACCGGGGCGGGCGACGCCTTCGTCGGCGGATTCGCCGCCGCCCTGGCGCGGGGCGAGGATCCGGTCGCGGCGGCGCGCTTTGGCGGCGCGGTCGCCGGAATCGCGGTCACACGGCGCGGCACCGCCCCGGCGATGCCGACCCGCGCCGAGGTTGACGCCCTGTTGGCGAAGGCGTGACGCGGCGATGCGCAACGACCCGATCAAATATTTCTTTATCTGGCCCGCCCTGCTGGTGGTGCTGGGCGTGTCGATCTTCCCGCTGATCTACTCGCTGACGACAAGCTTCATGAGCTTCCGTCTGGTGCCGCCGACGCCGTCGCGCTTCGTCGGCATCGACAATTACGCCAGCCTTTTGCAGAACCCGCGTTTCTGGAACGCGATTGGCACGACCAGTTTGATCGCCTTCCTGTCGGTCGCCTTGCAGTATGTCATCGGTTTCGCCATGGCGCTGGCCCTCAACGCGCGGGTTCCCGGCGAAAAGCTGTTCCGGGTCGGCTTTCTGCTGCCGATGTTGATCGCCCCCGTCGCCGTCGCGCTGATCGCCCGCCAAATCTTCAACCCGACCATGGGGCCGCTCAACCATCTGATGACGCATTTGGGCTTTCCCAATCTGCCTTATCTGACCGAAACCCCGTGGGCGTTGGGCGCGATCATCGCCGTCGAGGTTTGGCAATGGACGCCGTTCGTCTTGCTGATGCTGCTGGCCGGTCTGCAAACCCTGCCCCATGACGTGTATGAGGCGGCGGACATCGAAAACGCCACGCCATGGCAACAATTCTGGGGCATCACCTTTCCCATGATGCTGCCGGTGTCGGTCGCCGTGGTCTTCGTCCGCATCATCGAAAGCTACAAGATCATCGACACCGTGTTCGTCATGACCGGCGGCGGGCCGGGCGTGACCACCGAAACCCTGACTCTGTTCGCCTATCAGGAGGGCTTCAAGAAGTTCAACCTGGGCTACACGTCGGCCCTGAGCTTCCTGTTCCTGATCGTCATCACCGTGATCGGCGTCGTCTATCTGGCCATCTTGAAACCCTATCTGGAGAAATACCGATGAGCGCCCGGGGTCTCAAGGGCGGTGGGCGGCTGCTCGCCTTCGCCGGTTGCCTGATCTGGTTCGTCCTGACCATGTTTCCGCTCTACTGGATTATCATCACGTCCTTCAAAACGCCGGTGTCGGTGGTCGATGGGCCGACCTATCTGCCCTTCATCGATTTCGAGCCGACCCTGAACGCGTGGCGGGATCTGTTTTCCGGGAATCGCGGTCAATTCTCCTCGACTTTTCTGGCCTCCTCGCTGATTGGGGTGACGGCGGCGGTGATCGCCACGGCCATCGGCGCGATGGCGGCCTACGCGCTGGTCCGCTTCCCGTTCCGGGTGCGGCTGGGGTCGGCGATCCTCTTTTTCGTGGTCGCCTTGGGCGGGTATCTGGCGGGCACCCTCTGGTTCGGCCTGCCGCGCGCTCCGGCGATGCTCGACGCCTTCGCGGCGGCCCTGCTTCTGTCGGTGCTGGCCAACCGGCTGCCCTTGCCGGGGCCGGTGCTGGGCAACGACGACATCGTGTTCTGGTTCGTCAGCCAGCGCATGTTCCCGCCCATCGTCGCCGCCTTCGCCCTGTTCCTGATGTACACCGAGTTCGGGCGCATGGGGTTCAAGATGGTGGACACCTATCTTGGGCTGACGCTGGCCTATGTCGCCTTTTCGCTGCCCATCGTCGTTTGGCTGATGCGCGATTTCTTCGCCGCCTTGCCGATCGAGGTCGAGGAGGCGGCCATGGTCGACAATGTCCCCTCCTGGCGGATCTTCACCGACATCGTCGTTCCGATGACGATGCCGGGCTTGATCGCCACCTTCATGATTACCCTGGCCTTTGTCTGGAACGAGTTCCTGTTCGCCTTGTTCCTGACGACCTCCAAATGGCAGACGCTGCCCATTCTCATCGCCGGTCAGAACAGCCAGCGCGGGGATGAATGGTGGGCGATTTCTGCGGCGGCCCTGATCGCGATCATCCCGATGATGGTCATGGCGGCACTTCTCAGCAGGTTGATGCGGTCCGGCCTGTTGCTTGGCGCGATCAAATGACCGTTCCGTTCCAAAAAATCATCCATGGGAGTGAAACAATGAAATCCTGGCTTCTCGCGACGACCACCGCCGTCACGCTGTCCATCGCCGGTTCCGGCGCGGCCATGGCCGCGTGCAGCCCTGATTACTCCAAAGTCACGCTGACCGTCGCCGCCCAGACCGGCCCCTACATCGCCTCGGCCCTGAAGATGGCGGGCGACGAATGGACCAAGAAGACCTGCGGCAAGGTCAACGTCGTCGAATTCCCCTGGTCGGAGCTGTATCCCAAGATCGTCACCTCGCTGACCTCGGGGGAGGACGCCTTTGACGTGGTGTCCTTCGCCCCGGCCTGGACGCCGGATTTCGCCGACAGCCTGTCGGAAATGCCCGCCGCGATGCGCCAGGGGGCCGATTGGGACGACGTCGCGCCGGTGTATCGCGAACGCTTGATGGTCTGGAACGGCAAGACCCTGTCGCAAAGCATGGACGGCGACGTCCACACCTACACCTACCGCATCGACCTGTTCGAGGATCCCAAGGAAAAGGAGGCTTTCAAAGCCAAATACGGCTATGAGCTGGCCATTCCCAAGACCTGGAAAGAATACGCCGACATCGCGGAATTCTTCACCCGCCCGGACAAAAACCTGTGGGGAACCGCCGAGGCGTTCCGCCGGGGCGGGCAACAATTCTGGTTCCTGTTCAGCCATGTCGCCGCCTACGCCAACCATCCGAGCAACCCCGGCTCGATGTTCTTCGATCCCGACACGATGGCGGCGCAGGTCAACAACCCCGCCTGGGTGCGCGGCCTGGAGGAATACATCCGCATCTCGAAGCTGGCCCCGCCCAACGCGCTGAATTTCTCCTTCGGCGAGGTCAACGCCGCCGTGGCTGGCGGGCAGGTGGCGGAATCCATCGGTTGGGGCGACACCGGCGTGATCGCCGCCGATCCCAAGCAATCGAAGATCGCGGGCAAGGTCGGCTCGGCGATCCTGCCCGGCTCGAACGAGCTGTACAATTACAAGACCAAGCAGTGGGACAAATTCGCCGAGGTGGTCTATTCGCCCTTCATGGCCTTCGGCGGCTGGCAAACGGCGGTTCCGGCGACCTCGACGAAAAAGGACGCGGCTTGGAACTACATTCAGTTCGTGACCAGCCCGGCGGTGTCCGGTCTGGCCGCCATCACCGGCGGCACCGGCGTGAATCCCTACCGCGCCTCGCACACCAGCAATCTGGCGCTGTGGTCGAAGCTGTTCACCGACCGGGAGGCCAAGGAGTATCTTGGCGCGCAAGCGGCGTCGATCGCGGCCAAGAACGTGGCGCTCGACATGCGGCTTCCCGGCTATTTCTCCTACACCGAAGTGTTGGAGATCGAGTTGTCGAAGGCGCTCGCCGGACAGGTCACGCCCAAACAGGCGTTGGACACGGTGGCGGCGGAATGGAACCGCCTGACCGACGAATTCGGGCGTGACAAGCAGCGCAGCGCCTACCGCGCCGCCATGGGGTTGGCGGCGAAATAACCAGAGCGGGGATGTCCGTTCACGCAAACCAAGGCCCGCAAGCTTCCGCCCCGACCGGCCTGGTCGGGGCGGAGGCCGCGAACAGAGAAGAAACCCGTCATGTCCCGAGTCAGTCTGAAGTCGATCACCAAGTCATTCGGCGACCACAGCGTGATCCCGCCGCTCGATCTTGAGATTTCCGATCGCGAGTTCGTCGTTCTGGTCGGCCCGTCGGGCTGCGGCAAGACGACGACGCTGCGCATGATCGCGGGTTTGGAGACGGCGACGTCGGGAACCATCCTGATTGGCGACCGCGACGTGACCGACCAGCGCCCCGGCTTGCGCAACTGTTCGATGGTGTTCCAGAATTACGCGCTCTACCCGCACATGACCGTGGCGGAGAACATCGGCTATGGCATGAAGGTGCGCGGTCTTCCCAAGGAGGAGATCGCCGCCGCCGTGGCGGAAGCCGGGCGCATCCTGAATCTCGGCCCCTATCTGCACCGCAAACCGCGTGAATTGTCGGGCGGTCAGCGCCAGCGCGTGGCCATTGGCCGGGCCATCGTGCGCAAACCCGACGTCTTCCTGTTTGACGAACCGCTGTCCAATCTGGACGCCAAGCTGCGCATCGAGATGCGCACCGAAATCAAATCGCTGCACCGTCGGTTGGAAACCACCGTGGTCTACGTCACCCACGATCAGGTCGAAGCGATGACGATGGCCGACCGCGTGGTGGTGATGAACGCGGGCCGGATCGAACAGGCCGCCGACCCGATCACCCTCTATGAGGCGCCGCGCAATCTGTTCGTCGCCGCCTTCATCGGCTCTCCCAGCATGAATTTCCTGGATGGTCATGTGACGACCAGCCCGGACGGGCCGCTGTTCCGAACCGCCGACGGCGTCGCCATCCCGACGCCCTTGCGGTCGGAGATGGCCGACGGACTGGCCGTCGTGCTCGGCATCCGTCCCGAACACACGGTCGCCGAGGGCCGCGACCTGCCGACCGTCGCCTTGACGGTGAAGGACGTCGAACCGCTGGGGCCGCACACGCTGGTCATCGGAACGGTGGGCGGCGCGCCTTTCACCGCCCAGGTTCCGGCGCACGCGCGCATTGAACCCGACGACACCATCCGCGTGCCGATCAACACCGACAAGATGCATCTGTTCCGCAAGGACACCGGCGAGGCCATGCCGCTCGCTGGACGTCCGCAAACGGGGTTCTCCTGAACCTTTCCGAGAATCGGATTGCGGACCTGTGCGGGCGCCTGGACATGCGAACAGTGTGGCGCGCCGTTCTGAAGCCGTCGCGGCCCAGCGGGTGGACGCGCCACATGGAACGGGCGAGCGCCTTATGCTTGCCCCGCCCAGCCGCGCAGGAAGCGGGCGACCGCCAGTCGGGCCACCCTTGCGATCTCCTCCTGGGAAACCGTCTCGCGCAGTCCCCAGACGCATCCCTCATGTGGCCCGGCTTCACACAGAGCGCGGAAATGAGCGGCGGCGCCGGGCAGCGCCAAACAATCCCAGCCCGGCGTGGCCCTCCGCTCCGCCAAGCACTGTAGGATGGCCGCGATCTGCCGTTCGGCGCGCCGTATCCCACGCTCGTAGAAGATGCGGCCAATCTCTGGGAAGCGACCGACTTCAGCCATGACAAGGCGGGTTACGGCAAGCGATGACGAAGTCAGCGTCAGATCCAGATAGGCGCGCGCGGTGTCCTCCAGAACAGCCTCCGGCTCTTTTCCTTCAACATCCACAGTGGGGAGAGCGGCCCAGGCCAAAGTCCCGACCTCCTCGACATAGGCTGCGAACAGCGCCGCTTTGGACGGGAAATATCGATAGAGCGTGCTCTTGGATCCGCCCACCTCGGCGGCGATGCCATCCATTGAGGCATCGGCGTAGCCGTGCTGAAGAAAGATCCGACCGGCAATCGTCAGGATTGCGGCCCGCCGGGCGCATGTGCCGACTGGCATTGTCAAACCCCCTCCGACCGATTTGTTCCCAGCGTGGTCATGCCCAGTCACGCGGCGGCAATATTCCGGACCTGCGCGGCGGCCGTATCCAAAAAGGCCTGAGCAAGTCCGGGGTCGTTGACGACACGCGAGAGCGTCAGCGCGCCCACCATCAGTGACAGAATCGCCATCGCCTTGCTTTTGAACTCTTCACCCTGCGTTTCCGAAATCAGGCGTTCGAGGACGCCGAGATGTGCCCTGACCCCGGCTTCAAATGACGCTTTCACTGCGGCGCCGTGTCTGGCGGCATCGGAGCCGAGCGCCACGATCGGGCAACCGTCCGTCTTTTCCTCGCGATGCCCGGCGCTGAGATAGAAGCCGATCACCGGACCAAGCGGATCTTCGGGCTTTGCCGCCGCCGCCGCCGTCCATCGACAGAAGGCGCTCTCCAGCGCCCGTGTTGACGCCTGGACCGTCAGATCCTCCTTCGATGCGAACTGTTTGTAGAAGGCCCCCTGGGTCAGGCCCGCCGCCGCCATCAAATCCTTGAGGCCGATGCCGTCGAAGCCATGCTCCCGAAAAAGACGGCTCGCCACGTCGATCACAGTTTGCCGGTTTTCCTCAGCCTGAACGCGACTCACACGCATGGTGCGCCCCTTCTTAGATTTTGATTGACATCTATAGGAGATATGGATGACGGACACAATTCTCCATCTATTCCTCAGGATTTTTTCGGGATAGCGGATGGGGAGCGTGACGCCGCCCCCAAGCGCCGCCGATCATGGCGACCGCCGTCAGAAGCCCGTATGAGACCGCCGCCAGGGCGGTGATCTGGAACAGGGTGGAAAGTCCGGCGCCGAACCAGATGACCGCCGACCAACCGATGAAGGCTGCGACGATCATGCGGACGGCGCCGGCCAGAACGGGAAACAGGACGCGGTTGGCTCCCTGGCTGGCGAAATAGAGCGCCAATCCCAGCCCGACCGCGCCGTAAACCGGCGCCACGATCCGCAGATAAAGGGCGCCCATCGCCAGAACTTGAGGATCATCGCTGAACAGGCCAATCCAGACTTGCGGGAAGATCGCGGCGGCAAGGCCGATGGCCTCGGTCATTCCGAAGGCGAGAGCGGCCCCGATCCAGGCGATGCGACGCGCCCGCGCCACCTGCCCGGCTCCGATGTTGTGGCCGACCATCGTGACCATGGCGGCGCCCAGCCCGAAGATCAGGGGAATCTGGATGTAATCGAGGCGCGAGGCGATGCCGTACCCGGCGATGGCGTCGGCGCCGAACCGACCGACGGCGGCGGTGACGAGGGTGACGGTGAGATTGACCTGGACCGTGCCAATCGCTGACAAGAGACCGACCCCCATGATGTCCTTGAACAGGCGCGCGCGCAGAGGAACGATCCTGAGTTTCAGCAGGCTCATCGGAGACCGCAAATGCAGCATCAGGGCAAGCGCGGCGAACACATAGTAGATGACCACCGCCGCCCCGCCGCCCGCGACGCCGAGACGGGGAAAGGGTCCCCAGCCGAAGATCAGGGCCGGTGACAGGATGATGAGGAGAACGGCGCCGGACACGATCACCAGCGCCGGAACAGTCACGTTCCCAGCGCCGCGAAGGGCCGACGACAGCAAAGCGGTGATCCAGATCGGGATGGAAGCGACGAACACAATCCCGGAATAGGCGAGCGCCGCCGCCAGCGTCGGTCCCGTTCCCCCCATCGCCTGATAGAGGATCGGTCCGGCAAGGAAGGCCGCCGCCGTGAAAAGGATGCCGAATGCGACGGCCAGGACGACCGCATGCCAGATCAGCGCTTCGGCGTCCGCGCGGCATTTCGCCCCCAAGGCCCGCGCGACGGCCGAGGAGACCCCGCCGCCGATCCCGCCATTGGCCATCATCTGCATGAGCATGAGCACGGGGAAGACCAGGGCGACCCCGGCGAGCGCCTCGGTCCCAAGAAAGCCGACGAAATAGGTCTCGGCCACCCCGACCAGCGTCTGGACGACCAGCACCAGGGTCGTCGGCGCCGCCAAGCGGAGCAACGTCGGCGTCACCGGCCCGTCAAGAACGCCGGGCGGCGTTTTGTACGCGGGGGCCGGGGCCGCTGGACCCTCCTGGCGGGACAGGGCGGTCATGGGTTTTCCTTCATTGGACCGGACGGGCTATGGCATGCGTGGTCCCGACTTGGCTCAGACCGGCAGCCGCAGCATCTTGCGCAGGCTCTTGTCGAAGGCGGCGGTCGGAACGAAACGACGCAGGACGCTGACCTTCCGCGCCAGTTTCCCCGCCGGATAGCGCAGCTTCGGTTCGGAGTCCGTCGCCGCCTTCACGATGGTTTCGGCCACGATCTCAGGCGTGTCGCCGTTTCGGATCGCTTCTTCCACAGCCACGGTCATCCCGGCGCGTGCGGACGCATAGGCGTCGAGCGACCGATCCGACTTGATGAGGTTCCCGTCGAACGACGTTCGGGTATAGGCGGGTTCAACCAGCGTGACCCGAACGCCGAGCGTGCGCAGTTCGTGGTCAAGCGATTGGGAGTAGCCTTCTACGGCGTGTTTCGTCGCCGCGTAGAGCGCGAAATAGGGCGCCGGAATGAATCCATGCGCTGAACTCAGATTGATGATCCTGCCGCTTTTCTGGCGCCGCATGATCGGCAGCACGGCGTTGGTCATGCGGATGACGCCGAACATGTTCACATCGAACAGCGCCTTCGCCTGGGCAAGCGAGGACTCCTCCGCGCCACCGAAAAGGCCGACACCGGCGTTGTTGACCAGAAGATCGATGCGCCCGACGGCGTCCAGCACCTCATTGACGAGGGTCGCCACGGACGCGTCGTCGGTGACGTCGCAGGTCAGCATGGTCACGCCGTCGGGGCCTTCGGCGGTCGCGTGGCGGCTGGTCCCGAACACGTCAAATCCTGCCGCCCGCAGAGCCTTGGCCGCCGCGTATCCGATGCCGGACGATGCGCCCGTCACCAGAGCAACGCCACGATTGGTCTTATCCATTGCGTTCACTTTCTTCTTTGTGCCGGGTTCGGCCTTGAAGGCCGCGTCCGTTCTTCGGCGCGGTCGCAAGCCAGCGTCCACGGTGTTTTGGGGGCGCGCCTTCAATGTCAGTCTGACCCCCGCATTTAGATTGCGTTCAACCTCTATATCCGATATAGATGCTGAACGCAATCTAAATTGACTGAGGCGGCGGGCATGAAAAAGAGACCCATGATCGTGGTGGGCGGCGTTCTGACGGCGGCGCTGGGCGCAGCCGCATTCGTGACGCTGTCCATGCGCGCACAGGAGGCGTCGGCGGTGAGCGATCCCCGGCAGGAGGCGCCGATCGTCCGGCTTGCCGCAGCGGTTCGGGTGGCCGGATCCGAACGCGGCTTCACCGGCGTCGTCGGTGCGAGGGTGCAGAGCAATCTCGGTTTCCGCGTCCCCGGCAAGATCGTGGAGCGGCTGGCGACGGTCGGCCAGCCGGTCAAGGCCGGTCAGCCGCTGATGCGCATCGACGAAACCGACCTGCGCCTCGCGCTCACGGCCAAGCGCAACGCGGTCGCCGCCGCGCGTGCGGTGGTGGTTCAAACCCAGGCGGACGAGCGGCGCTACGCAAGCCTCGTCAACGACGGTTGGGCCTCCCGCCAGCGTCATGAACAGGCGAAGGCCGCGCTGGACACCGCCAAGGCGCAGCTCGCCAGCGCCGAAGCGGACGCCCGGGTTTCCGAAAACGAGGCGACCTACTCCGTCCTGGTGGCTGACAGCGATGGAACGGTGGTCGAAACGCTCGGCGAGCCGGGACAGGTGGTCGCCGCTGGTCAGGCCGTCGTCCGGATCGCGCAGGCCGGTCCGCGCGAGGCGGTGGTGGCGCTGCCGGAAACCATCCGACCGCTGATCGGCTCTGTGGCGGAGGCCAGCCTGTATGGGACCGACGGGCAGCGTTACGCCGCGCGTCTGCGCCAACTGTCGGACGCCGCCGACGCCCAGACCCGCACCTACGAGGCGCGCTACGTGCTCGACGGCGACGCCGCAGCGGCGCCTCTCGGGGCGACGGTGACGATCCGGCTGGCGGGCCGGACGGATCAGGCGGACATGCAGGTCCCGCTGGGAGCCGTGCTGGACGACGGCCGGAGAACCGGCGTCTGGACCTTGGATCGCGCCAGTTCGACGGTGCGCTTCCAGCCGGTCCGGCTGGTCCGGGTGAGCGGCGAAACCGCCGTGATCTCCGGGCTTGACCTTGGCGATCCGGTGGTGTCGCTTGGCGCCCATCTTCTGCATGAGGGGGGCCGCGTCAGGACCGCCGCCGCCGAGAGCGGGGTCCAGTGATGAGCCTCAATCTTTCCGCCATCGCCGTTCGTGAACGGGCCGTCACCCTGTTCTTCATCCTTCTGTTGGCGGCGGCGGGCGCCTTCGCCTTCGTCATGCTCGGTCGGGCGGAAGACCCCTCCTTCACCATCAAGACCCTGACGGTCACGAGCGTATGGCCGGGCGCCACGGCGCGCGAGATGCAGGACCTTGTCGCCGAACCGTTGGAGAAGCGCCTTCAGGAGTTGACCTGGTACGACCGGGTGGAGACGACGACGCGGCCTGGCTACGCCTATATGACCCTGACGCTGAAGGACAGCACGCCGCCGGTCAGGGTGCAGGAGGAATTCTACCAGGCCCGCAAGAAGATGGGCGATGAGACGCGCAACCTGCCGCCCGGCGTGCTCGGCCCCTTCGTCAACGACGAATATTCCGACGTGAGCTTCGCCCTCTACGCGCTCAAGGCCAAGGGCCTGCCGATGCGCGAGCTGGCCCGGCAAGCGGAGATAATCCGCCAGGACCTGCTGCATGTGCCCGGCGTCAAGAAGGTCAACATCCTGGGCGAGCGCCCGGAACGGATCTTCGTCGCGTTCTCCTACGCCAAGCTGGCGACGCTCGGCGTGTCGGCCCAGGACATCATCGCCGCCTTGCAGCGTCAAAACACCGTCACGCCGTCCGGCTCGATCGACACCCAGGGACCGCAGGTCTTCATACGGATCGACGGCGCCTATGACGGAGTGCAGGCGATCGCCGACACGCCGCTCGCCGCCGCCGGTCGGACGTTGAAGCTGTCCGACATCGCGGAGGTCCGGCGCGGCTACGAGGATCCGCCGACCTACATCATCCGTCATCGGGGCGAACCCACGGTCATGCTGGCGACGGTCATGCAAGAGGGCTGGGACGGTCTGGCGCTTGGCAAGGCGTTGGAGGAGCGGGCGACGGCCATCGCGCGGTCGCTGCCGCTTGGAATGACGCTCGACAAGGTGACGGACCAAGCCGTCAACATCACTTCGGCGGTCGACGAGTTCATGGTGAAGTTCGCGATGGCGCTGGGCGTGGTGCTGCTGGTCAGCCTGCTCAGCCTCGGCTGGCGCGTCGGCATCGTCGTGGCCGCCGCCGTGCCGCTGACGCTCGCCGTCGTCTTCCTCATCATGCTGGAAAGCGGTCGCTTCTTCGACCGCATCACGCTCGGCGCGCTCATCCTGTCGCTCGGTCTGCTCGTGGACGACGCCATCATCGCCATCGAGGTGATGGTGGTGAAGATGGAAGAGGGCGTCGACCGCATCAAGGCGGCGGCCTACGCCTGGAGCCACACGGCGGCGCCGATGTTGTCGGGAACGCTGGTGACGATCGCCGGTTTTCTGCCGGTGGGATTCGCGCGCTCGACCGCTGGCGAATATGCCGGAAACATCTTCTGGGTCGTCGGCTTCTCCCTCATCGTCTCCTGGCTCGTCGCGGTGGTCTTCACCCCCTATCTGGGCGTCAAGATGCTGCCGACGATCAAGCCGGTCGCCGGTGGTCACGCGGCGATCTACGGCACCCCGAACTACCAGCGCCTGCGGCGGCTCATCGCCTTCGCCGTGCGCCACAAATTCGTGACCTGCGTCGTCGTCGCCATCGCTTTTGCCTGCGCCATCGTCGGCATGGGCGGCGTCAAGCAGCAGTTCTTCCCGACCTCCGACCGTCCCGAGGTGCTGGTGGAAGTCCGCCTGCCGGAAGGGACCAGCATCGAGACCACGACGGCCTCGGTCGAGAAGATCGAACGCTGGCTGGCCGATCAACCGGAGGCGAAGATCGTCACGAGCTACATCGGTCAGGGCGCTCCCCGCTTCTTCATCGCTTTGTCGCCGGAACTGCCTGATCCCGCCTTCGCCAAGATCGTCGTGCTCACGCCGGACGCCGAGGCGCGCGAGACCCTGAAGCGCCGGATGCGGCAGAGTGTGGCGCAGGGCTTGGCGCCCGAGGCCTATGTGCGCGTCACCCAGCTCGTCTTCGGACCCTACACGCCGTTCCCGGTCGAATTTCGGGTGATGGGGCCGGATCCGGCGCAGCTCTACGTCCTTTCCGAAAAGGCGCTGGCCATCATGCGGAGCGTGCCGGACGTCCGGCAGGCCAACCGGGATTGGGGCAACCGCACGCCCGTGCTCCGCTTCACGCCCGACCAGGATCGCCTGAACCTCATCGGTCTCTCACCGGCTGAAGTCGGCCAGCAGCTCCAGTTCCTTCTCACCGGGATCGCCGTCACCCAGGTCCGCGAGGACATCCGCAATGTCCCCATCGTGGCGCGCAGCGCCGGGGGCGAACGCCTGGATCCGGCGCGTCTGGCCGATTTCTCGCTGACGAGCCGGACCGGCCAGTCAATCCCGCTTGACCAGATCGGCCATGCGGACATACGGCTGGAAGAACCGATCATGAAACGCCGGGACCGGACGTCGGTCATCACGATCCGCTCGGACTTCAACGAGGCGACCCAGCCGCCGGAGGTTTCCAAACAGATCATGACCGCCCTTCAGCCGCTGATCGCCTCGCTTCCGCCCGGCTATCGCATCGAAACGGGCGGATCGATCGAGGAAGCGGCCAAGGCCAACACGGCGCTCGGCAAGGTCTTCCCCGTCATGATCGCGGCCATGCTGGTTTTCATCATGCTGCAAGTGCGCTCCTTCTCGACGATGGCCATGGTCTTGCTGACGGCGCCGCTCGGCGTCGTCGGCGTCGTGCCCATGCTGCTCGCCTTCAACCAGCCCTTCGGTTTCAACGCCATCCTTGGCCTGATCGGTCTGGCCGGCATCCTGATGCGCAACACGCTGATCCTGACCGAACAGATCAAGGAGAACCAGGCGGCAGGCTATGATGACTATCACGCCGTCATCGAGGCCACGGTGCAGCGGACGCGACCGGTGATCTTGACCGCCCTTGCCGCCGTGCTGGCCTTCATTCCCCTCACCCACTCGGTCTTCTGGGGATCGATGGCCTACACGCTGATCGGCGGCACGGCGGTCGGCACGGTGCTGATCCTGCTCTTCCTTCCCGCTCTCTATGCGGCATGGTTCCGCATCAAGCCGACGACGGTCGGCGATACGTCACACTCCCATGCCCGTCTCGGCGTGATCTGATGGCGACGGCTTTTAATCCTGATCTGCCAGGATCAAGAGCTTCGGTGGCATGGGCCTCCGCCATACCAGTCGGCAAATACCAGCGGTCATCCCGGTTCCCCACAGATCCTACACCACCGCTGGGGATGTGATCTTGGTGGTTGCGGTGGTTCCGCTGTGTGTGGTTCCAGGCAGCACGCCCCCTCACCCAGCCCTCTCCCCGTTGGGGAGAGGGCTTTTTGGGAGTGGGTTACTCGTCGTCGGACAAGACCGGCGGGCGGGGGGCGGCGTTGACGGGGGTGGAGAGTTGGGCGTCCACCACCGCGACGGCGGTCATGTTGACCAGACCGCGCGTCGTCACCGATGGGGTGACGATGTGGACCGGACGTTCGACGCCCAGCAGGATCGGGCCGACATTCTGCGCTTCGCCCAGGATTTTCATCATGTTGAAGGCGATGTTGGCGGCGTCCAGCGTCGGCATGACCAGCAGGTTGGCTTCGCCCTTCAGACGGCTGTCGGGCAGAACCTCCTTGCGGATGGCTTCGGCCAGCGCGGCGTCGGCGTGCATTTCGCCGTCGATCTGCAAATCGGGCATGGTTTCAGACGCCAGCTCGAACGCCTTGCGCATCTTGCGGGCCGATGGGGTGTCGGCGCTGCCGAAGTTGGAGTGGGAGAGCAAGGCGACCTTCGGCTCGATGCCGAAGCGCTGAACCTCGTCCGCCGCCAGACGGGCGATTTCCGCCACCTCTTCGGCGCTGGGGTCGGCGTTGACGTAGGTGTCGGTGATGAAGTGAACGCCCTTCTGCGAAATCAGCGCGTTCATCGTGGCCGCGACCTTCACGCCCTTGCGCAGCCCGATCAACCCGGCGATGTGGCCGAAATGCTCGTTGAAGCGGCCCGACGTGCCGCAGACCATCGCGTCGGCCTCGCCCCGGCGGACCATCAGCGCGCCGAAGACGGTCGGCTGGGTGCGCACGACGTTGGCGGCGTGGGACGGGGCGACGCCGCGACGGCCCATCAGCTTGCGGTAGGCCTCGGCGTAGCTGTGATAGCGCAGGTCGCGGATGATCTCGATCACCTCGACGTCGCGACCGATCTTCAGGCGCAGGCCCATTTCGCCGATGATGCGCTCCACCACCTCGCGGCGGCCGATCAGAATCGGTTGGGCGATGCCGTCGTCAACCACCACCTGGGCGCAGCGGATGACGCGCGGATCCTCGCCTTCGGCGTAGACGACGCGCTTGGGCGCGCTCTTGGCCTTGGTGATGACCGGCTTCATGAACAGGCCGGAGCGGATGACGTATTGGTTCAACTGCTCGCGGTAGGCGCGGAAATCGGCGATTGGACGGGTGGCGACGCCGGATTCCATCGCCGCCTTTGCCACCGCCGACGACACTTCGACGATCAGGCGCGGGTCGAAGGGCTTGGGCAGGATGTATTCCGGACCAAAGCGCAGCGTCTCGCCGACATAGGCCGCCGCCACCACGTCCGACGGCTCGGCGCGGGCGAGGCTGGCGACCGCGTGGGTCGCGGCGATCTTCATCTCTTCGTTGACGGTGGTCGCCCCGACGTCGAGCGCACCCCGGAAGATGAAGGGGAAGCACAGGACGTTGTTGACCTGGTTGGGGAAATCCGACCGCCCGGTGGCGATGATCGCGTCGGCGCGGGCCTCGCGCGCCAGATCGGGCATGATTTCCGGGGTCGGGTTGGCCAGCGCCAGGATCAGCGGCTTGTCGGCCATACGGCCCAGCAACTCCGGCTTCAGCACGTTCGGGCCGGACAGGCCGAGGAAGATGTCGGCCCCGTCGATCACGTCCGACAGGACGCGCGCGTCGGTGTCCTGCGCGTAGGCGTCCTTATACTCGTTCATCTCCTCGTTCCGGCCCTTGTGGACCAGACCGACGCGGTCCACCAGCCAGACATTCTCGCGTTTGACGCCCAGGCTGACCATCAGGTCCAGGCAGGCGATGCCCGCCGCGCCGCCGCCGGTGGAGACCACCTTGACCGAGCCGATGTCCTTGCCGACCAACGCCAGACCGTTCAGCACGGCGGCGCCGACGACGATGGCGGTGCCGTGCTGGTCATCGTGGAACACCGGGATCTTCATCCGCTCGCGGCAGCGGCGCTCGACCTCGAAGCAGGCCGGGGCGGCGATGTCTTCCAGATTGATCGCGCCGAAAGTCGGCTCCAGCCGAACGATGGTCTCGACCAGCCCGTCAACGTCCAGCTCGTTCAGTTCCAGATCGAAGCAGTCGATGCCGGCGAATTTCTTGAAGAGGACGGCCTTGCCCTCCATCACCGGCTTGGCGGCCAACGGGCCGATGTTGCCCAACCCCAGAACGGCGGTGCCGTTGGTGACGACGGCGACCAGATTGGCGCGCGCCGTCAGTTCGGCGGCCTGGGCCGGATCGTTGGCGATGGCCATGCTGGCGACCGCCACGCCCGGCGAATAGGCAAGCGCGAGATCGCGCTGGTTGGCCATGGGCTTGGTCGCGACCACCGCCAGCTTTCCGGGGCGGGGGTTGCGGTGATACTCAAGCGCCATTGCGTCAAAATCGCCGGACATGGGGTCTCTTCCTCCGATTAACGTGATTTAGGTTAATTTCTTGAGGCTGCGTTATCCTGTTCGCCGGTTATAGCGCAGGAGAACGTCCCGTTCAAAAGAGAAAGGGACGATTCGAACCCTGCCGAACCGTCCCTGCCACTTTACATGACCCTGACGAGGTCAGCGCGGGTCATCTTTGGAATTTTCAGATCCGGGCCAGCGCCGGTTCCTTGAAGTGATGCTGATACTCGGCGACCGCCTTGCTCTCGTCGAACTCGCCTTCCATCTTGGCGATGACGACGGTGGCGACGCCGTTGCCGATCAGGTTGGTCAGGGCGCGGGCCTCCGACATGAAGCGGTCCACGCCCAGCAGCAGGGCCAGCCCCTCGATCGGCAGCACGCCGGTGGCCGACAGGGTGGCGGCCAGCGTCACGAAGCCGCCGCCCGTCACCGCCGCCGCGCCCTTGGACGTCAGCATCAGGATGACGAGGATGTAGAGCTGCTGCCAGATCGTCAGATCGACGTTGAAGGCCTGGGCGATGAAGATGGCGGCCATCGACAGATAGATGGACGTGCCGTCGAGGTTGAAGGAATAGCCCGTCGGGATGACCAGACCGACGACATGCTTGGAGCAGCCGAACTTCTGCATCTTCTCCATCATGCGCGGCAGGACGGATTCCGAGGAGGAGGTGCCCAGAACGATCAGCAGTTCCTGGCGGATGTAGCGGACGAAGCTCCAGATGCTGAAGCCGTAGAGCTTGGTGATGGTTCCCAACACGACGAAGATGAAGATCGCCATGGTGATGTAAACCGACGCCATCAACTGGCCCAGCGAGGTCAGCGACGAGACGCCGTATTTGCCGATGGTGAAGGACATGGCGCCGAAGGCGCCGACCGGGGCGACGCGCATCAGGATGCCGATGACGCCGAACAGCGCGTGGCCGACCTTGTCGAAGATGTCCTCGACCAGCTTGCCCTTCTGGCCCATGGCGGCCAGCGCCACGCCGAAGACCACGGCGAAGAACAGGATTTGCAGCATGTCGCCCTGGACGAAGGCGCCGACGATGTTGTCGGGAACGATGCCGACGATGAAGTCCATGAAGCCGTGCTCTTTCGCCGTCGTGGCGTATTTCTGCACGGAATCGGCCTTCAACTGGCCGGGCACGATGTTCATCCCGCCGCCCGGACGGACGAGGTTGACGACCAGCAACCCGATGCCCAGCGCGAAGGTGGTCACGACCTCGAAATACAGCAGGGCCTTGCCGCCGACCTTGCCGACCTTCTTCAGATTGCCGATGGAGGAGATGCCGGTGACGACGGTCAGGAACACGATGGGGCCGATCACCATCTTGACCATCTTGATGAACAGATCGCCCAGCGGCTTCATCTCCACCGCGATGGACGGGTAGAAATGGCCCAGCAGGATGCCGAAGGTGATCGCGGTCAGAACCTGAACGGTCAGGTTGGTGTAGAAGGGCTTCTTCACCGGCCCGTGGGCGGCGGTCGCGTCTGCGCTCATGGTCATCTCCTCGTGGCGTTCCTTGGTGGGGCGTCCGCTCTCTGGCGGGCTGCGCCGGACTTGGTTGCCTATGAAAGCAAGCGCTGGGCCAATTGCTGAATCCAGCAACATCAAGGATTTGAGGAAAAGGCTTGAGCGAAAATCCGCACGACAAGCCCCATCGCGATGTGCGAAAATCCGCACATTCGTGGCTCTTGGGATGGATTGTTGCGGTGCAACATGCGCTTTGACGGCGTTCGGTCCAATGCGTGACCGAATCGGGACATATTCGGTCAGCGGCCTGATCGCGGGCGCGTTGGCGCAACCTCGGCGGTTGTTGCTGGCGTTGCTTCTGCTGGGCGTTCCGTTGGCCGCCGCCTTGGCGGCAAGCTGGTCGGCGGGGTTGGCCGAGGCGGATGTGCGGGAGCGGGTCCAGGCGCAATTGGCCCTCTACGACGCCAATTTGCGGGCTGAGTTGGAGCGTCACGCCGCCGTTCCCCTGGCTTTGGCGCAAGACGCCGAGGTCACAACCCTGCTGGCCGACCCGACCCCCGCCCGCGTGGAGCGGATGAACGCCAAGCTGGCGGGCATCGCCCAGGCGCTGGGCGCGTCGGCGCTGTACATCATGGACGGGACCGGCTTGACGTTGACCGCCAGCAATTGGAACGGCGTCGGCAGCTTCGTCGGGCAGAATTTCGCCTATCGGCCCTATTTCCGTCTGGCGATGGAACGGGGCGAGGGCCACCATTTCGCCCTTGGCACCACCTCCTTCATTCCCGGCTATTACACCGCCCATCGGGTGGTGGCGGAAAACCGCACAGTGGGCGCGGTGGTGCTGAAGGTCGGTTTCGAGCGGCTGGAGCGGGCCTGGGCGCCGGGGCAGGAAAAGCTGCTGGTGACGGACCGCGATGGCCTGGTGTTCATCACCAACGTCCCCGATTGGCGCTACCACGCCCTGCCCCGCCAATTGCCGATCAGCCTGCCGATCACGCCCAGCGGCAGCAGCGAGGGGCTGGACGTGCTGCCCTGGGCCTTCGGCGGCGCGTCGGACCGCATCGCCCTGGCCGAGGCGGGCGGCGAGCGCCGCTATCTGTTGGCCTCCGTCGCGATGTCCGGCGGCGACTGGACGCTGCACAGCCTGACCAGCTTGGATCCGGTGACGGTTCGCGGACAGGTCGCCGGGCTGCTGGCCGCCGCTTTGGCGGCTTTGGCGGCGGTGGCGGTTTACGCGCTGGCTCTGCGCCGCGCCGCGCTGACCGAACGGTTGGCGCTTCAGGAGGCGGCGCGGGTGGAGTTGGAGCGCCGGGTCGCCGAAGCGACCGCCGAATTGCGGGCGACCGAGAATGAATTGACCCAAGCGGCCAAGCTGGCGGCGCTGGGCCAGATGTCGGCGGGGATCGCGCACGAGATCAACCAGCCGCTGGCCGCCCTGCGCAGCTTCGCCGACAACGCGGTGGTGTTGCTGGAGCGCGGGCGGACGGACTCGGTGCGGGCCAATCTGGCTGAGATCGCCGACCTGACCGACCGCATGGCGGCGATCACCCGCCAGTTGAAGGGCTTCGCCCGGCGGGCGTCGGGCGCCGTGGGGCCGGTGTCGGTCCAGGGCGCCGTCGCCCAAGCGCTGGCGCTGTTCGAGGCGCGCTTGCGGCGCGAGGACGTGACGGTCGATCTGGATCTTCCAGACTCGCCGGTGTGGGTGGTGGGCGAGGATGTCCGCCTGCAACAGGTGCTGGTGAATTTGATCGGCAACGCCGCCGACGCCATGCGCGACTCCCCCCGCCGCCATCTGCGGATCACGGCGCGCGCGCTGGAGGATGGATTGCTGTTGAGCGTCGCCGACAGCGGCGTCGGCATCGCCGAAGCGGATTTGCCCCGCCTGTTCGTTCCCTTTTTCACCACCAAAGAGGCCGGCGACGGGCTGGGGCTGGGTCTGTCGATCAGCCATGGCATCGTCGAGGATTTGGGCGGCAGCCTGACCGCCGGCAAGCACGCCGACGGCGGGGCCGTTTTCACCCTGCGCCTCAAAACAATGGACAACCCGTCATGACCATGCCCGACGCGGGAAGCGGCTGCGTTCTCTTTGTCGATGACGAACGGGCGGTTCGGTTGGCCGGGCAGCAGGCGCTGGAACTGGCCGATTTCTCCGTCACCGCCTGCGACAGTGCGGAGCGCGCCCTGCGCCACATCGGGCGCGATTGGCCGGGCTGCCTCGTCACCGATCTGCGGATGCCGCAGATGGACGGCTTGACGCTGATGGCGCGGGTACAGGCCATCGACCCGGAATTGCCGGTCATCCTCATCACCGGCCATGGCGACGTGCCGATGGCGGTGGAGGCGATGCGCAAGGGCGCCTATGATTTCCTGGAAAAGCCCTTCCCGTCGGATCGGTTGACGGAAACCGCGCGGCGGGCGGTGGAAAAGCGCCGTCTGGTTCTGGAAAACCGCCGCCTGCGCGCCGCCCTGTCCGGCGGGGGGGAGGCGACGCACAGCATCGTCGGGCGCACGGCGGGGATCGAGCGGCTGCGCGCCGCCATCGCGGCGGTGGCCGACACCGACGCCGACGTTCTGGTGTTGGGCGAAACCGGCACGGGAAAAGAAATGGTCGCCCGTTCGCTCCACGCCGCCAGCGTCCGCCGCAAACACCCCTTCGTGGCGCTGAATTGCGGGGCGATGCCCGAAGCCATCTTTGAAAGCGAATTGTTCGGGCATGAGGCCGGGGCCTTCACCGGGGCGAGCAAACGGCGGATCGGGCGGATCGAGCATTCCAGCGGCGGCACCCTGTTCCTCGACGAAATCGAAAGCATGCCGCTGTCGCTTCAGGTCAAGCTGCTGCGGGTCATTCAGGAACGGGTGGTCGAGCCGCTGGGGTCGAACGAACTGATTCCGGTTGATCTGCGCGTGGTCGCCGCGACCAAAATTGATTTGAAGCAGGCCGCCGCCGCCGGGAAATTCCGCGAGGATCTCTATTACCGCCTGAACGTCGTCGTCGTCGCCATCCCCCCGCTGCGCGAGCGGCGCGACGACATCCCGTTGCTGTTCCAGCATTTCGTGCTTCAGGCCGCCAACCGCTACAACCGCGAACCGCGCGCCCTGTCGCCCGCCCAGACGCAACGGCTGGTCAGCCAGGATTGGCCCGGCAACGTCCGCGAACTGCGCAACGCCGCCGACCGTTTCGTCCTGGGTCTGGACGAAGCGACGGCGGAGCCGGATCCGCCCGCCCGTTCCACGGCCCTGTCGCTGTCTGAGCAGGTGGATCTGTTCGAGAAAGGGCTGATCCAAAGCGAGCTTGCCCGTCACAAGGGAAGCGTGAAGGCGGCTATCGAAGCCTTGACCATTCCGCGCAAGACTTTTTACGACAAGCTCAAGAAGTATGGCTTGAGTCGGGACGATTTTATCGACTGATTGATTGTGATATTTTATTGTTTTTCCTTTGTTAATCCTAGTGGCGTGTGAGTTGTTGAGAAAATATTTAATGAGAGTGTATTGCGTAAAGCATCAATTTGGTGTTTTCCCTGATTGGCTGGACGCCATCGCCCACCTTACAAAACATATGGGTTTTAAAATGGCTGTTCAGGGGAGAAGGCATGTGCAGCCAGGAATCTGTGTTGAAATCGGCGTCTGTTCTGGTGATTGAGGACAATGAGTTCACAAGCCGCTTGATCGCCACCATTCTGCGAAAAATTGGCGTCGGCACGGTGTATGAAGCGTCGTCGGCCTGGAACGCCTTCAACATTTTGAACATTTCGCCGGTCAGCCTGATCCTTTGCGATCTTGACATGGAGCCGATGGGCGGACTGGCCTTCATCACGCTGCTTCGGTCAGGCCGCTTGCCCGAAGGCATTGCGCCGAAGGTTCCGCTCGACACCGGAATTCCCGTCGCGGTGCTGACCGCCCACACCGCGCCGGAAATCGTCAAACGCGCGCGTGACGTTGGCGCCACCGCTTTCCTGACCAAACCAATCAACCCGAACCTGTTGCGGCAGCGTGTTGAATCGCTTCTGCGCGAAAGGGGGACCTCCCGCGCCAACGGCTTGCTGCGCATCGTGTTTTGCAGCGAGATCGCGGCGAACGTCACGAAGGAGCACATCAAATCCATCCTATCCGCGTCTCAAACCAAGAATCCGGCGCGGAACATCAGCAGCATGCTCTGTTTCAACACGGCCCATTTTTTGGAGATTCTCGAAGGCCCGCATCGAGTGGTGGAGGCGCTTTACAGCAAAATTCTTCTCGACACCCGACACCGCAATGTGAGGACGGTCATCAAGGCCGGGATTGACAATCCTATCCTTGAAAACTGGTCAATGTTCTTTATGGGAAACGAACCATTCATGGTTGATCTGTATCGCCGTCATTGCGGCTGTGACCGCTTTGCGCCTGACGGCATGGAGCCGCCGCAAATCATGGGATTTCTAACCGAAATCATCGTGCGCCACCAAAAGTCTTGACCAGCGCGCGCCATCACCGCTTCAGCAAATCAGCCAAATTCAGCACGGCCTCGGCGACGTCCACCAGCCGTTTGTTTTGGTCCATCGCCATTCGGCGCAAGGTCTTATAGGCGTCGTCTTCGCTCAGGTCGCGGTGGGTCATCAGCAGGCCCTTGGCCCGCTCAATCCGTTTGCGGTCGCTCAACGCGGCGCGGGATTTTTCCAATTCCTCGTTCACCGCGCGGTAGCGGTCGAAATGCCCGGCCACCGTGTCGATGATCGAGCGGACCAGCTTGGCGCTCAACCCGTCCACGGCGTACAGGCTGACGCCCGCGCGGACGGCGCGCGCCATCAGCGGGCGGTCCTCCTCGCCGATCAGCAGGGCGACGGGGCGCGGGGTCTCCTGGTTGATCGACATCAGATCTTCCAGGTAATCGCGGTTGGGCGCGACCAGATCGACGATGATGACGTCGGGGCGGTGGGCCTGGATGGCGGCGCGCAAATCGGCGTCGACGCCGATCACGGCGGCAATGACCGCGCCGGTTTCGCGCAGGCTGCTTTCCACCAAAGCGGCCCGTTCGCTGTCGTCATCGACCACCAGAACCCGCACCGTCGCCGCCTCCCCGTCCACCGCTTCTATTGTCTCAGCAAATCATAGGCCGCCAGGGTCAGGCCACCCGAACCGTGTCGATGAAACCCTTCAAATCGCCGCGCAAGGTTCGCGTCAAACCGTCCAGATCACGGGCGGCGTCCAGCACGCGCCCGGCCATGGCGCCGGTGTCGTCGGCGGCCCCAGCGACGCCCTCCACGGCGCCGGACACGGTTTGCGCGCCGTCGGCGACGTCCTGGATGGTCGCGGCGATCCGGTCGGTCGCGGCCTCTTGCTGGGCCAGGGCGGCGGCGACGCGGGTGATGACGCCGTCCATGCTGGCGACGGTGTCGCGGATCGAGGCGATGGTGTCCACGGTCGCCAGCGCGGCGTCTTGGATCGCCTGAACCTGCCGGGCGATGTCGTCGGTCGCCCGCGCCGTCTGGGTCGCCAGGGTCTTGACCTCGCCAGCGACCACGGCGAATCCCTTCCCCGCCTCTCCGGCGCGGGCGGCCTCGATGGTGGCGTTCAGCGCCAACAGGTTGGTTTGTCCGGCGATCTCGTGGATCAAGCCGACCACCTTGCCAATCTGGTTGGCGGCGTCGTGCAGGCCGCCAACCGTGCCGTTGGTCCGTTCAACCTCCGACACGGCGGTGGCGGTGATGCGCAGGGTTTCTTCGGTTTGGCGGTTGATGTCGTGGATGGCCGCGCTCAACTCCTCCGCCGCCTTGGCCACGGTGCGCACGCCGTCGAGCGATTGGCGCGACGCCGACGCCATGCTGAGCGAGCGTTGGCTGTTCTGCCCGGCCATCTCCGCCATGCGTTGGGCGCTGTCCCGCATCCGCCCGGCCATGTCGGCCATGGTGGACAGAGCGGAGTCGCTGGAACTGCCAAAATCATGCACGGCGTCTTCCAAAATCTGCTGACGCTCTTCGCTCCGGTCACGCTCCTGTTGCTGCTGGGCGGCGAGGCTGGCGGTGTTGCCCAAACCTTCCTGGAACAGGCGTTGGGCGTCGCGCGCCCATTCTGGGGCGTTCGACGGCAGGGCGGCGGCCCGCATGGCCTGAGCCACCCGTTCGGACCACCGAGCCTGCGCGGTCAAGCGGCGGCGGGTCCACCAGCCAATCAGGCGCAGCCGTGGCGTGGCGTTGGCGAGCGGCGCCGCGAAATCCTGGCGCGCCTTGGCCAGCGCGGTGGCGCAGGCGCCGCCCAAATCGGCGATCAAGCGGTCTTCCACCCGCTTGATCGCGTCGATCCGCCGGGTCGCGGCGGCGAACCAAGCGGGGCCTTCGACGTCTTCGAGCGCGCCGCTCAGGCCGCCGTCGCGGGCGACGCGGCGCATCCGCTCGAAATCGGCTTGATCCGATAGGGCGACGCGCAAGGCTTCGGCCTGTTCCGGCGCGACGTTTTCCGCGACGACCGCGAACGAGCGATTTTGCGCGGTGATGAGGGCGGCGAAGCGCCGATGCAGCCCTGCGTCGAACCGCCCGGCGGAAAAACCGGCGGCGCCCGTCGCCCGTTCCTGTCCGGCCTGTTCCTTGCCCCGCATGAGGTTGAAGGCGGCGATCAGGGCGCGCGACACGACCGGATCGGACGACACGTCGGCCGCCGCCGACACGGCGCTCAGCAACGCGCCGATCAAGCCGCAGAAAAAGGCGAAGGTGTCTTTTGGGGCCAAGTCCAGGCGCCCCGCCCGTTCCCGCAGATCGGGCAACGCGTCGAGATCGGCGAGCGCGCGGCGGATGTCGCCAAACAGCGCCGCGCCATGGACCATGCGGTCCAACTCAGCGAAGCGGGCGCGCAATTCCTGCTCGTATTTTTGGCAAAGCGCCGTCTGTGGGGCTATTTGCTCAGAAAAACGGCGTCCGCCGCTTCCCAGATGGATGTTCCAGAGGCCACGTTCCTTTTGCAGTTCATGGATCAGGGCGGCGGTGGCGGAAACGACGGTGCAGACCGCAGAAAGCTGCTCCAAATCACGCAGGGTCCGGAACTTCGCCGCCAGAACGAAGCGCGCGGCGGCGTGCAGATCGCTGTGCAGGATGGGGTGTTTCATGCGGATCATCCTTTGCGGTCGGGTGCCCATCAAAAGAGCTAGGTCCTTTGGATGGGATGCGGTCGTGTGTTGCAACGCAAAATACGGACCATTTTGGCAAAGACCGGCAAAAAGACTTGCTGAGGATGGTTTGTGCCGATTCTTTGGGCTTGCCGCTGAAACGTTGGGCAACGACAGGGGCAAGGCGTTGCCGAAGCGGCGCAATTCGGCTTAGAGTGCCGCCGCTTGTAACGGCGCGCGGATGATGGGGCACGCGGCATGACGCCGGAAACGCTGAACGGCTTTCTCGACATCGACGGGGTTTCCCTGGAATACCGCCGCGTTCCAGCCGCGCGGGCGGGCTTGCCGACCCTGGTTTTCCTGCATGAAGGGCTGGGCTGCGTCGCCATCTGGAAGGATTTTCCCGACCGTCTGGCGGCGACGACCGGCTGCGGCGCGCTGATCTATTCCCGGCGCGGCTATGGCCGCTCCTCGCCCGTGGTTCTGCCCCGCTCCACCGGCTATCTGCACGAGGAGGCGGACAGGGTTCTGCCCCGGCTGCTCGACCAGTTGGGGTTGACCGACGTCGTGCTGGTCGGCCACAGCGACGGGGCGTCCATCGCTCTGCTCGCCGCCTCCGGCCCGGTCGCTTCCCGCGTGCGCGGCGCCATCGCCGAAGCGCCGCATGTCTTTGTCGAAGACGTCACCATCGTCGGCATTCGGGCCGCGCGGGCGGCCTATGAGGACGGGCTGCGCGAGCGGTTGAAGCGGTTGCATGGCGAGAATGTCGATGGCGCGTTCTGGGGGTGGAACGACGCCTGGTTGACCGAAAAGTTCCGGTTTTGGAACATTGAAGACCGCCTGCCCGGCATCCGCGCGCCGTTTCTCGTGATCCAGGGGGTGGATGATGAATACGCCACCGCCGCGCAGTACGACGCCATCGCGGCGCAAAGCGGCGGGCCGGTGTCGCTCCTCGTGCTCGACTCCTGCGGTCACACCCCGCACCGTGACCAAGCGGAGGTGGTCTTGCAGGCGATGGTTGATTTTGTGCGCGACGTCGCCGTTTCGGCGGGATGAACTGGCCAAAGGGCTGATTGACCAAGGGCTTTTGATCCTTCCATAGTGTGCGTCGCCGGTTCCCGGCGCCGCCATCGGGGATGGCGGTACGGATTTTCGCCGCTGGCCGCATGACCCCGAACCTCCGCCCTTTCTCACCCGTTCGCGCTGTTCAGCGCCTGTTCACCCGTGGGCGGCTGTCCCGGCGCTTCGCCTTGGTGTCGTTGATGCTGGGGGTCGTGCTGGCCGTTCTGATCGGGACCAGCCTGTATATGGTCTCCAGCCGCCATCTGGCCCGGCAGCATTACGCCAACGTCCAGGCCAACGCCGCGCTGGTGGCCCGGCAGACCGAAGGGCTGCTGACCACGTTGGTCAACACCATGCGGGATCTGGCGAACAACCGGGAATTGACAAGCGCGCTGGCCGATTCCAGCGGCAAGGACAGCCATCTTTTGCCCTTCCTGCGCAGCGTCGGCCAGATCGCCAGCGTGCCAGTGGTCCTGGTCTTCACCAACGCCGAGGGGAAGCCGCTGGCCGACAACGGGCAGCGGGCGGATTTGCGGATGACGCCCGCCGATCTGGCGTGGCTGGAGCGCGCCGTCGCCGCCCGACAATCGGCGGTGGCGGTGGTGAAGGACGGCGCCCGGCTGTTCCTGCTCGCCGCCGACCTTCCGGCGGCGGAGGGCGGCGCGCCCCCCGCAGGCGCGCTGCTCTTCAAGGCCCCCTTGAGCGCGCTGGTTCTCCATCCCGAAGCCACGCTGATCCAGGCCGGGGCCGCCGTGCCGCCGGTTCCCGCCGGGCGGATGGCGGTGGAGACGCCCTTGCGGGTGTCCGACCGGCTGGCCCCGCTGGGGCTGGTCCTGCGGTTGGAGGCGTCGGCGGCGCCGACCGCCGCCTTTCTGTCCTGGGTCTTGCCCGCCTATGGGCTGGTCGCGTTGGCCTCGCTGATTGGAATTTATTTCGGCAGTCGGGCGGTGGGCGGCCACATGACCCGCTCCCTGCGCGAGTTGGAGCGGCTGGCCGGAACCATCGTCAGCCATGGTTTCATCGGCCAGCGCGCCCGCGTGCGCGGCGACGACGAGGTGGCCGGTCTGGCGACGACCTTCAACGCCATGCTTGACCACATCGCCACCATCCAGCGCGAACGCGACCTGCGCGCGGCGGAGGAGATCACCATCCAGCGCACCTTCGCCGAACGGGCCGGACAGGCGCGGGCCGAGGCGGAAGACGCCAAGACGGAGGCCGAACGCGCGCGCCAGGAAGCGATCATGGCCCTGATGGTCGCCGAACGCGCCAACACGGCGAAAACCCATTTCCTGGCCGCCGCCAGCCATGATTTGCGCCAGCCCGTGCAATCGCTGGTGCTGTTGACCGCCGCGCTGGCGGTGCGGCTGGGCGATCATCCGGCCTCCTCCCTGGTCGGCAAGATCGAGGCGTCGATCAACGCGCTCTGCCGCCTGCTCGACGCCATCCTCGACATGTCGAAGCTGGACGCGGGCGCGGTGTCGCCCAGCGTGCAAACGGTGTCGCTGGGGGCGATTTTTCAGCGGTTGGAGGATGAATACCGGCTGCGCGCGGCGGAAAAGGGCATCCGTTTCCGCGCCGCGCCGACCAGCGTCACCCTGTCCGCCGACCCGGCCCTGCTGGAGCGGATCATCCGCAATCTGGTGGAAAACGCCCTGCGCTACACCGAGCGGGGGCGGATCGTTCTGGGGTGTCGCCGCCGCGCCAACGGGGTGCGCATTCAGGTTCACGACACCGGAATCGGCATTCCAGCGGAGCATCTGGAGCGAATCTTCCACGAATTCTACCAGATCGCCAACCCGGCGCGGGATCGCGGCAAGGGGCTGGGGTTGGGGTTGGCCATCGTCGATCGACTGGCCCGCCTGCTGAAATACCGGGTGGAGGTCGCCTCGACGCCGGGGAAAGGCTCCTGCTTCACCATCCGGATCGACGGACAAACGCTGGATCGGGTCGCCGTTTTGCCGTCGCCGGGATCGGGTGGGCTGGCCGGAGCCGACGGGGCCGTCGGTCTGGCGCTGGTGATCGACGACGATCCGCTGGTGCGCGAAGGGCTGACGTTGCTGATTG
The DNA here is from genome assembly GCF_057809575.1 of Azospirillum sp. FG154. Lineage (NCBI taxonomy): Bacteria > Pseudomonadati > Pseudomonadota > Alphaproteobacteria > Rhodospirillales > Azospirillaceae > Azospirillum > Azospirillum sp. FG154. Next base: position 90,986 of record NZ_JBMDKF010000002.1, on the reverse strand, counting down.
AGCAATGCGGGTGGCGGGTTTTGGCCTGCGACGGCGCGGCGACGGCGGTGCGGGCGCTGACCATAGCCCGACGGTCGCCCGATCTGGTGATCGCTGATCTGCGGCTGGAAGCCGGGGAAAGCGGGTTGGACGCCATCGGCGCGGTGGAGCGGACGGTGCGGACCATTCTGAAGAATCCGGGTTCTCCCCTGTGCGTCGTGCTGACCGGCGACACCGCGCCAGAGCGCATCACCGACGCCAAGGCCAGCGGCTATCGGATTTTGCACAAGCCGGTCGCCGCCAAGGACATCGCCGCCCTGTTGAGCGAAGCGCTTCCCACCCTGTCCGCCGCCGCGCGGTCCTGAACGCGGCGCGGCCCAGCCCGTCACGCCCTCGCTTTTGCGGCGCATCATTCAATGAAAATAGAGAATCTTTGTGTCGTGTCGGCAAAATTCCCACATCCGCATCAGGGGTTTTAGCGGTCAAAATCCCCATTGTTTCCAAGGAAAAAGCCCAGGAAAAGCCGGAATCCCAACGCTGCGGCGCAGGGCGACGAAATGACACATCAATCCACTTTACAGTCTGAGTTTTGTATCATATTTTCCCCTCACAGACAGTTTGCTGGACGCGCAAGCAATCGCGGGGACGCCGATGTACACGCAGGGTTTGGACAGCAAGACCGAGCAGGGCGCTCAGCCGTCACCCCGTCTGGTGACGCAGGACGACATCCGGTTTCAGGAACGCATCGACGCCGAAGAAAAGATTGAGCCGCGCGACTGGATGCCCGACGGCTACCGCCGCACCCTGGTCCGCCAGATCGCCCAGCACGCCCATTCCGAAATCGTCGGCATGCTGCCGGAAGGCAATTGGATCACCCGCGCGCCCAGCCTGCGCCGCAAGGTGGCCCTGCTGGCCAAGGTGCAGGACGAGGGCGGGCACGGGCTTTACCTCTACAGCGCGGCGGAGACGCTGGGCGTGTCGCGCGACGAGCTGGTGGAACAGCTTTTGGCGGGCAAGGCCAAATATTCCAGCATTTTCAATTACCCGACCCTGACCTGGGCCGACATCGGGGCCATTGGCTGGTTGGTGGACGGCGCGGCGATCATGAATCAGGTGCCGCTCTGCCGCTGCTCCTACGGCCCCTACGCCCGCGCCATGGTGCGGGTGTGCCGGGAGGAGAGCTTCCACCAGCGCCAGGGCTATGAGCTGATGCTGGCGTTGGCCAACGGCACGGCGGAGCAAAAGCGGATGGCGCAGGACGCGCTGAACCGCTGGTGGTGGCCGTCGCTGATGATGTTCGGCCCGTCCGACGACCAGTCGGCCCATTCGGCGCAGAACATGGCCTGGAAGATCAAGCGTTTCTCCAACGACGAGCTGCGCCAGCGCTTTGTCGACGCCACCGTGCCGCAGGCGGAGTTTCTGGGCCTGACCATCCCCGATCCCGATCTGCGCCTGAACGCCGAGACCGGCCATTACGACTTCGGCGCCATCGACTGGACCGAGTTCAACGAGATCCTGAAGGGCAACGGCCCCTGCAACCGCGAACGCCTGGAAGCCCGCCGCAAGGCCTGGGACGAGGGCGCGTGGGTGCGCGAGGCCGCCACCGCCCACGCCGCCAAACGCGCCCAGCGCCAGATGAAAAAAGTCGGCTGAAACAGCCGGGAGGGGTTAGAGCCATGGACCGCAAAGCCGCAGAGAACCAATCCAGCCAGCGCAAAGAGTGGCCGTTGTTTGAGATTTTCATCCGCCCGAAGAACGGCTTGAGCCACAAGCATGTCGGCAGCCTGCACGCCGCCGATGGCCGCATGGCGCTGGACAACGCCCGCGACGTCTACACCCGCCGGGGGGAAGGCGTCAGCATCTGGGCGGTTCCCGCCGCCAGCATCGCCGCCTCCGACCCATCGGATAAGGCCAGCCTGTTCGATCCGGCGGACGACAAGATTTACCGTCATCCGACCTTTTACGAGATCCCCGCCGACGTGAAGAACATCTGAAGCGTCGGCCCCCTCCCCAGCCCTCCCCCGCTTGCGCGGGAGAGGGTTAGGGAGGGGGCAAGACGGCCTCGGCAAAAGAGCAAACCCGCGATGGGTCGGAAGGACATCGGATGAGCAACGACACCCAACAGGCCCTGTTCGGTTACGCGCTGCGGCTGGGCGACACCAGTCTGGTGCTGGGCCATCGCCTTTCGGAATGGTGCGGCCACGCGCCGGAACTGGAAGAAGACATCGCGCTGACCAACGTCGCCCTGGATCTGGTCGGCCACGCCCGCCTGTGGCTGGCCTACGCCGGGGAGGTCGAGGGCAAGGGCCGCGACGAAGACCGTCTGGCCTACCGGCGCGACGTGTTCGATTACCGCAACCATCTGCTGGTCGAACAGCCCAACCGCGATTTTGGCTGCACCATCGTCCGCCAGTTCCTGCATGATTCCTGGGCCGTGGAGCTGTACGACCGGCTGACCGCCTCCACCGACGCGACGCTGGCCGGGATCGCCGCCAAGGCGGTGAAGGAGACGCGCTATCACGTCCGCCACAGCGCCGATTGGTTGATCCGGCTGGGCGACGGCACCGCCGTCAGCCACGCCAGGGTCCAGGACGCGCTGGATCGGTTGTGGCCCTACACCGGCGAGATGTTCGAGAGCGACGCGGCGTCCGCGACCCTGGCCGCCGCCGGGATCGCCCCCGATCCGGTGGAACTGCGCGCCGCCTGGAACGCCCGGATCGCGGAGATTCTGGACGAGGCCACCCTGTCCCGCCCGACCGACGGCTGGATGCAAAAGGGCGGGCTGCGCGGCGAGCACAGCGAGCATTTGGGCTTTCTGCTGGCCGAAATGCAGTTCCTGCCCCGCGCCTATCCCGACGCGACGTGGTGAGAGGGGGCATGGTCATGCCGGACGCGGGCTGTTGGGGGCCGGAGCCAGGGGCCGACAGTGTGGTGTTGACCGCCTGGAACGCCTTGGCCGAGGTGATGGACCCGGAGATTCCGGTGTTGAGCGTCGTCGATCTCGGCGTCGTCCGGTCGGTGGCGCGCGACGCTGTCGGGCGGGTCGTCGTGACGGTGACGCCGACCTACTCCGGCTGTCCGGCAACCGGCGTCATCGTGTTGGATGTGGAAACCGCGCTGGCGCGGGCCGGTCTGGACGCCGAGGTCCGCGTGGTCATCGCCCCGCCCTGGACCACCGATTGGATCAGCGAAACGGGCCGCGCCAAGCTGGCCGAGGTCGGCATCGCGCCGCCGCCCGCGTCGGGCAAACGGTCGCTGACCGCGCCGGAGGAATCCGTCGCCTGCCCGCTCTGCGGATCGACCGACACGGCGCAAATCAGCCGCTTCGGCTCCACCGCCTGCAAGGCCCTGCACCGCTGCAACGCCTGCCTCGAACCGTTTGACGTGTTCAAATGCCATTGAGCGGCCGCGCCCTTCGCCCCCTCCCTAACCCTCCCCCGCGCGAGCGCGGGAGAGGGAACTCCGCCTTGCGCCGACAAGGGTCCAGGCTCCCTCTCCCGCATCGCGGGGGAGGGTTGGGGAGGGGGAAAGACGCGCGCCCGACAAGGAATCCCGCCCCATGAGCGCCCCCAGCTTTCACGCCCCCAGCTTTCATCCCCTGACCATCCGGGATTGCCGCCGGGAAACCGCCGACACCGTGTCGCTGCTGTTCGACGTGCCGCCGGAATTGGCCGAGCGTTACCGCTTCGTCCAGGGCCAGCATCTGACCTTGAAGACCGTCATCAACGGGGAAGAGGCGCGGCGCTCCTACTCCATCTGCTCCGGCGTGGACGAGGGGGAGTTGCGCGTCGCCGTCAAGCGGGTGGAGGGCGGCCTGTTCTCCAACTACGCCAACGACGCGCTGGCCCCCGGCATGGTCATCGACGTGATGACGCCGATGGGCCGCTTCACCACCCCGTTGGATCCGGCGGCGGCGCGGCGCTACGTCGCCTTCGCGGCGGGCAGCGGCATCACGCCGATCCTGTCGATCATCAAAACCGTGCTGGCGCGCGAGCCGCTCAGCCAATTTTTGCTGATTTACGGGAACCGCTCCGTCTCGTCGATCATCTTCCGCGAAGAGCTGGAGGATCTGAAGAACCGCCACATGGGGCGGCTGGCGATCCATCATCTGTTGAGCCGGGAGCCGGAAGAGGCGGGCTTGCTGTCGGGCCGCATCGGCGCCGATCTGGTGCGCGACCTGTGCGCCGGGCAACTCGACGCCGCCAGCCTGGACGCCGCGTTCCTCTGCGGCCCGCAAGCGATGGTGGAGGAGGTGCGCGACGCGCTGGCCGCCGCCGGAACCCCGGCGGAGCGCATCCATCTGGAACTGTTCGGCACGTCCGCTGATCGCCGTCAGCCCGCCCCGGCGAAGGCCGCGCCCGACGGCGTGGCGGATGATCCGGCGAACGGCGCGACCATCGCCATTCTTCAGGACGGCAAGCGGCGCGAATTCACGCTGGCTTATGACGGCGACACCATCCTGGACGCCGCCCACCGCCACGGCGCCGACCTGCCCTATTCCTGCAAATCCGGCGTTTGCTGCACCTGCCGGGCCAAAATCCGCGAAGGCAAGGTGTCGATGGCCGAAAACTATTCCCTGGAACCGTGGGAGGTCGAGGCCGGTTACGTCCTGACCTGCCAATCGCGCCCGCTGACCGAGCGGGTGGTGATCGACTTCGACGCCCCCTGAGAGACGCAAGCGCCAACCGCCAGACCGCCAACCGCCCGCCCAACGACAACCAAGCAAAATGGGAAACGCCCGCATGACCACGACCCCGCAGAGCCTGTTCGCCACCCACGAAGCCACGCTGCGCAAGGCGGTGGACGCCTGCCGCAGCCGCGCCTATTGGTCGGCCTACCCGGAAATGCCCAGCCCGCGCGCCTATGGCGAAACGGCGGCGGCGGATGGCGAGGCGGCGTTGGCGGCCTACCGCGACCAGCCCTTTCCGCTGGATCAGCCGGGCGTGACCGGAACGGCGGGGGGCGAGCGGTCGCCCTTCGGCTTCGCGTTGGGCGTCACCTACCCGGTGTCGGACATCGACGCGCTGCTGGCGGCGGCCAAGGCGGCGATGCCGGGTTGGCGCAAGGCCGGTCCCGATGGCCGGGCGGGGGTGTGTCTGGAAATCCTGAAGCGGTTGAACGCGCGCAGCTTTGAAATCGCCAACGCGGTCATGCACACCACCGGGCAGGCCTTCATGATGGCCTTCCAGGCGGGCGGCCCGCACGCGCAGGATCGCGGGCTGGAGGCCGTCGCCTATGGCTGGAAGGCGATGACCGATCAGGCCCCGACGGCGCGCTGGGAAAAGCCGCAGGGCAAGAACCCGCCGCTGGTGATGGACAAGCGGTTCGAGGTGGTCGGGCGCGGCGTCGGGCTGGTGATCGGCTGCGCCACCTTCCCGACCTGGAACGGCTATCCCGGCCTGTTCGCCAGCCTCGTCACCGGCAACGCGGTGATCGTCAAGCCGGGGCCGACGGCGATCCTGCCGCTGGCCATCACCGTGAAAATCGCCCGCGAGGTTCTGGTCGAGGCCGGGCTTGACCCGAACCTCGTGACTCTGGCCGTCGGCGACGCCATCGCCAAGGATCTGGCCCTGCGGCCCGAGGTGGCGGTGATCGACTACACCGGTTCCACCGGCTTCGGCGATTGGCTGGAACAGAACGCCCGTCACGCCCAGGTCTACACCGAAAAGGCGGGCGTCAACACCGTCACCATCGACAGCACCGATGACCCCAAGGGGATGGTGCGCAACCTCGCCTTCACCCTCAGCCTCTATTCCGGCCAGATGTGCACGACCACACAGGTCTTTTTCGTGCCCAAGGACGGCATCCAGGCCGGGGCCGAGCGGATGAGCTTCGATCAGGTGGCCGCCGCGCTGGCTGGCGGCGTGGACAAGTTCCTGTCCGATCCCGAACGCGCGGTGGAGGTGCTGGGGGCCATCCAATCGCCCGCCACGCTGGCCCGCATCGACCACGCGGCGACGCTGGGCACGGTGGTGTTGCCGTCGCGCGCCATCGCCCACCCGAAATTCCCCGACGCGCAGGTCCGCACCCCGTTGATCCTGACCATGGACGCCAGCGAGGAGGACACATACGGCGAGGAGCTGTTCGGCCCCATCGCCATCATCGTGAAAACCGACTCCACCGCCGACAGCCTGGAGCGCGCCGCCCGTCTGACCCGGACCAAGGGCGCCTTGACCGCCGGTCTCTATTCCAGCGATCCGGCGGTGATCGAACAGGCCAGCGACGCGTTCGTCGAGGCGGGCGTCGCCCTGTCGGTCAATCTGACCGGCGGCGTCTTCGTCAACCAATCGGCGGCCTTCAGCGATTTCCACGGCACCGGGGCCAACCCGGCGGCCAACGCCGCGCTGTGCGATCTGGCCTTCGTCGCCAACCGCTTCCGCGTCGTGCAGAGCCGCGTTCCCGCTCCCGCCGTTTCGGAGGCCGCCCAATGAGCGACGTTGCCATGACCAGCGAAAAAACCATCCTTCTGACCATCGCCGACGGCGTGGCCACGATCACGCTGAACCGGCCCGACCGGCTGAACAGCTTCACCGCCGCCATGCACGCCGAATTGCGCGAGGCGCTGGCCGAGGCGCAGGACGACAAGACGGTGCGCTGCGTCCTGCTGACCGGGGCCGGGCGCGGTTTCTGCGCTGGGCAAGATCTGTCCGACCGGGCGGTGGCGCCGGGAACGCAGGGGCCGGATCTGGGCGTGTCCATCGAGACCAACTACAACCCGCTGGTCCGCAGCCTGCGCGCCCTGCCGATGCCGGTGATCTGCGCCGTCAACGGCGTGGCGGCGGGGGCCGGGGCCAATCTGGCGCTGGCCTGCGACATCGTGCTGGCGGCGCGCTCGGCCAGTTTCATTCAGGCCTTCTGCAAAATCGGGCTGCTGCCCGATTCCGGCGGCACCTGGACCCTGCCGCGTCTGGTCGGCCACGCCCGCGCCATGGGTTTGGCGATGCTGGGCGACAAGCTGTCGGCGGAGCAGGCCGAAGCCTGGGGCATGATCTGGAAGGCGGTGGACGACGACAAGCTGGCCGGGGAGGCGCTGGCGCTGGCCCGCCATCTGGCGACGCAGCCGACCAAGGGGTTGGGCTTCATCAAGCAGGCGCTCAACGCCTCTTCCACCAACGATCTGGACGCGCAGCTTGATCTGGAGCGCGATCTCCAGCGCGAGGCCGGGCGCACGGAGGATTACCGCGAGGGCGTCGCCGCCTTCGTCGGCAAACGCGCGCCGCAGTTCCAGGGACGGTGACGATGCGGCCCCTTCCCCCCTCCACCATCGTCGGCGTCGTCGGCAGCGGCGCCATGGGTCAGGGCATCGCCCAGGTCGCGGCGCAGGCCGGTCATCCGGTGCTGCTGGTCGATTCCCGCCCCGGCGCGGCGGCGTCCGCCGTCGCCGCCATCGCCAAGACGCTGAACGGGCTGGTCGACAAGGGCAAACGGACGGCGGCGGAGCGCGACGCGACGCTTGCCCGGCTGACCGCCGTGGACGGCCTGTCCGACCTTGCCCCCGCCGGGTTGGTGATCGAGGCGATCGTCGAGGATCTCGACGTCAAGCGCCGCCTGTTCGCCGAACTGGAGGGCGTCGTCGGTCCCGACGCCATTTTGACCACCAACACCTCCTCCCTCTCCGTCACCGCCATCGCGGCGGGGGTGAAGCGGCCCGAACGGTTGGCCGGGCTGCATTTCTTCAACCCCGCGCCGCTGATGGCCTTGGTGGAGATCGTCAGCGGTCTCGCGACCGATCCGGCCATCGCCGCCACGCTGTTCGACACGGCGCGGGCCTGGGGCAAAAGCCCGGTGCGTTGCCGCTCGACCCCCGGCTTCATCGTCAACCGGGTGGCCCGCCCCTTCTACGCCGAAGGGCTGCGGCTGTTGCAGGAACAGGCGGGCGATCCCGCCAGCATCGACGCCATCCTGCGCGAATCCGGCGGTTTCCGCATGGGGCCGTTCGAGTTGATGGATCTGATCGGCCATGACGTGAATTTCGCCGTCACCCGCTCCGTCCACGCCGCTTATTTCGGCGACCCGCGTTTCCAGCCCTCGCTGATTCAGCAAGAACTGGTGGACGCCGGGCGTCTGGGCCGCAAGAGCGGGCGCGGTTTCTACGATTACAGCCCCGGCGCCGACCGCCCGGCCATCGCCAGCCGGACCGCCGGGCCGCGCCCGTCGCGGGTGGTGGTCCAGGGCGATCTCGGCCCCGCCGCCGCCCTGCCCGCCCTGCTGCGCGCCGCCGGGGTAAGCGTGGAGGAGGAGCCGGGCGGCGGGCTGCTGATCGTCGATGGCGTGACCGTGGCGTTGACCGATGGGCGCAGCGCCGGACAGCGCGCGGCGGAAGACGGTCTGAAACCGCTGGTCCTGTTCGATCTGGCGCTGGATTACGCGACGGCGACCCGCGTGGCCGTCGCCAGGGCCAACGGCGTTCCCGATGACGCGCTCGCCGCCGCCGCCGGGCTGTTCGCCGCGCTGGGCAAGGCCGTGACCGTGCTGGACGATCTGCCCGGCATGGCGGTTTTGCGCACCGTCGCCATGCTGGCGAACGAGGCGGCGGACGCGGTGGCGCAGGGCGTCGCCAGCGCCGCCGACGTCGACACCGCGATGACCAAGGGCGTGAATTACCCGCTGGGGCCGCTGGCCTGGGCCGAACGGATCGGTCTGAGCCGCGTTCTGGGCGCGCTCGACGCGCTGGCCCGGACCTATGGCGAGGACCGTTACCGCGCCTCGGCCCTGTTGCGCCGCAAAATCTGGGAAGGAACCCGTTTCCATGGCTGAGACCCTGCCTCCGTCCGGCATGCCCCCGCAAGAGATCGCCGAAGCGGTCGGGCGCGGCATGTACGAGCGCGATTTCTGCGCCCAATCCCACGGCATCGAGCTTGTCGCCATCGCGCCGGGCTTTTCCCGGATGACGATGACCGTGCGCAAGGACATGGTGAACGGCCACGACATCGGCCATGGCGGCATGACCTTCACGCTGGCCGACACCGCCTTCGCCTACGCCTGCAACGCCGACAACCATGCGACGGTGGCGGCGGGCTGCTCCATCAGCTTCCCCGCCCCCGCCCGTCTGGGCGACGTGCTGACGGCGGAATGCCGGGTGGTCCATCAGGGCGGCCGGTCGGGCGTGTACGACACCGTCGTCACCAATCAGAATGGTGTGATCGTCGGCCTGTTCCGTGGCCAATCCGCCCGTTTGAAGGGGCAGCGGGTCGTGGACGTCGGCTGACCGACGCCGCCCGCCCCCCCAGCTTGACTTTCAGGAGCCGCGTGTCATGACCGAAGCCTTTCTTTGCGACGCCGTCCGCACCCCCTTTGGCCGTTACGGCGGCGGGCTGGCTCCGGTGCGCCCCGACGATCTGGCCGCCGTGCCGTTGAAGGCGCTGATGGCGCGCAACCCCGGCGTCGATTGGGCGGCGGTGGACGACGTCATCCTCGGCTGCGCCAACCAGGCGGGGGAGGACAACCGCAACGTCGCCCGCATGGCGGTTCTGTTGGCCGGTCTGCCCGACGTCGTGCCGGGAACCACCGTCAACCGGCTGTGCGGGTCGGGGATGGACAGCATCGGCATGGCCGCCCGCGCCATCAAGGCGGGCGAGGCAGAGTTGATGATCGCCGGCGGCGTGGAAAGCATGACCCGCGCGCCCTTCGTCATGGGCAAGGCCGACAGCGCCTTTTCCCGCTCCGCCGACATTTTCGACACCACCATCGGCTGGCGCTTCGTCAACCCGTTGATGAAGGCGCAATTCGGCATCGACAGCATGCCGGAAACCGCCGAGAACGTCGCCGCCGAGTATCGGATCAGCCGCGCCGACCAGGATTCCTTCGCGCTGCGCAGCCAGCAGCGCGCCGCCCGCGCGCAAGCCGCCGGGCGCTTCGCCCGCGAGATCGTTCCGGTGTCGATCCCCCGCCGCAAGGGCGAGCCGGTGATCGTGGCGGAAGACGAGCATCTGCGCCCCGACACGACGCTGGAGGCGCTGGCCAAGCTCGGCACGCCCTTCCGCAAGGAGGGCGGCAGCGTCACGGCGGGCAACGCTTCGGGCGTCAACGACGGCGCGGCGGCGGTGATCGTGGCGTCGGCGGACGCGGTGCGCCGCTATGGCCTGACGCCGCGCGCCCGCATCGTCGGCACGGGCGTGGCGGGGGTGCCGCCGCGCATCATGGGCATCGGCCCGGCCCCGGCCTCGCAAAAGCTGTTGGCCCGGCTTGGCCTGACCATCGCCGACATGGACGTGATCGAACTGAACGAGGCGTTCGCGGCGCAAGGGTTGGCGGTGCTGCGCGAATTGGGGCTGCCTGATGACGCCGACCATGTGAACCCGAACGGCGGCGCCATCGCGCTGGGCCACCCGTTGGGGGCCAGCGGCGCCCGTCTGGTCGCCACCGCCGTGATGGAGTTGGAAGACCGCAAGGCCGCCCGCGCGCTCTGCACCATGTGCATCGGCGTCGGCCAGGGCATCGCCATGATCCTTGAGCGGGTCTAATCCCCGCCCACGCCACCGTCCCAACCGGCCAAAAAAGCGCCGGACTCCAGGAAAAACGGGAGAAACGCACCATGAGCACCAAGACTGCCAGCCCTGGCGCCAGCGCCGCCGCCCTCGACCATTACGAGACCGCCAGCCGCGACGCGATCGCGGCGATGCAGACCGAGCGGCTGGCCTGGTCGCTGCGCCACAGCTACGACAACGTCGCCGCCTTCCGCGCCAAATGCGAGGCGAAGGGCGTCCATCCCGATGATTTCAAGGAACTGAAGGATCTGGCGCTGTTCCCCTTCACGGTGAAGGACGATCTGCGCCAGAACTACCCGTTCGGCATGTTCGCCGCGCCGATGGAGGACATCGTCCGCGTCCACGCCTCCAGCGGCACCACCGGGCGGCCGACCGTCGTCGGCTACACCAAGCATGACATCGACGTGTGGGCGGAGGTGGTCGCCCGCTCCATCCGCGCGGCGGGCGGCACGCGCGGCGACCGCGTGCACATCGCCTATGGCTATGGCCTGTTCACCGGCGGCCTGGGCGCCCATTACGGGGCGGAACGGCTGGGCTGCACCGTCATCCCGATGTCGGGCGGGCAGACGGAAAAGCAGGTCCAACTGATTATGGACTTTAAGCCGACCATCATCATGGTCACGCCGTCCTACATTCTGAACATCGCCGAGGAGATGGTCCGCCAGGGCATCAACCCGCGCGAAACCAGCCTGCGCGTCGGCATTTTCGGGGCCGAGCCTTGGACCGGGGCGATGCGCGGGGAGATCGAAAAGACCTTCAACATCCACGCCGTGGACATTTATGGCCTGTCCGAAGTGATGGGGCCGGGCGTGGCGTCGGAATGCGTGGAGACCAAGGACGGGCCGGTCATCTGGGAGGATCATTTTTACCCCGAGATCATCGACCCCGACAGCGGGGAGGTTCTGCCCGACGGCGCCTATGGCGAATTGGTCTTCACCACCCTGACCAAGCAGGGCATGCCGGTCATCCGCTATCGCACCCGCGACTTGACCCGCCTGCTGCCGCCCACCGCGCGGGGGATGCGGCGGATGGACAAGATCACCGGGCGGTCGGACGACATGCTCATCATTCGCGGCGTCAACGTCTTCCCGACCCAGATCGAGGAGTTGATCTGCAAGGACGCCGCGCTCGCCCCGCATTACGAGCTGGTGGTCAGCCGCGACGGCCATCTCGACAGCCTCGCCGTTCGGGTGGAGGTCAACCCCGACACCCACCCGTCGGAGTGGGACCGCCACGCCAAGATGCTGCAACACTCGATCAAATCGCGGGTCGGCATCAGCACGGCGGTGGAACTGGTCGAACAGGGCGGCGTCGCCCGCTCCATCGGCAAGGCCAAACGGGTGCGGGATTTGCGGCCCAAGGCGTGAGGTTGAGGGGTGTGGCAAGGTTTTGCCCCCTCCCTAACCCTCCCCCGCTATGCGGGAGAGGGGACTGCCGCCGTATGCCGACAAAACTCCAAGCTCCCTCTCCCGCATAAGCGGGGGAGGGTCGGGGAGGGGGCAAGCGGCGCGCTCCTGCGCAGTCATTTGGCGGCTCCCCCCTATTTCCGCCCAGCCAGCATCGGCGCCAACGCGTCGGTGACGCCGTTCAGCAGGATTTGCACGCCGACGCAGAACAGCAAAAAGGCGAACAGCCGGGTCAGCACCCGCGCCCGCGTGTGGCCCAGCAGCGCGACCAGACGGTCGGCGGAGCGGTAGGACAGCCAGATCAGCGCGGAAATCGCCAGCGCCGCCGCTGACACGCCGAGAAAGAACGACCCAAGCGCCGCGCTGTCCGCCGGGCGGGTGGACCCCAACGCGATGGCGACGGAAATGGTCCCCGGCCCAGTCGTGAACGGAATGGTCAATGGGAAGAAGGCCGATTCCTCGGCGGTTTCCGCCGGGGCGGCCTGTTCCTGTTTTTTGGCTTCGTGCGCTTCGGGGGCGGACAGCAAGACCCAGGCCCGTTCGGCGACGACGAAGCCGCCGGCGATTCGCAGCGCCGCCAGGGAAATGCCAAAGAAATTCAGCACATAGGCGCCCGCCCACAAGGCGGTCAGCATGACTAGCGCCGAATACAGGCTGACCAGGCTGGCCAGCCGTGCGCGTTCACGCGGGCTGCGCCCCACGGTGACTTGGCTGAAAATCAACGCCATGGCGATCGGGTTGACGATCGAAAACAGGGCGGTGAAGGCAAGAAGAAAACTGTCGAACATGGGCGTCGCGATCCAATCGTTGGCGGTCTGCACTATAGATCATTCGGATGATTCACAACACTTTGCTGCTGTGCGGAATCGCGCTGTCGCATTTTGCAACTACTTATGCGATTGTATGTCACCTGGATTTTTGTGGAGGCGGTTGTGCTTTTTGCGAAAACTTTAACCGTTCAGTCTCGTAACATTATGAAGCCTGTCGGCGTCGCCCGCCTGCTGGGCGGAATCGCCGTCGTCGCCTTCCTGATGGTCGGCGCCGGGGCGCGGGCGCACGAAACCGGGCATGACGACGATCATCATGATGGACACCAGGGCGCGCAGGTGGCGCAAGGCGGGCTGACGGCCACCTCGACCCTGCTGCTGGAATCCTCCACCCACGGCGACGGCGTTCCGATCGTCTACCCCAAGGGAACGCCGCTCGTCACCGTGCGCATCACCGAAGTGCCGCCCGGCGTCATCATTCCCAAGCATCGCCATCAAATTCCGCTGATCGTCTACATGCTGGAAGGCGATTTGACCCTGCACATCGACAACGGAACCGTCCGCGTCGCCAAGCAGGGGGAAGCCTTCATCGAGGCGTGGAACTGGCATTACGGCCAGAACGCGACCGACAAAACCGTGCGTCTGCTGGCGGTGTATCCGGGCGAGGTCGGCACGCCGCTGTCGATCCGCCCGCCCGCCGAACCTGCCCCGGTCTCGCAGCAAACCCAGGCGCCACCCCCCGCTCCGCAACCCGCCCAGTGATGGTTTGGGGCTGAAGCGGCGGTCGCGCGACGTTGCAAGGGTGTGAGGGGCGTTGACCGCAACCCGTGCACAACGCTCCACATCCTGTTCACATTCGCGGGCTAATTTGTTCAACGGATCAACCGAATGTCTTCCTCGAACGGTTCGGCGGTCGGATCGTTCGCGTCGTCCCCGGATCGGCTCCCACGCCGGTCCGGCGGGGCGGGTTTCAGGCAAGGAGACATCCGGTGACAAGCAAACTCCAGGCGGCGGCTCTCGCGGCTGTTGTGACTCTTCCCCTCGCGCTGTCCGGCCCCGCGCAGGCGGGCGCCACCTTTGACGGCGTGAAGGCGAAGGGCTACGTCCAGTGCGGCGTCAACCTTGGCCTGTACGGCTTCTCCGCGCCGGATGACAAGGGCAAGTGGACCGGCCTGGACGTCGATGTCTGCCGCGCCGTCGCCGCCGCCATGTTCGGCGACTCTGAAAAGGTCAAATACACCCCGCTGTCGGCGCAGCAGCGCCTGCCCGCCCTGCAATCGGGTGAAATCGACCTGTTGGCGCGCAACACCACCCGCACCCTGTCGCGCGACACCGCCAACGGCCTGAACTTCGCCCCGACCAACTATTACGACGGCCAGGGCTTCATGGTCTCGGCCAAGCTGGGGCTGAAGAGCGCAAAGCAGTTGAACGGCGCCACCGTCTGCGTTCTGCCCGGCACCACGACCGAACAGAACGTCGCCGACTTCTTCCGCGCCAACAAGATGAACTTCAAGCCGGTCGTCATCGAAAAGAACGAAGAGCTGCACAAGGCCTTCTTCTCCGGTCGTTGCGACGCCTTGACCTCCGACGCCTCGCAGTTGGCCGCGATCCGCGCCGCCGAGACGCAGAACCCCAACGATTTCCTGATCCTGCCCGAGCTGATCTCGAAAGAGCCGCTGTCCCCGGCCCTGCGCCAGGGCGACGAGGAATGGACCAACCTCGTGACCTGGGCCTTCTACGCCATGGTCCAGGCCGAGGAAAAGGGCATCACCTCGGAGAACGTCGACGCGTCGATGACCTCCCCCGATCCCGACGTCAAGCGTCTGCTGGGCGTGACGGCTGGCAACGGCAAGGCGCTGGGCGTCGAAGAGAATTGGGCCTACGCCATCGTCAAGCAGGTCGGCAATTACGGCCAGAGCTATGAGCGCAACGTCGGCGCCGGTTCCAAGCTGAAGATGCCGCGCGGCCAGAACGCGCTCCACACCGAAGGCGGCCTGATGTACGCCCCGCCGTTGAAGTAACGGGCGCGTTCCCCCTCCCCGGCCCTCCCCCGCTTTGCGGGAGAGGGAGGACGCGCCAAGGTCGGCGTCGATCCCCTCTCCCGCAGAGCGGGGGAGGGTTAGGGAGGGGGCGTCGCGGCGTGGACGCTCTGGAACAGACCGCTCCCGCCGTTTCCTCTCCCCCGTACGGAGCGTGAGATGTCAAAACTTGTTCAAGCGCTGAACTCCGCGCGCGTGCGGGGCTGGCTGTATCAGGCGCTGTTTGTGTCTGGAACGCTGGCGGTCGGCTGGTATCTGGTTTCCAACACCCTGACGAACCTGTCCAAACGCGGCGTGGCCACCGGCTTTGGCTTTCTGAACCGCGAGGCCGGGTTTGAAATCGGCGAAAGCCTGCTGACCTACGCCGCGTCCGACACCTATCTGAAGGCCATGGTCGTCGGCCTGCTGAACACGTTGACCGTGTCGGCGGTCGCCGTGATTTTCGCCTCGATCCTCGGCGTCGCCATCGGCGTGGCGCGGCTGTCGTCGAACTGGATGGTCGGGCGTTTCGCCGCCGTCTTCGTCGAGACGGTGCGCAACGTGCCGCTGCTGCTGCAATTGGTGGTCTGGTACACCATCATGAACCGGCTGCCCAGCCCGCGCGAGGCGTTGGAGGTCGTGCCGCACGTTTTCCTGAGCAACCGTGGCCTGAAATACCCGACCTTCGTCGAGCATGCCGGGCATGGCTGGGCCTTTCTGGCGCTGATTCTTGGGATCATTGGCGCGATCCTGGTCGTTCGCCATGGCCGCAAGCACCGGGAGGCCACGGGCAAGCCCTTCCCCACCCTGCCCGCCGCCTTGGCGTCGGTGATTCTGCCGCCGGTGGCCGTGTTCGTCGCCAGCGGCGCGCCCTTCGCCTTTGACGTTCCGGTGCTGGCCGGGTTCAATTTCGAGGGCGGGGCGTCGGTTTCCCCGGAATTCACCGCGCTGTTGATCGGCCTGTCGGTCTACACCGCCGGATTCATCGCCGAAATCGTCCGCTCCGGCATTCTCGCCGTGCCGCATGGCCAGACCGAAGCCGGGTTGGCGCTGGGGCTTAGCCCCGCCCACATCCTGCGTCTGGTCATCCTGCCGCAGGCGTTGCGGGTGATCGTGCCGCCGCTGACCAGCCAATATCTGAACCTGACCAAGAACAGCTCGCTGGCCGTCGCCATCGGTTATCCCGATCTGGTCAGCGTCACCAACACCTCGGCCAACCAGACGGGTCAGGTGGTGGAAGCGGTCGCGATGATGATGGTCGTCTATCTGGTCATCAGCCTGTGCATCGCCGGCTTCATGAACTGGTACAACCGCAAAGTGGCACTGGTGACGCGATGAGCAAGGACAGCATCCCGCAAAGCGCCGCCGCCCTGGCCGCCTCTTTTGAAGAAGAGCCGTCCCAGGCCTCGGTCGCCACGCTTCCCGGCGGCATGACGGCGCTGAAGCCGTTCGGCTGGGCCAAGAACAACCTGTTCAACACCCGCGCCAACACCGTTCTGACGCTGGTTTGTTTCGCCATTCTGTGGTTCGCCGTGCCGCCGGTGGTCAATTGGGTGCTGCTGAACGCCGTTTGGCTGGGCACCTCCGACGAATGCCGCGCCGCCGCCGGGGCCTGCTGGTCGATCATCGCGGTCAAGCACCGTCTGATCTTCTTCGGCACCTACCCGTATGAGGAGCAATGGCGGCCCTTCCTGGCCTGCGCCCTGTTCGTGGCGATGCTGGGCGTCAGCGGCGTCCGCGCCTTCTGGCGGCCCTGGTTGGCCGGGGCCTGGGCGCTGGTTCTGGTGGCCATGGGCGTTCTGATGTGGGGTGGCGTTCTGGGGCTGACCCATGTCGCCAACGACAAATGGGGCGGGTTGCCGATCACGCTGATGCTGTCGGTCTTCTCGATCACCCTGGCCTTCCCGCTGTCGATCCTGCTGGCGCTGGGCCGTCAATCCTCCCTGCCCGCCATCCGGTCGCTGTGCGTTGGCTTCATCGAGTTGATGCGCGGCGTGCCGCTGGTCAGCGTGCTGTTCATGGCCTCGGTCATGTTCCCGCTGTTCCTCCCGGAAGGCGTCACCATCGACAAGCTGCTGCGGGCGCTGGCCGGTCTGACCCTGTTCACCGCCGCCTATCTGGCCGAAGCCGTGCGCGGCGGCCTGCAAGCGATCCCCAAGGGCCAGTATGAGGCCGCCGACGCGCTGAGCCTGAGCTATTGGCAAAAGACCGTGCTCATCATCCTGCCGCAGGCCCTGCGCATGGTGATCCCGCCCATCGTCAATCAGTTCATCTCCTGCTTCAAGGACACCTCGCTCGTCACCATCGTCGGCCTGTACGACCTGCTGACCGCCGCGACGGTGGCGACGACCGACCCGGAATGGCGCCCCTTCTTCGCCGAGGTCTATGTCTTCGCCGGGCTGATGTTCTGGATCTTCTGCTTCAGCATGTCCCGCTACAGCCAATGGCTGGAGCGCATGGCCAACCGTTACAACCGCCGCTGACCCGCCGTCTTTGTGGAGACTTGTCACATGTCCGAGAACGCCGTCATCGAACTCCGCAAGGTCGGCAAGTGGTACAACAGCTACCACGCCCTGCGCGACGTCAGCCTGACCATCAAAAAGGGCGAGAAGGTCGTCGTCTGCGGCCCGTCCGGGTCGGGAAAATCGACCATGATCCGCTGCGTCAACCGGCTTGAGGCGCACCAGACCGGCCACATCATCGTCAACGGCACCGAGCTGACCGACGATGTGAAGTCGGTCGAAAAGGTCCGCAAGCAGGTTGGCATGGTGTTTCAGAACTTCAACCTGTTCCCGCATCTGACCGTGTTGCAGAATCTGACGCTGGCCCCGATCTGGGTGCGCGGCATGGCGAAGTCGGAGATCGAAGAGATCGCCATGATGTATCTGCGCCGCGTCCGCATCCCCGATCAGGCGCACAAGTTCCCCGGCCAATTGTCGGGCGGCCAGCAACAGCGCGTCGCCATCGCCCGCGCGCTGTGCATGCGCCCGGAAATCATGCTGTTCGACGAGCCGACCTCCGCCCTTGACCCGGAAATGGTCAAGGAGGTGCTGGACGTCATGATCGAGCTGGCGGACGAGGGCATGACCATGGTCTGCGTCACGCACGAAATGGGTTTCGCCCGTTCGGTCGCCGACTCTATCATCTTCATGGCCGAGGGCACGATCATCGAAAGCGGATCCCCGGCCCAGTTCTTTGAAAACCCGAAAAGCGAGCGGACCCGCCAGTTCCTCGGCCAGATCCTGGAGCATTGAGGACGGCGGGCGCGCGAGGCGAGAGGAGCGAGCGGCCATGGCGGCGACCATTGCCATCACCGACGACGACGCGGTGACGCGTGAAACCCTGAAATCCTATCTGATGGACGAGGGGTTCACCGTCCGTCTCGCCAAAAGCGCGGAGGAGTTGAAGCTCCTGCTGGCCAGCGAAACCATCGATCTGGTGCTGCTGGACATTCGGTTGCCGCGCCAGGATGGACTGACTCTGACCCGCGAACTGCGCGCGGTGTCGGAGATCGGCATCATCCTGGTGTCCAGCCGGGGGGAAAAGCTGGACCGCATCATCGGGCTGGAGATGGGGGCCGACGATTACATCTCCAAGCCCTTTGAACCGCGCGAGATTCTGGCCCGCGTGCGGAACCTGCTGCGGCGTCTGAAGGCGCCCGGCAGCCCGCGCGACGACCGCCGCCGCTGCTTTTCCGGTTGGACGCTCTACCTCGACCGCATGCGCCTGACCGATCCGCAAGAGCAGCCCGTGCGCTTGACCGGGGCCGAGTTCGAGTTGCTGTCCACCTTCGTCTGCAACGCCGGTCGGGTGATGAACCGCGACTATCTGTTGACGGCGACGACGCGGCGCAAGACCGACGCGACCGACCGCACCATTGACAGCCTGGTTCGTCGCCTGCGCCGCCTGATCGAACCGAATCCGGCCGATCCGCGCCTCATCATCACAGTGCATGGCACGGGCTATCTGTTCGCGGGGGACGTGACGCAGAGCGCTTGATTTTTTTGAGTTTTGAACCCCGGGCCAACTCCCCCGTCGCAAGCGTTTCTCGCGGCGGCCTCGCGCTCGGCAGACTGCCACGGATGTCGTGGGGCTTCATCCCCACTGACCTCCGTGGCATATTTTTTGTGCGGATTTTTGTGCAATTGCACAATCCAGAGACAAAACTGAACCATGGGTTGTTTGGTTGTCGGCAGTTTTGCACTTCGTCGAGTGGCGACTCTTCTTGGATTTCGCGCTTGCATCTTGGTTAATCATTTAATAGCGATGACGATTTCCTGATCTATAGATGAAAAGTCACATTCCATTCACATTTGACGCCTAAATTGTTCAAAGACTGAAGCGATGATGTTCGTGTTGCAATCCAACAGCCCGTCTGATGGCGGCAAGGGGGTCGGACATGATGGCGTTGGCGAAGGTGGATGAATCCGGGGCGCGGTTCCGCTTCTGGACCTTGCGGCGGGCGATGGTGTCGGTGGTCGGCGTTCTGGTCGCCGCGCTGTTCGGCAGCCAAGCGTGGGTGTCGCAACGCTACAGCGATTTCGCGGTGGCCACCTTCAACAGCAGCAGCGCCGCGACCCTCAGCGTGCTGGTCAACGACCGCATCCGGAAGAACTACACCGAATGGCTGCAAGGCCACGCCAACGAATGGAGCCGCGACGGCTTCCTGGTGGACAGCGTCAACCAGAAGGAATACGCGAAGGCGACCTTGGCGTTGAAGAACATCTCCGCCCGCCCGGTGGTGGTGGACCGCGAGGTCAAGCTGATTTCAGTCGGCGTCTTCGACGCCGACATGAAGCGGGTGGCGGAAACCGGGGGAACTCCGCAAGACAGCGTCGCCAGCGTTCCCAGCTTGTACGAAGCCTTGAAGTCGCGGGAGTTGGCTGACAAGCGCCGCCCCGCCGCCCTGTTGTGGCGGAACGACAAAGGGCAACCCTTGTTCAGCATGATTGTGCCGATTGGCGGGTTCCGCGTTTTGGGCTTCATGGAGGTGGTGACGGATCCCCTGCCCGCGCTCAGCACGCTGGGCGCGGTCTTGAACGCCGACATTCGCTTCAAGGACGCCAGCGGCGCGGTGATGTTTGAATCCAAAGGCGGCAAGGCGGCGGAAGAGGGCGAGATCTCGACCACCAGCGTCGCCATCGGCGGCGATGGCGGCTTGCCTTGGGCGACCGCCGAAATTTCCCGCGACATTGGCGAATTTCTCGCCAACACCGAGCATCTGCGCAACGAAGCGATCAAAATGGTGGCGCTGTTCGCCTTGGCCGTCTCGGTCGCGGCGGCGGCGCTGCTGCGGATCGCCGTCTTCGCCAATCTGCGCAAATTCGCCCGCGCCATGGAACAAATCGCGGCGGGCGACCTGTCCATCGAAATTCCCCGCACCGGTCGTGACGAACTGGCGGTGATGGGCGCGGCCCTGCGGCGTCTGCGCGGCAGCGTCGAACAGGTTCTGTTGATGAAGCGCATGGTTGACTCCAGCCCGGTGCCGACGGCGCTGCTGCGGCTTGACGGCAGCGTTGGTTTCATCAACCCGGCTGCGCAGACCTTTTGCGCCGATCACGGCATCGATACGGCCTCGCCCGATTTGCTGGCGCAAGGGGGGGAGTTCACCCGGCAATGCACCGACCCGGCGGCCCCGCCCAGCCTGCGCCGGTCCCTGCGGGTCGGCGACACTTCGGTCGAAGCCCATGTTGACACGGTGTGCGACGACCAGGGCAACGTCATCGGCAAAACCCTGTCCTGGACCGACGTGACCGAACAGGTCCGTTCCGCCGCGCTGGCCCGCCAGTTGATCGAGGACGTGCATCAGGTGGCGTCGGGCGTCGCCAGCCAATCCAGTCAGCTCCGCACCGTCGCCGACGCTCTGCGTCAGCAATCGGCCAGCACCATCGACAGCACGGTCAGCGCCGGCAGCTTCGTCGCCGAAAGCAACCGCAGCGCCGCCACCTGCAACGGCAGCGCCGTCGCCCTGATGGACACCATCGGCACGGTGTCGGGTCTGGCGCATGAGGCCGCCGACGTGGTCGGCGCCACCATCGACGAGTTGACCGCCGCCCGTGGCGTGGTGGAGCAGTTGGGCGAGAACACCGACCAGATCCGCAGGATCGTCGACGTCATCACCACCATCGCCCATCAAACCAAGCTGTTGGCCCTGAACGCCACCATCGAGGCGGCGGCGGCGGGCAGCGCCGGGCGCGGCTTCGCCGTGGTGGCGGCGGAGGTCAAGAAGCTGGCGGAGGAAACCGCCAACGCCACCGTGCAGATCGCCAGCTCGGTCGGGGCCATCAACGGCAGCATTCAGAACACCGTCGGCACCTTCGCCCGGATCTCCAGCTCGGTGGAGCGGATCAGCACGGTGCAGGATTTGATCGGCGACGCGGTGGCGCGGCAGAATGAATCCTCCTCCGACATTCTGAACCGAGTGGGCGAGATCGCTTCCACCTCTGGCGAGGTCGCCACGATCATCGAGGGGGTCAGCGCCCAGGCCGTGCGCGCGGGCGACATCGCCGGAACCCTGACCCAAACCGCGAACACGCTGGCTGAAGAGGCCGGATCGCTGCATAGTCTGCTCAGCACGTTGCGCGCCCAACAGGCGGCCTGACCGGCTGTCCACCAACGGGAGGCGCGGCGTGGGCGTGGGCGTGGGCGGACTGGGCGCAGAGGCGGGATGGCGGTAGGGATTTGGGCGCGGCGGCTGATCGCCGCCGTGGCGTTGGCTGTGATTGGCGGCGGGATCGCCGGGCAGGCGCGCGCCGCCGATGGCGAGACTTTGGAGCGCATCCGCAGCCGGGGCGTGATGGTTTGCGGTCTGCGCAGCGGCGTCAGCGGCATTTCCTTCACCGATCCGCAGGGCCATCTGGATGGTTTTCTGGTCGATGTCTGCCGGGCCTACGCGGCGGCGACGCTGGGCAACGCGCAGGCGATCCGCGTCATCCGGCTGCCCGACAAACCGCAGGAGTTCGAGCCGGTCGAAAAGCGTGAGGTGGACGTCGCGCTGACCACCACCACCTGGACCTTCACGCGGGACGTGTCTTTCGACGTCGAATTTCTGTTGCCCCTGCTCTATGACGGCCAGGGCTTCGCCATTCTCAACGACGGAACGCCGCCGCCCTTGGACCGTCTGGGGCCGCAAACGGTCTGCGTGAAATCACCGACCACCACCGTGCGCAACTTGGAAGACCACATCCGGCAAGCCGACCGACCCTGGACCATGCGCATCTTCAAGACCTTCGATGAGGCGTTGCAAGCCTTTCTCGCCCATGAATGCGGGTTGTTGACCACCGATCGAACGGTTTTGGTGACGTCGCTGGCGGGATACCGCAAGGCTGGAATGGGCGTTTACATCTACCCCGACGTGATTTCGCGCGAGCCGTTGACGCCCTACGTCGCGAGCGGCGACCGGCAATGGTACGACATCGCCCGCTGGGTGCTGCACGCGATGATTCTGGCCGACGCCAAGAACGTGACCGCCGCCGACGTCCAGGCCGGACGTCTGCCCGACGATCCGGAGCTTGATCGAATGCTCGGCCATGGCGGCGGGGTGAGTCGGACGCTGGGCTTGTCGGAGGATTGGGCCTTGCAGGTGTTGGCCCAGGTCGGCAATTACGGCGAGATCTTCGACCGCAATCTGGGCCAGCCCTATGGCATGGAACGCGGCCTCAACCGGCCCTGGTCGCGCGGCGGCTTGCTCTACGCGCCGCCGTTTCGGTGAGGCTTGGATGCGTTCCCCAGCCCGCCAACAGCAGGCCGGGGAGCAGCGCGTCGATCAAGCGGCCAGGAAGGCTTTCAGCGTGTCCACCACGGCGCGCATTTCCGCTTCCGTGCCGATGGTGACGCGCAGGCAGCTCGGCAGGCCGTAGGCGGGCATCTGGCGGACCAGGATGCCGGCGGTCTTCAGGAACTGGCGGGCGGCTTCCGCGTCGTCCTTGCCGGGCGTCTGGCCCTTGAAGTCGATCAGGATGAAGTTGGTCACGCTGGGGTGGATGGTCAGACCCAACGCCCGAACCTCTGAGGCGAACCACTCGCGCCAGGTCGCGTTGTGGCTGCGCGAGCGCTCCAGGAACTCGGCGTCCTCAAGCGCGGCGACGCCCGCGACATGGGCGGCGGTCGAGACGTTGAACGGGCCGCGCACCCGGTTCAGCACGTCGGCGATCCCCGCCGGGGCGTAGGCCCAGCCGATGCGCAGCGAGCCAAGCGCGAAAATCTTCGAGAAGGTCCGGGTCATCACCACGTTCGGGAATCGCTCCACCAGCTCTTCACCGGCGGTGTAATCCTCGTGGTTCATGTATTCGGCGTAAGCCGCGTCGATGACCAGAATGGCGTTGGCGGGCAACCCGGCGTGCAGGCGGGCCACCTCCGACGCGGGCAGATAGGTGCCGGTCGGGTTGTTCGGGTTGGCCAGGAACACCAGCCGGGTGCGCGGCGTGACGTGGGCCAGCAGCGAATCGACGCTGGCGGTCAAGCCGTCTTCCGGGGCGACCACCGGGGTGGCGCCGACCGATTTCGCGCCAATCGGGTACATCAGGAAGCCGTGCTGCGAATAGAGCACCTCGTCCCCCGGCCCGGCGTAGGAACGAATCAGCAGGCTGATAAGCTCGTCCGATCCAGCCCCGCAGACGATGCGGTCGGCGTCCAGGTTGAAGCGCTTGGCGATGGCGCCGCGCAGAGCCGCCGACCCGCCGTCCGGGTAACGGTGCAGCGTGGCCGCCGCCGCCTGATAGGCCTCCACCGCGCGCGGGCTGGGGCCGAGCGCCCCCTCGTTCGACGCGAGCCGGATGTGGCCCTGATGCTCGCCGCCGACATAAGGAGCAATGTCGAGAATCCCAGGGCGTGGCGCCGGGCCGTTCGGCTGTGTCATGGCGTGCAAACCTTGTTGCGTAGATGGGGTGATGAGGAAAAATCAGGGAAGGTTCAGGGGAACCGCGTAGCCGCCCACCGTGTTGACCCGCACCGGAATTTCCCCGGACCGCTCGACCAGCGCGGTCAGGCGGGGGTCGGCGTGATCGACGAAATCGGCGATCTCCACCAGATGGATCGACGGCCCCGACATGCCCGACGAAGCGCCGTAGGCGTGCCAGGTGCAGAAGGCGACGGGCGGCAGGCCGCAGGCCTCCAGCATGTCTTTCAGGCGACCCCGGCTGAGGTCGCCGCCGATTTCGATGCTCAACAGCGTGCGGTCGTCGCCGGTCGGCTCATGCGCGGCGACGGCGATGGCCAGCGCGTCGCGGTTTTCGCCGCGCGCGTTGCCGCGTCCACCGAAGGGCAGCCGGGCGACCACGCGCGGACGATTCGCGTCGGCGGAGACCAGGAAGCGCCACCAGGGATCGTTGTCGTCCTCAGCCGGATAGGGAACCACGCCGACGGTCGCGGTGCCGTCCGACACGGCGCGGAGCGCGGCGGCGGCGGTGTTCACGGCGGTCATCGGCACGAAACTGCCGTAATGATCGCGCGCCACGTCCCAGAAGCCGCGTTTTTCCTCCGGCGCGTAGACGGCGACGGCGAACGGCCCCTGGATGCGGGTCAAGGCCGTAATCATTTCCCGCCACATGCGGACGACGACCTGGGCGGGGAAGCCGCCGGAATGGCGCGCCATCAGGCGGCGCAGGATCGTCGCCTCCCGCGCCGGGCGCAGATAGACGGCCTGGCCGGGCGCGCCTTTGGCGGCGCCGATGCGCTCCACCACCGCCGCGCGGCGCATCAACAAGTCATGAATCGCGTCGTCGATCTGGTCGATTTCGCGGCGCAAATCGTCAAGCGGGGTGCGGGCGGGTGGCATGGGATCAGGAAACCATCGGATTCAGAGCCGGTAAGTAGTAGTCCGCATGGGCCGCGAAATCAAAGAAAACGTTGACACCCCGAACCCCGGCTTCGTAGCTATAACGTCTGCATTCCGTCCCGAGGCTTGACGTCATTCCGCCCATGTCCGCGACCCCGCCCTCCGTCGTCGTGCCCGCCGACGCGGGTTCCCTGCCTGGAAAACGCGTGACCTTGGGCGCCGACGTCCCGATGCGTCTGGACAGCGGGGCGGAGCTTGGGCCGTTCGAGGTGGCCTATCAGACCTATGGGACGTTGAACGCCGACAAATCCAACGCGATTTTCATCTGCCACGCGCTGACTGGCGATCATTTCGTGGCGGACAAGCACCCGATCACCGGGAAACCCGGCTGGTGGGAGATGCTGGTCGGGCCGGGCCGTCCGGTGGACACCGACCGCTATTTCATCATCTGCTCCAACGTCGTCGGCGGTTGTCTGGGCAGTTCCGGGCCGAAGGACGTCAACCCGGAGACCGGCCAACCCTATGGCTTGTCCTTCCCCGTCATCACCATCGGCGACATGGTGCGCGCCCAGAAACTTCTGGTCGAACATCTGGGAATTGAGAAACTCTTTTGCGTCATCGGCGGCTCGATGGGCGGGATGCAGGTGCTGCAATGGGCGGTCGCCTACCCCGAATCGGTGTTCGCCGCCATCCCCATCGCCACGGCGGCCCGCCATTCGGCGCAGAACATCGCCTTTCACGAGGTCGGGCGTCAGGCCATCATGGCCGACCCCGATTGGCGCAACGGCGCCTATCTGCTGGAAGGCACGCGGCCCGAACGCGGTTTGGCGGTGGCGCGCATGGCCGCGCACATCACCTACCTGTCGGAAACCGCCCTGCACCGCAAATTCGGGCGGAATTTGCAGGACCGCAAGGCCGTGACCTACGGCTTTGACGCCGATTTCCAGGTGGAAAGCTATCTGCGCTACCAGGGGGCGGCGTTCGTCGAGCGGTTTGACGCCAACAGCTACCTCTACATCACCCGCGCGATGGATTATTTCGATCTGGCGGCGGACGCGGGCGGCTCGTTGGCCAACGCCTTCCGGCCTGGCGGCAAGACGACTCCGGTGCGGTTCTGTTTGGCGAGTTTTTCCAGCGACTGGCTGTTCCCGACCTCCGAATCGCGCGCCATCGTCCATGCCCTGAACGCGGTGGCGGCCAACGTCAGCTTCGTGGAAATCGAAACCGACAAGGGCCATGACGCCTTCCTGCTCGACGAACCCGAGTTTCACCAGGTCATTCACGGCTTTCTGGAGGGCTGCGCCGAGCATCGCGGCCTGACCGTCCGCCGCCGCGCCCGCTGACCGACAAAGGCGCCCCCTCATGGACATTCGCGACGACCTCAAGCTGATCGCCGAAATGGTGGAGCCGAACAGCCGCGTTCTGGACGTCGGTTGCGGCGACGGCGCGCTGCTCGATTACCTCGCCCACGCCAAAAACGTCGATGGGCGCGGCATCGAGCTGAGCATGGACGGCGTCCGCCAATGCGTGGCCCATGGGCTGTCGGTGATCCAGGGCGACGCCGAAACCGATCTGAAGGATTACCCCGCCGAGGCGTTCGATTACGTCATCCTCGGCCAGACCTTGCAGGCCATGCGCGACCCGCGCGGGGTGCTGGATCTGATGTGCCGGATCGGGCGGCGGGCCATCGTGTCGGTGCCGAATTTCGGCTATTGGCGGATTCGCCTGCAACTGCTGCTGACCGGGCGGATGCCGGTGACGGAAAAACTGGGCTACCAATGGTGGGAAACCCCCAACATCCATTTCTGCACGCTGCGCGATTTCGTCGTGCTGACCGAAGAAATGGGAATCCAGATTGAACAGACGCGCATCCTGAACCGCGCCGGATCCGTGACCAGCCGCACCCATTCGGGTTTCGCCAATCTGATGGGCGAACAGGGCGTGTTTCTGCTGAAACGCGGCTGACGCCAAGCGCAGGGATTGGATGGCGGTCGTTTTTGCGGCATGAGCGGGAATAGCCTTACTTCCCCATTTGTAGCCCATGCGCTACAATCTCATCATGAAGGCGATCCGCACCACCCCTGAATACGACGCTTGGTTCGCCAACCTTCGCGACGCGCGCGCTCAGAACCGAATTGACGTCCGGTTGCACCGCCTTTCACTGGGCAACGCTGGTGACGCCAAGTTCTTTGATGGAATCGGTGAGCTGCGGATCGACTATGGCCCTGGCTATCGGGTGTATTTTGTGGAGCGCGGCGACGTGATCGTGTTGTGCGGTGGCGACAAACGAACGCAGCCCCGTGACATCAAGACGGCCCAGAAACTGTCCGAGGAGTATTGACCGTGGCAAAGGAAACCAAGCTGTGGGATCCGTCGGAACGACTGACCACGCCGGAGGCGATCGCCGACTACCTCGACGCGGCGTTTGAGGATGGCGACCCGCGCGTGATCGCCGCCGTCCTTGGCGACATCGCCAGGGCTAAAGGCATGGGCGATGTGGCGCGGGCTGCCGGGCTATCGCGGGAAAGCCTTTACCGCTCTCTCAGCAACAACGGCAACCCGTCCTTTGCAACCGCTTTGGCGGTCATCAAGGCGCTCGGCTTGTCGCTGTCGGTGAAGGGCGCGGGCCACGCCGACGCGGCATAGACGTTTCACGATCATCGGGGGCAAATTATCGAGGCCGGATCCCCGTGTCCCTGAGCCGTCGGCGCAGACTGCCGGTGACGCTGCCGAACGCGCACAGCCCGGCGGCCAGCGTCAGGACCGTGGTCGCCCCGGTCGCTTTGCCGAACAGGGTGAACATCACCCCCACGGTCGCCGCGCCGAGAGTCTGGCCAAGCAACCGCGCCGTCGCCTGGATGCCGCTGGCCCCGCCGCTGCGCTCCTTGGGCGCGCTGCTGACCAGAACCTTGTTGTTGGGCGTCTGGAACAGGCCGAACCCAAACCCGGCCAGCCCCATGCGCCACGCGATGTCAAAAGCGGATGGATCGGTCGGCAGCAACACCAGCGCGCCCAGCCCGGCGGCGAACAGGGCCATGCCCAGCCCGCTCAACAGGCTGGGTTCGTAACGGTCGGCGAGCCAGCCGGAAATCGGCGCGATGATGGCGACGGCGACCGGCCAGGGCGTCATCAACAGGCCGGATTCGGTCAGCGACCGCCCCAAGACGTCTTCAAAGTAAAAGGGCATGGTGACGAAGGCGATGTTCTGCGCCGCGAAGGAGCAGAGCGACGTCGCCACGCTGAGCGCGAAGATCGGGCGGCGCAGCAGATCGACCGGAAACAGCGGCGCCTCGCGCGACAACTCGCGCCGGACCAGCACGACGCCAACCAGCAGCGCGCCCAGAAATTCCAGAAGGACCAGCAAGACCGGATCCGCGCCGTCCAACCCCCGCACGCTCAAGATCACCAGCCCCAGCATCAGCGCGTTCAATCCAGCGCTCAGCGCGTCGAAGCGATGGCCGGATTTGGGCGAGCGCGGCAGCGTTTTCGCCGCCACCACCAACGCCGCCAGCCCCAACGGCACGTTGACGGCGAACAGCCAGGGCCAGGAGGCGACCGACAAAATCGCCGCCGCGAGGCTAGGCCCCGCCACCGTCGTCACCGCGACGATCATAGCGTTGTAGCCGACGCCGCGCCCCAGGCTGGCGCTGGGGTAAATATAGCGGACCAGCGCCATGTTGACGCTCATGATTCCCGCCCCGCCGACGCCCTGGACCACCCGCGCGACGGTCAGCAGCGGCAACGTGTCGGACAACGCGCAGGCCAGCGACGCCAGGGTGAACAGCGCCAACCCGCCCCAATAGACCCGGCGATAGCCGAAAATATCCCCCAGCGAGGCCAGCGGAAACAAAGAGAGAGTCACCGCCATCTGATAGGCGTTGACCACCCAGATGGCTTGCGCCGCCTCCACCGCGAATTCGCGCTGGATGGTGGGCAAGGCGATGTTGGCGACCATGCCGTCGAGCACCGCCATCACCAGCGCGACGGTCATCGTCGCCACCGCCCAATAGCGTTGGGGAACCGGCAAACCGTCAGGGGCGGCGGAAGCGGGCGAGGGCGTGATGGCGGGGGGCGGCGTGTTCGGCATGGCGCGCAGCATAAAAGCCGGGCGGCGCCACGCCGTCACTGTTTCTTCGCATGCAAGCCTTGCGGTTCAGGCCCGCAGTTTGGGCGGCGCGGTCATCGCCGCGATGGGGCCGGAAAACAGCTCCAGCGCCGCCGGGACGGAGGAGGGGCGCAGGCCGCTCAGAATCTCGCCCACGGTGCCGACCGCGTCGATCAACGTGTCGGGCATCACCGGCTTGCGCAGCAGCCCGACGGCGAAGGCGCGCGCCTCTTCGGCGTGATGGTCGAAGCCGGTCATCAACAGTGTGGGGATCCCATGCTCGTCCCACAGGCGGCGGGCCAGCGCCACGCCATTCTCGCCACCGGCCAGATTGACGTCGACCAGGGCCAGATCGGGGGCTTCGCGCGCGGCGACCCGCGCGGCTTTGACGGCGTCGCGCAGAGGACCGACGATGGTGTAACCGGCCTGCTCAAGAACGGTTTTCACCGCCGGACCGACCAGCGGATCATCCTCAACCAACAGCAGCTTCACAACGGCGCTCCCTGTTCCCATCGTCCACGCCTATCGGCGTGGTTGCAGTGAACCGCCCATGTTTGTCGCGCGCTGGTCGTATTCAAGAGGCTGCGGCGTGATTTCGCAGGGAACGCCCCGTGACGACGGACAGCCGGTCCAGCGCCCGTTCGGCCTCCTCCTCCAACCGGGCGACGATGGCGGCCAGCGGTTCGACGCGGTCGGCCATGGCGACCGATTGCCCAACCGACAAGGCCCCGTGCGAGGCGTCGCCCGTCTCATAGGCCACCCGGCCCAGCTTGCCCGACACATGGGGCAACAGCGTGTCCAGGCTGCCCTGCCCCGCCGCTTCGATGGCGGCCACGCGGTCGCTCGTCTCGTTGCGCAGAACCCGCATGGTGTTGCGCAGGGAGGACAGGATCAGCGCCGTGTCGGTTTCGTCCGCCGCCAGCAGCCGTTCCTTGAAGCCCTGGTGCGCCCAAATCTCTTCGGCGACCAGAAAGCGGGTGCCGATGGTGACGCCGTCCGCCCCCATCGCCAGCGCGGCGACCAGTTGTTCGCCGCTGCCGATGCCGCCGCCGACCGCCAGCGGAATCGACAGGCCGCGCGCCGCCAGCACGGTTTGCACCATGGTGCCGACCAGATCCAAACCGGGATGGCCGCCGCATTCGGCCCCAACCACGGTGACGGCGTCCACCCCGACCGCCTCGGCCTTGCGGGCGAAGCGGAGGGCGGGGACCTTGTGCATCACCTTGATCCCCGCCGCGTGCAGGCGGGGGATGTAGGCCTCCGGGTTGCGGCCGGAGGTTTCGACGAAGGGGACGCCTTCGGCGATGATCGCGTCGAACACCGCGTCGGTGCGCTCCCCCTGGACCAGCTTGGGCAGCATCGAGACGTTGACGCCGAACGGCTTGCCCCCGGCCAGATCGCGGCAGCGCCGGATCTCGTCGCGCAGGG
This sequence comes from Azospirillum sp. FG154, assembly GCF_057809575.1. NCBI lineage: Bacteria > Pseudomonadati > Pseudomonadota > Alphaproteobacteria > Rhodospirillales > Azospirillaceae > Azospirillum > Azospirillum sp. FG154. The sequence goes on along the minus strand of NZ_JBMDKF010000002.1, from coordinate 61,021 downwards.
CGTCGGCATCGGGAAAGCTCGCCGCCGTGATGAAGCCGATCATCCCGGCCTTGGCCGCCGCCGCCACATAATCGGCGTTGGCCAGCCAATGCAGGCCCCCGGCGATGATGGGCAAACGGATGCCGAACAGGTCGGTCAGGGGGGTGCGGAACGCCATGGGATCAGCCGCGCGGGTAGTTGGGTGGACGCTTTTCAAAGAAGGCGGTGATGCCCTCGGCGGCTTCCGGGTGGTGCAGCGCCTCGACGAAGAAGGCGGCCTCGCGGTCCAACTGGTCGTCGGGTTCGCCGAACCCGGCCTCGATCAGCTTTTTCGCCCGCCCGATGGCGACGGTCGGCCCCTCGGCCAGCCGGGCGGCCCAGGCGACGGCCTCGGTCAGCGTCGAACCCGGCGTGACGACGCGGTTGACGATGGCCAACTGCGCCAGCCGCAACGCGCCGATCCGCCCGCCTTCAAACATGATCTCGGCGGCGAGCTGCGGCGTGGCGGCGCGGGCGAGAAAGGCGGAGGCCCCGCCGTCCGGGTTCAACCCGACCTTGACGTAAGCCAAGGTGAAGGTGGCGTCGTCCGCCGCGACGATCAGGTCGCAGCCCAGCGCGATGGAGAAACCGGCCCCGGCGGCGGCCCCCTCGACGGCGGCGATCACCGGCTTGGGACAACGCCGCATGGCGCGCGCCCAACCATGGAAATAGTCCAGATTGGACCGGGTGATCGACGGGTCGACCTTGGCGTTGCCCAGCAGACGCCCGAGATTGCCGCCGGAGCAGAAGGTTCCGTTCGCCCCGGTCAGCACCACCGCCCCGATCTCCGGGTCGGTCGCCGCCGCGTTCAGCGCGTCGCGCGCCGCCCCCATCATCTCCGGCCCCAAGGCGTTCTTGGTCGCCGCGTCGTCCATCGTCAAAATCAGCACGCGCCCCTGGCGCGCGACCGTCACTTGCCCCGTCATCGCTCGGTTCCCTCCCGGTTCTCGCTGCCCGGTCTGTATTTGAACATGCCTTCGGACGTCGCCAGCAGGGCGCCCGTTTCGGCGTGCCGGACCTCCGCCGCGACGCCGACGATCTTGAGTCCGCCGCCCCGGAAACGTCCGATGGCGATCAACGTACCGCCCCGCGCCTGGCCAAGAAAGCTTGTGGAGAGCGACAGCGTCACAACGCGTCTCACCCGCCCTTCGTGGGGACAGAATGTTACAGAGAATCCCGAAACCGTGTCCAAAAGCGACGTGAGAACCCCGCCATGCACCACGCCGGCCCGGTTCAGGTGGCGGGCGTCCACCGGCATCGTCAGCTCCGCCGCCCCCTCCTCCCAGCGACTCAGGCGATAGCCCAGAAGATCCTGATAGCCGGACGGCGGTTCGCCGTTCAAAAGGTCGCTCATCGAAAAATCCTGTTCCGTCGGTCGCTCAGGCGGCGTCATGCGCGAAGTAAAGCGCGTGCAGCCGGTCCAGATCCACCGCGTCGCCGCGTTCGGACAGCACAACCTTGCCCGACCGCATCAGATGCACATGGTCGGCGATCTTCAGGGCGCGGCTGGTGTTCTGCTCCACCAGAATGATGGTCATCCCATCGGCCCGCAATTGGCCGAGGATGCGGAAAATCTCGTCCACCACGACCGGGGCGAGGCCAAGCGACGGCTCGTCGATCAGGCAGACGCGCGGCTGCTCCATCAGGCCGCGCCCGATGGCCAGCATTTGCGCCTCGCCGCCCGACAGGGTTCCGGCGATCTGGTCGCGCCGTTCGGCCAGACGGGGGAAGAAGTCGAACACCATCGCCTTGTTGCGCTTCCACCCGGCCCGGCAAGCGCGCGGGAAGGCGCCCATCATCAGATTGTCCTCCACCGTCATGTCGGGGAAGATCATCCGCCCTTCCGGGATCATCACCACCCCGTCGGCGACCGTGTCCCAGGTCTTGGCCCCCTTGCGGCTTTGCCCGTTGACGCGGATGTCCCCGGCGGTGACGGGAACCAAGCCCATGATGGCGCGCAAGAGGGTGGTTTTCCCGGCCCCGTTCGGGCCGACGATCACCGTGGTCTTGCCAGTTTCGGCGGTCAGCGAGACGTCCCACAGCACGTTGATCGCGCCATACCCGGCGCGCAACGACACGACGTCCAATGCGTTGGTCATGCGGAGCAGCCCTTCAAAGCGTGGTTTCGCCGGTGTAGCTGCGGATCACCTCCGGGTCGCGGAACACGGCGTCCGGCGCGCCGTCGGCGATGATCTGGCCGAAATTCAGCACCAACACGCGCGGGCAGAGCGCGGCGATGGTCGGAATGTCGTGTTCGATGATGACCATCGCCAGCTTGTAACGGTCGCGCACCGCGCCCAGCCGTTCCATGAAGGCGCGCTTGCTGGTGGTTTCCAGCCCGGCCAGAACCTCGTCCAGCAGCAGCAGGCGCGGGTTGGTGGCCAGCGCCTTGCCGACCTCCAGCGCCTTGTGCTCCGTCAGGGCCAGTCCGGTGGCGGCGTCGCTGTCGGCCTTGTCGCGCAGATTGAGGATGTCGAGGATCTCGTCGATCCGCTGCGGGTCGTTGGTCCGCGCGCCGAAACGTTGGGCGACGATCAGGTTTTCCCGCACCGTGCAGTGGCCCAGCGGGCGCGGAATCTGGAAGCTGCGCCCGATGCCCAACCGCGCCCGCTTCCATTCCGGCAGCGTCAGCAGCGAGTGCCCACGAAAATCCAGCCGCCCGCCGGACGGGCGGACGACGCCGGAAATCACGTTGAACAGCGTGGTCTTGCCCGCCCCGTTCGGGCCGACCAACCCGATGCTTTCCCCCTCGGCGACGGCGAAGCTGGCGCTTTTCAACGCCTGCACCCCGCCGAAATTCACATGCACCCCCTCAAGCGTGAGCATGGCGGCCTCCTTCCGAATGGCGGCGGCGCAGCAGGACCGGCAGCAGGCCGCCGGGGCTGAGCAGGATCATGGCGCAGAGCAGCACGCCCAACACCATCTGGTGGCCGTGCGGCAGGATCGGTTTGAAGACCAATTGGTCGAGCAGATAGATCGCCAACGCCCCGGCCACCGGCCCCCACACCGTGCGATAGCCGCCGAAGATCGCCGCCGCGATGGGCAGAACCGTCCAAGTGCTGGAAAAGGCGTAATCCGGCTCCAGAAAACTGATGAAATGGGCGTTGAAGGCCCCGACCACCCCGGTGACGAAGGCCGACAGCGCCAGCATCGCCGCCTTCAAATGGGTGCTGGGCACGCCGATCACGCGGGTGGCGATTTCGGTGTCGTGCATCGCCTTCAAGGCCAGCCCCCAAGCGCTGCGCCGCACCGCGTCATAGGCGAAGGCCGACAGAAGAATGATGGTCAGGATGATGACGTAGCCGCCGGTCTTGCCGCCAAACTCCAACCCGAACAGGGTGGGAAAGCGCGGGATCGACAGCAGACCGCCCGCCCCGCCGGTGATCGGCGTCATCTCCGTCGCCAGGATTTGGAAGATGTGGGCGTAGGCCAGAATGGCCAGCGCGAAATACGGCCCGCGCAGCCGCAAGGCGGGCAGCATGGCGACCGACGCCACAGCCGCCCCCAACCCGCCCAGCGGCAGGGCGGCGAACACCGGAACCCCGAGCTTCATCGACAGGACGGCGGAGGTGTAAGATCCCACCCCGAAGAAGGCGGCGTGACCAAAGCTGACCATGCCGCCGAGATTGCCCAGCAGCGCCCAGGCCAGCGCCACCCCGGCGATGGTCAGCGCCGCGACGATCAACCCCATGACATAGGGCGCGCCGCCGAACAGCAGCGGAACGCCGACGTAAGCGGCGAGCAGCGCCGCGCCCAAAATCGCGTGTTTCATCGCGTGTTTCATCGCGCCAAGGCCCTCCGACCGCCGAACAGGCCCGAAGGCGAGACGAACAGCACGACCAGAAACAGAAGCATTCCGGCCAACTCCTGCAAGGAGGCTGACAGATAGGTGACGGTCAGAGACTCGATCACCCCGATCATGATCGCCCCGATCAGCACGCCATGGATCGACCCCATCCCGGCCAGCACGGTGATGATGAAGGCCTTGACCGTCAGCACATGGCCCAGCGACGGAAACACCGTCTTGCCGGTGTAAATCGCCACCCCGGCGAAGGTCGCCAGCAGGGCGGCGATCATGAAGGACAATATTTCCGTCTGGCGCGGGTTGACCCCCATCAGCATGGCCGCGTTGCGGTTGGACGTCAGCGCCCGCACCGCCCGGCCTTGCCAGGAATGGTTCAGCCACCAATAGACCCCGGCCATCAGGGCCAGCCCGCCGACGAAAAACACGATTTCGGCGTTCATGGCGAACAGGGTGTCGGCGATCACCAGCGAATCCTGGAACCACGGGTTGGTCGTGGAATGGATGTCGGCGGCCCAGATGGTGAGGATGCCGTTGGTCATGATGATGCCGATGCCGAAGGTCAGGATCAGCGAGTTGATCTCGCGGTCCTGCTCGATCCGGCTGAGCAGCGCGTAAACGATGGCCGAGGCCGACGCGACGACGACCAGCGCGATGGGAATCGCCATCACCGGGTTGATCCCATAACGGGATTCGGCGGCGTAGGCGATGTAGGCGGCCAGCAGCACCAACTCGCCATGGGCGAGGTTGATGACCCGCATGGCCCCGAACACCAGCGCCAACCCCACCGCCACCGTGGCGTAATAGCCCCCGGCGAGCAGACCGGAGAACAAGGCTTGCAGCGTCAGTTCGATCATGGATGCGCCTTATGGGGGTGGACGGGACTGAGCGGTGGAAACTGGGCGCTTGGGCTTGCCCCCTCCCTAACCCTCCCCCGCGCAAGCGCGGGAGAGGGGATCTCCACCCCTCCATCGCCGTAGGCGGGGGAGGGAGGGATCCATGCTGTCAAGCATGGGAGGGAGGGGGCAAAGCGCCTCTCCGTCTCACCACGGCGTCGCCGGGAAACGCATCGCGCCGTTGGCGAACTCCTTCGGCCAGACCAGAACCACCTTGCCGCCCTGGTGCTGGCCCATGCGGTGGGTGAAGTTGGGGTTGTCGCCTTTGGCGTCGAAGGTCACGCGGCCAATCAGGGTTTGCGCGTCGGTCTTGCGCAGCTCGTCGGGCAAGCCGCCGCCCGCCAGCGTTCCGGCGGCGTCGGCGCGCAGGATGGCGTCGATCAGCAAACGGGTCTGCACATAGCCGAACTGGCCCAGATAGTCGGGTTCCTTGTTGAACAGTTTTTTGTAGGTCGCGGCGAACTCCAGCGCCTCGGGCTGGGTGAACTCCACCGGGAAGGGCAGCATCGAGGTGCCGTGGACGTTCTCCATCAGATCGGGAAACTCCTTGGCCATCTGCGATGTGGCGAGCGACCACACCCCGACCATCGCCTTGACGTCGGGCTTCAGCACCTTGGCGGCGCGCAGGATGCCGACATAGTCGTTCTCGTAACCGACCATGGCGACCACGTCGGGCCGGTCCTGAAGCTTCACCTTGTTGATGAGCGGCTTGAAATCGCTGGTCGCCCCGTCGAACTCGTGCATCGTCACGGCGACGCCCTTGGCGCCCAGCGCGTCCTTGACCTGCTTGGCGAGGTTGCTGGTCGCCTCCTTGTTCAGATAGACGACGGACACCTTTTTCGCCGCCATCTCCTGCAACAGCCCGATCATCGCCAGCGCGTAGCCGTCGGTGTTGTTGATACGGAAAAAGGTCTTGTAGCCGCGCCCCGTCAGATCCGGCGTCACCCCGCCCGAGGTGATGTAGACCACGCCCGCCTTTTGCGCCGCTTCCGACGCCGGGCCGATGATGTTGGAGCCATAGCCGCCGGTCAGCGCCACCACCCCGTCGCCGATCAGCTTTTCCACCGCCGCGACCGCCTTGGCGGGGGAGGTTTCATCGTCGATGGTGACGACCTTGAAGCTGTGCTTCCCGGCCTGGGCCTTGTTGGCCATGTCGATGGCGACGGCGATGCCCTCATGCATCCCCTGCCCGACGCGGGCGAGGTTGCCGGTCAAGGGCAGCTCCGACCCCAGAAGGAAATCCTTGGCCTGCGCGGCGGGACCGCCCAACGCGACCATCAAGGCGGCGGTGGCGGCGGTGGCGGCGAGTTTGGCGAGCGTCCGCGTCATGGGTCGTTGTCCTCCGGTGTCGGGCCTGCGCCGGTTTCCAGCTTGGGGCCATGTCGTTGCAGCGATGTTTGGGGGCGATGTTGGGGCGATGTTTGGATGTCAGGCGGGTTTGGGCGCGCCCATGATGTCGGCGGCCAGCGCGCGAAGGCCGCTTTTCAGCAATTTTCCGGTCGGGCTGGCGGGCAAGGCGTCAAGGGCGACGATGCGGGCCGGACGCTTGTAGGGGGCCAGACGCTCGGCGGCGTAGGCCTTCAGCGCGTCCTCGTCGGCCTCCTGTCCGGGGATGAACTGGACGAAGGCGACGACCTCCTCGTTCCCCGCCAGGGCGACGCCGACCACCGCCGCCAGCGTCACCGCCGGATGGCTGGTCAGCACGCCTTCGACCTCTTCGGGATAGACGTTGAAGCCGGAGCGGATGACGATTTCGCGGATGCGACCCACCACGCTGAGGCAGTCGTCCGGCTCCAGCCGGGCGACGTCGCCGGTTTTCAACCAACCATCGTCGGTGACGACCTGATTGGTCAGCGCCGGTTCGCGGTAATAGCCCAGCATCACGTTGGGCGCGCGCACCCACAATTCGCCCGCCTGCCCGTCCGCCACGTCCAGGCCGCTGACGTGATCGACGAAACGCAGCTCGACCAGCGGCAGGGCCGGGCCGATGCTGGCGTCGGCGCGCGGCGCGGACAGCCGGGTTTGCGTCACCGTCGGCGAACATTCGGTCAGCCCATAGCCGTTGTGCAGCGGCAGGCCGAAGGCGCGTTCGACCGCCTGCTTCAGCTCCAAATCCAGAACCGACCCGCCCGAGGACAGGTAACGCAAGGCGGGTGACGCCGACAGACCGCCGGTCAGGTTGCGGTGCTCGATCAGCTTGGCGTACATCGCCGGAACGCCCTGGAAGACGGTGACGCCATCTTCGGCCAAGGCCTTCCACACCGCCGCCGGGGCGAAGCGCGGCACGGTGTGCAGGCAGCCCCCGGCGTAGAGCGTGCCAAGGCAGGTGGAGGCCAAACCAAAGACATGGCTGACCGGCAGGACGCCATAGGTGTGATCGGCGTGGCTCAACCCGCGCATCCAGCCCGAGACGGAGGCGACGAACAGCAACCCGCGATGGGACAGCATCACGCCCTTGGGCTTGCCGGTGGTGCCCGAGGTGTAGATCAGCGCCCCAACCTGCCGGGCGTTGCCGCGATGGACCGGCTCCGGCTCGGCGTCCAACAGTGCGCCGACCGCCATCGGCGGCAGCGCCGGGTCGATCAAAGGCTCCGCGCCGTGCCGGGCGGCGTGGGCCGCCGCGTCCGGCGACGCCGCGTCGGTGTAAAAGATCCGGCGCGGTTGGCAATGGTCGCGGATGGCGTCGATCTCGCGGTCGGACAGCCGGGCGTTGACGATCACCGGCCAGACGTCGCGCTCGCTCGCCGCCAGAATCAGGATCACGGCGGCGGGGCTGTTTTCGCAAACGATCATCACGCGGTCGCCGCCGCGCGCGCCCAAACGGTCAAGCCAGACGGCGGCGGCGCGGGTGGCTTCGGCGAGCCGCCGGTAGCTCCAACGCTCCACCCCGTCGAACAGCGCGGGGGCGTCGGGGGTCGCCTCCCCCCAGGCCAACGCCGCGTGACTGATCCGTTCGGGCAGATCGGCGACCATCTTGGCAAAGTCGGGAGCGGAGGCGGCCACGATCAAGCGGCCTCGCGGATCATGTTGCGGGCGATGACCAACTGTTGGATCTGGGTGGTGCCCTCGTAAATGCGGAACAGGCGGACGTCGCGGTAGAAACGCTCCACCCCGTAATCGGCGATGTAACCGGCCCCGCCGTGAATCTGCACGGCGCGGTCGGCGACGCGGCCCACCATTTCGGTGGCGAACAGCTTGCAGCAAGCGGCGTCGGTGTTGACGTTCTGCCCGGCGTCGCGGCGGCGCGCGGTTTCCGTCACCATACAGCGCGCGGCGTAGGCTTCGGCCCGGCTGTCGGCCAGCATCGCTTGAATCAGTTGGAATTCGGCGAGCGGCTGGCCGAACTGTTTGCGCTGCATCGCGTAGGCCAGCGCGTCGCGGGTCAAGCGTTCGGCCAGACCGACGCAGACCGCGCCGATGTGCAGGCGGCCCCGGTCCAGAACCTTCATCGCCGTCTTGAAGCCCTGCCCTTCCTTGCCGCCCAAAACGGCGCTGGCGGGGACGCGGCAATCCTCGAAAATCACGTCGCAGGTGTGGGCGCCCTTCTGGCCCATCTTCTTGTCGATGGGGCCGAGCGACAGGCCGGGCAGTCCCGCCTCGACGAGAAAGGCCGACACGCCGCGCGCGTCGCGGCTTTCCAGATCGGTGCGGGCGAAGACGGTGAACAGGCCGGCCTGCGGCGCGTTGGTGATGAAACGCTTGGTTCCGTTCAGCACGAAATGATCGCCGTCGCGCCGCGCCGTGGTGCGCAGGCTGCCCGCGTCCGATCCCGATTCCGGTTCGGTCAGGGCGAAGGCGCCGACGATCTCGCCCGCCGCCAGACGCGGCAGATAGGCGCGCTTCTGCTCCTCCGTCCCGTCAATGACGATGCCTTGCGAACCGATGCCGTTGTTGGTGCCGATCAGCGAGCGGAAAGCCGGGGAGGTCTGGCCGAGTTGGAAGGCGACCTGCACCTCGTCCGCCATCGACAGGCCAAGCCCGCCATATTCTTCGGGAATCGACAAGCCGAACAGGCCCATCTCGCGCATCGCGGCGATGACCTCCGCCGGGATCGCGTCATCCTCCGCCACCTTGTGTTCCAGCGGGACCAGCTTTTCGCGGACGAACCGCGCCAGCGTGTCCAGCAGTTGGGCCAACACATCCGAATCCAAAGCCATGCCGTCTCTCTCCGTCTGGGAGAAGGGGGGCGTCGCGGGCCGTCGTCGCAGGCCAACCGCGCCACAATGATTGTTCGTTGGTCACACTGACAGCCGTTTTCGCCCCTGTCAACAAAATGAAATTCAATTTCATTATACGAAATTATGAATGTCGCGCGAGGATCTGCCCCGCGCCGACGCGCTCTTGTCAGACGAGCGGGGGGACTCCAGATTTGGCGGACGTCAACGGAGGGTTTGCGATGATCGACCTGTATTTCTGGCCGACGCCCAATGGCCACAAGATCACGATGTTTCTGGAAGAAGCCGGGCTGGATTACAGCATCAAGCCGGTGAACATCGGCGCTGGCGACCAGTTCAAACCAGACTTCCTAGCCTTCTCGCCCAACAACCGCATGCCCGCCATCATCGATCAGGCCCCCGCCGACGGCGGCGAGCCGATCACCGTCTTTGAATCCGGAGCCATTCTTTTGTATCTGGCGGAAAAGACCGGAAAATTCCTGCCCGCCGACGTTCGGGGCCGCAAGACGGTGACGGAATGGCTGTTCTGGCAGGTTGGCGGGCTTGGTCCGATGGCCGGGCAGAACCATCATTTCGTCCAATACGCGCCCGAACGCATCCCCTACGCGATGGAGCGCTACGTCAAGGAAACCAACCGTCTGTACGGCGTGATGGACAAGCGTTTGTCGGCCAACGAATTTCTGGGCGGGGCCGACTATTCCATCGCCGACATGGCCAGCTACCCCTGGGTCGTCCCGCACGAGCGGCAGCAGCAAAATCTGGACGATTTCCCCAGCCTGAAGCGTTGGTTCCAGGCGATCAAGGCCCGCCCGGCGGTGATTCGCGCCTATGAAAAAGGGTCGGCGGTCAACCCGACCAATCAGGCGACGGTGAACGACGAGAGCAAAAAGATCCTGTTCGGCCAGTCGGCGGACAGTCTCAAGCGCTGAGGATTCGCCCAAAGATCTTGTGTGATGACCTGACAGATGCTTGCCCGGTGACAGCCAAGGATTGACGCGCGCCTTCATCGGGCATCGTTTGTGTGACAATTCAGTAACGCGGCTTTGCTTCTCCCCCGGCGCGCAAACGCGCATAATCGGCGTGTCGGACAAAACGAGACACCGGGCGGAGGACAGGGCGGCATGTGGTCGGGCAAGGCAAAGGTTCGGCTTGCGTGCTTCATCGCGACTCTGGTTTGCGCGGCGCCGCCTTTTCTCGTGACGGCGTCGGCGCAGGCCGATCCCTTTCGCTTCACCATACTCTACACGCAAGGCACCACGGAATTGGGGGAAACCCAAGGGCGTGGCGGCATGGCCCGGCTCGCCGCCGTGATCGACCAGGAACGGAAAGAGCATGGGACCGTCTTGGTCCTGCACGGCGGCCAGACGCTGGCGCCCTCGGTTCTGGCCTTTTACGATCAAGGCGCGCACATCATTGATCTGCTGAACGGCATGACCATCGACGCGATGGCCGCGCTGAATCGCGAGTTCCACCACGGCGACGACCGCTTGATGGCCCGCGCCTTCGAGGCGGGATTTCCCCTCGTCACCACCAACGCGGTGGACCGCGCAACCGGCAAACCGCTGGATGGGCTGGAGGATTCGGTCGTTTTGAAGGCCGGTCCCTTTCGCGTCGGGGTGCTTGCCGCAACCCCAACGCTGACGCGAGAGACCACCCGCGCGCCGCGCACCGAATTTCGCGATCCTGTGGTCGCCCTGACCGCCAAGGCCAAGGCGCTGCGCGCCGAGGGCGTCGATCTGATCGTCGCCATGACCGGCAGCGCCGGAGACACGCACAAAACGCTGATGGCCGCCCGCACCCGTCCAGGCGGCCCCAATTTCGCCGATGTTCTGCTGTATCAGGACCGTGGGGTGCGGGAGAGCCACGCTTACAAAGACAACTTCCTGTCGGCGACCGTCGCCGGGCAAGGGGCCTGGGTTCTGGCGCTTGACATCACCATGGAGCGGAAGGCGGCGGGCGCCGCCGTCTGGTCAGCCCCCGTCTGGTCAGCCGTTGTGCGCACGCTGGATTCCGCGACGGTGACGCCGGACCCCGCCATCGACATCCGGGCCAAGGCTTACGCCGCGCGGCTGGATTCGATGCTGAACATCGAGGTTGGGCGGCTGGACGGCGCCCTCGACACACGGCGCGAGGCGGTGCGCGCCGGTGAAAACGCGTTTGCCAACGCGGTGGTCGACACGTTGCGAACCGCTCTGGACGCCGATGTCGGTCTGTTCAACGGCGGCGGCATTCGCGGCGACCGGGAATACGCCGACGGCGCCACGCTGACCCGACGCGACATCTACAGCGAATTGCCCTATCACGACGTCGGAATCGTGCTGAACGTCACCGGACAACAGCTTTGGGACAGCGTCGAAAGCGGCTTGTCGGCGGTTGAGCAGGCGCAGGGCCGCTTTCCCCACCTGTCCAACGCCCGCGTCGTCGCGGATGTTCGCAAACCGCCCGGCCACCGTGTGCAAGAAATCAGCGTCGGCGGGCTTCCGTTGGATCGCAAGGCGCATTACCGACTGGCGACCAGCAGCTTTCTGGCGAACGGCGGCGATGGTTACGCCGCGCTCAGCGTCGCGCCGCGCTTGGTGGAAGACCGCGACGCCGATTTCGTCTCCACCCAGCTCATCGCCCACATCGCGCGCGCAGGCGTCTTCTCTCCGCGCCTGGACGGGCGGATGGTTGTGAAGCGGTGATGGTGAACGGGTGAAACCGGACATGACCCTCGTCACCCCTGCCCCGTCCAGGGCGTCCAACATCGACGCGACGCGCAGCGTGCCGATGGACCGACCGCCCACCCGGCGGCGGCGTCGCCTTGGCATCGCCTTGCGCATTTCGCTGGGGCTGTCGGTGATGGCGTTGCTGGTCCTGGTCATCGGCGGCGTGTCGATGTCGTCCTTCCGGCTGTTCCGATCCGAAGTGACGGCGTTGTCCACCAACACCTTGCCGGAAGTCATCACCAGCGCCGAATTGCACGCGGCCTTGCAAAAGCTGGTCGCGCAACTGCCGTTGCTGTCCGGGGCGACCTCCACGCCGCAACGCCGCTCGATCTATGACGGGGTGATCGCCGATCTGGAATCCATGCAATTGCTGGTCGCCCGCATGCGCGGCCTGTTGGTCGAGGAACGGGACAATGACGGCGTTGGAGACGGCGACGTTCGCCTGTTGGAGCAAACCCGTTCCACGTTGCTGATTCTGGCGGCGACGGTCGCGGATTTGAACGCCGAGGTTTCGCGTCAAATCGCCCATGGGGAACGGCTGACGGAAGCGGCGATCGGTTTGGGGCGCTTGTCCAGCGGTTTGGAAGGGCTGTCGGGACCAGAAATCGGACCATGGGCGGCGCGGGTCGGCGCGTTGATGGCGCGGGCCGCCGGGTCGATTCAGCTTGAGCATCTCAACCGCCTGAAGGGCGAACAACGCGCTGTTGAACGCACGCTGTTGGAGCTTGGCCAGATCGCCGGAACCACGGTCGGTTCGTCGGGTCAGGCGATGGCGGCCATGCAGGAAGAGTTGTTCTCTCTGCTGATCGGGCCGGGGGGCCTGTATGAGAGCGCGGCGGAGCGGTTGCAGGCGCGCAACCGCGCCCAGGCGCTGACCGGACAGGCCCGCGTTTTGGTGGAGACCGTGGACCGCTCCTCCCGCGCCCTGTTCGATTCCGTTCGGGATCTGTCGGCGGAGCGCACCAGCGCCTTGGGGGGCTTGATCGCCGAACGGACGCGCGCCGTCATGGCGCTGGGGGCCGCGTCGATTCTTTTGGTGATCGCCGTCCATTTCATCTTCCGCCGCTTTCTGTCGTCGCGGTTGGTGGCGCTGAACCGGGCGGTGCTGGCGCGGTTGTCCGGCAATGGCGGCGAAACCGCCATCCCGGTGGATGGCGACGACGAAATCACCGACATCGGGGCCTCCATCCGCTATTTCATCGACGAAATCGACCGGCGGCAGCGGGATCTGTCCGACAATGAGCGGCGGTTCCGCAGTCTGGTCGAAGGATCGATTCAGGGCACCATCATTCACCGCGATTTCCGCGCGGTGTACGCCAACGAAGCCTTTGCGGCGATGTTTGGCGTCAGCGTCGCCGACATCATGGCCCTGCCCTCTCTGCTGTCCCTGGTCGGACCGGGGGAGCAAACCAAGATGATCGAGAATTACCATTATCTGCTGACCAGCGGACAGCCGACCGGACGCCGCCGCATCCGCGCCACCCGCCCCGACGGCGGTTGTTTGTGGGTGGAGTTGACCGGGCGGCGGGTCGATTGGATGGATGGCCCCGCGATTCAGGCCGTGGTCGTCGACGTCACCCGCGAGGCGGAGGCCGAAGACGCGTTGCGGCAGTCGCGCGACGCCGCCGAACGCGCCCTGAATGAGTTGAAGGCGACCCAGGCCAGTTTGATCCAGGCCGAAAAGATGGCTTCCCTCGGCCAACTGGTCGCGGGCGTGGCGCATGAGGTGAACACCCCGATTGGCATCACCATCACCGGCGCGTCTCAATTGCAGGCGCTGATTGAGGATCTGGCGCGCGGTCACGCCGCCAGCACGTTGAAAAAGTCGGATTTCCAGCGCTTCCTCAGCGATGGGCTGGAAATGGCCAATCTGATCCTGACCAACAGCACACGGGCCGCCAATCTGGTGCAAAGCTTCAAGCTGGTCGCCGTCGATCAATCAAGCGACGAGCGCCGCTGTTTTCTGCTGAAGGATTACATTGAAGAGCTGTTGCGCAGCCTTCACCCGACCTACAAGACCCGGATGGAATTGACCATCGCGCTCGATTGCCCGACAGACATCGAACTGGACGGCTATCCCGGCGCCTTGTCGCAGATCCTGACGAATTTGATTATGAACGCGCTGATCCACGCGCTTGCCCCGGACAAACCGGGGACCATCACCATCGCCGCGCGTCTGGTCGATGAGGACACCGTCGAATTGTCGGTCGCCGACAACGGAAGCGGCATTCCGCCAGACGTGTTGCCGAAGATTTTCGATCCCTTCTTCACCACCCGGCGGGGCAGCGGCGGCAGCGGGTTGGGGCTGCACATCGTCTACAACCTCGTGACCGGACGGCTGCACGGCTCCATCGCGGTGTCGAGCAAAGCGAATGAGGGGACACGCTTCACCCTGCGTTTTCCCCGCGTCACCACATCAGACTGATTTCAAAAGCGTTTTCGGTCAGCGGATGGCTCCCTCAAACCAGTGACGGCCCTGGCGGTCCTCGACCTCCAGAACCCAGACGTCGGGATCATAGCGGGTCTGCCGGGCGATGTAGGCGTCGGCGTCCGCCTCCGGCACCGGATCGGGGCCAGTGCCGCGCGACCAGAACAGCCGGTCGCCGTCATTCACCTGGACCAGCACGGAGAATGTCCGGTCCAGCCGGTTCAGCTTCAGGATGACCGTGCCCCGGCTGGGATCGCCCTTGCGCACCACCATGATCGACACGCCCTGCGCGTCGGCGGCGCGGATGTGGGCCATCACCCAGAGATGCGTCGGCAAACGGTCATCCATGCTGGTCGTCCATGATCGTCCATTCCGTGATCGGCAAAGGGTGCTCGCCTAACCGGGGGATGCCGGTGTAAACAAGAAGGTATGACGACACTCCTGGACGCTCTCGACGCTGCCGTCAACCACCACATGGCGGGCCGCGTTGACGCGGCGGAGCGGCATTACCGGCTGATCTTGGGCGTCGATCCGGCGCAGCCCGACGCGCTGCATTTGTTCGGCGTGTTGCGGGCGCAAACCGGCGCTCCGGCCCTGGCGGTCGCCGCGATCACCCGGTCGCTCCGCGTCCGCCCGGCGGCGGCTCAAGCCTGGGCGCATCTGGGGGCGGCCCTGCGCGCGGCCGAACGGCTGGAGGACGCCGAGACGGCGTTGCGCCGCGCCTTGGCGCTGGATCCGGCGTCGGCGGACGCGCTGGACGCGCTGGGGGCGACGCTGCACGGGCTGGCGCGTTACCCGCAGGCGCGGGGGTGGTTGCTGCGCGCCGACGCCTTGCGACCCGGCCACGCCGAAACGTTGCTGAATCTGGGAACCGTGCTGCGCGATCAACGCCATTTTGCCGAGGCGGAGCGCTGCTTTGACCGGGTGTTGACGGCCCAACCCGCGCATGCGGGCGCCCAGTTGGCCCGCGCGGTCGGTCGGCTGGTTCGCGGCGATTTACGGGTCGGTTGGGAGGGGTTTGAGCATCGCTGGCGTCGCTTCTCCACGCCGCCCTGGGCGGGAGAGCCGTTGAACGGCGCCGCCATTCTGCTGCACATGGAGCAGGGCTTTGGCGACGCCATGCAGTTCGTCCGCTACGCGCCCCTGGTGGCGCAAGCGGGCGGGCGGGTGGTGATCGAGGCCAGCCCGGCGCTGTTCCGTCTGTTTCAGGCCAGTTTCGATCCGTCCATCCAGGTGCTGGTCCGGGGACCGGAACCGCCGCCGCATGATTGTCATTGCCCGTTGATGAGCCTGCCGCGCGCTTTCGCCACCGACCTGTCCAACATCCCAGCGGCGATCCCCTATTTGACGCCCGAGCGTGGCGACCGCAACCGCTGGCGCGACCAGCTCGCCAGTGGGCCGGAAGGCTTGCGCGTCGGGCTGGTCTGGGCGGGGAACCCGCGTCACCGCAACGACCACAACCGCTCGCTTCCCGTGACGGCGCTGCGCCCGTTGCTGGGCGTTCCCGGCGTTCGCTTGTTCAATCTTCAGGCGGGGGAGGCGCGCGGCGCGCTGTCGGCGCTGGCCCCCGGCGGCTTTGAGGATCCGATGGAGCGGGTGCGCGACTTCGCCGACACCGGGGCGATCCTCGCCAACCTGGATCTGCTCATCAGCGTGGACACCGCCATCGTCCATCTCGCCGGGGCGATGGGGGTTCCGGCCTGGCTCTTGTTGCCCTACGCCCCCGATTGGCGCTGGCTGCTCGACCGGGCGGACAGCCCCTGGTACCCGTCGCTTCGGCTGTTCCGCCAACCCCGTCCCGGCGATTGGGCCACCGTGATGGGGACGGTCGCCGCCGTTCTGAAGGCGCTGGCCCGCCAAACAGCGCCGCGCCAGACGGCGAACCCGGCATGAGCGACAGCACGGACATTCTCAAGCAGGGGCTGGCCGCCCACCAGCAGGGCAACTTGCCGGGCGCGCTGGCGCTGTACCGACAGGTTTTGTCTCTGGACCGCTCCAACGCCGACGCCACCCATTTGATCGGCGTCATCGCCTATCAGACCGGCGATCCGATGACGGCGATCAACGTCATTCAACGGGCCATCGCGCTGGATGACCGCAACCCGGCCTTTCACAGCAATCTGGGAGAAGCCCTGCGCGCCACCGGCGCGCTGGACAAGGCCGTCGAAGCGCACCGCCAAGCCCTGAATCTTGACGGCAACTTCATCGAGGCTCACCGCAATTTGGGCGTCGTCGAACTGGCGCGCGGCAACGCCCAAGCGTCGGCGGACAGCTTCCGGCGGGCGCTGGCCCGCGATCCGGCGTCGGCTCCGGCTTGGCATGGTCTGGGGTTGGCGTTGGAAGCGCTGGGCCACAAGTCCGATGCGGCCAACGCCTACGATCAATGCCTGATCCATGATCCTACCCATGTGGACGCCCGGCAGCGCCGCGCCGCTCTGGCCGCTTTCCTTCCGTCCGAAAGCGCCCCGGTCGCCTCTGACGCCGCGTCAGCCGCCTGGTCGGGCGTGGCGTTGCAGGAGTTGCGCGCGCAATGCTGCAATCCCAACGGCGGGTTGGAGCGGCTGGCGGCCATCGACCGCCTGTGCACGACGATGCTGGGGGATCGAACGGCGGTTTCCCGAGCGATCCTGGACGCGCTGGAGGAAGACCCGCTGTGCGGCGACCCAATCCTCGACGCGTCGGCGCAATTCCGTCTCAGCGGCGATCTTTATCATTATGAACGGCTGATTCACACGGTGATCGGCAATGGCGGGGATTGGCCGCTGGACGTGGCCCACGCCGTTTATTGGTCAATCAGCCGTCAGGTTTTTCTGGGCCGTCCGCTGGCCACCCGCCTTTCCGCCTTCACGGCGGGGGATTTGCCCCGTCTGTACCGCTGGATTTTGCGGGAAGTCCGCCATCGCTACGCCATCCAGGTCGCCCCGGCCAAGATCCAGGCAGGAACGCCGCAACGCGTCGCCATCGTGACCAACCAGTTCACTCAACCGATGCACCAGCCGTCGCGCGACGCCTTCGATTACGCCCGTCGCCTGCAAGACGAGTTTGGCTGCACGGTGTTGCTGGTGAATGGCAATTTGCTGCCCAGCGTGGTGGTGACGGCCTTTGTGCCGCCCTTTCAGGCGATGGTCACGCCCAGCTTGGCCGGAGCCATGCCGGTGACGGATGGAGGGGCCACCGTTCAAAGCTGGTCGTCGGTTGAACGCAGCCTGTCGGAAAGCAAAATCCGGGGGTTGGTCGAAACCATCGAGCGGTTCAATCCCGACCTCGTGGTGTCGTTCGGTGGATCGGTGTTGGCCGCCGACCTGTTCGCGGGCGTCCGGCCAACCATCTGCATCCCAACCACCAGCGGGTTGACCTGTTCCCAGGCCGACATCGTGCTGAGCTTTGACGGCGGCGATCCCACGGTTGGCGTTCCAGACGAGTATCGCGCGCCGTTTGCCGAGCGTTTCCGGCCTTTTGTCTTTGGGTATTCGGCGCCGCCGCAAGCGCAGAACGCCAGCCGGGCGGCCTTTGGCGTGAGCGACGACGCCTTCCTGTTCACCGTGGTTGGCGGGCGGCTTGACGACGAGGTGACGCCCGCCTTCGTCGAGCGGTTGGACCGCCTTCTTGATTTGTGCCCGAGGGCGGTGGTTGTTTTCGCCGGGCCGGTGGCCTCCCTGCCCGCGCGCCTGGGACGGGCGCGCAACGCCGCTCGCTTGCGGTGTTTGGGCTTTGTCGGGGAAATCCGGGCGCTCTATCACGTGGCCGACGCCTACCTCAACCCACCGCGCCAGGGCGGCGGCGGCAGCGCGGCCTATGCGCTGGCTGACGGGGTTCCCGTGGTCACGCTGAACCAGGGCGACGTCGCGGCGGTTGTCGGGGCGGCCCGCGCGCAAGACAATTTTGACGCCTATGTCGAGCGGGCCAAGCGTCTTTGCCTGGATCCGGACTTTCATCGAGATGAGACGATTGAGGCGCGTCGCCTGTTCGCCACCGTCGACGCCCGCCACGAGGCGGTTGAACGGCTTCTGGCCTATGGCCGCGCGTTGAGCGAGCGGTTCTCCACCCGCTGAGAGAAACCGTGTTGGGACGGAACGGCAAAGGGCAGGCGGCGTTTTCTTCCCTTTCTGTTCCACCAACCGCTAGGCGAAACTTTCCCAGTGCCCGGCAAAAACGTGCCCCTTGGGCCAATGCTCAGAAATAACCGTTTAAAAACAAATAGATAATCGGATTGCGCCGGTTGGCACTCCTTTTGCTTAGAAAGAGGCAACGACGTTCGACCTTTTTCGGAGACCACCGGCCATGAGCATCTTCGGTTCGATGACAACCGCCGTCCTCGGCTTGAATGCCCAGTCGAAGGCGCTTGGCCACATCTCGGACAACATCGCCAACGCTTCGACCATTGGTTACAAGCGGGTCGATACGGCGTTCGAGACGATGGTTCTGCAATCGAGTCAGCGGCTCCATGCGCCGGGCGGCGTGACCGCGCAGCCGGTCTTCATGAACAACATCCAGGGCAGCCTGACCCAGGTGCAAAGCCCGACGAACATCGCCATCCAGGGCCAGGGCTTCTTCAGCGTCTCCAAGCTGAGCACTCAAGGCACGACGGGCACCGTCCAGACGCAGACCGGAACGGTCAGCGCGTCGGCGTCCTACTACACCCGCGCGGGCGACTTTGAATTGGACAAGAACCGCTATCTGGTCAACAGCGCGGGTTACGCGCTGAACGGCTGGGTGACGGATCCGGTGACGGGAGAGTTGAAGAAGGATCAGGTCGCGCCCATCCAGGTCAGCTCGTTGATCGACAAACCAACTTCGACCACGGGAATCGACCTGTCGGCCAATCTGCCCGCGACCCCGGCCAAGGGGCAAAAGGTCCCCGATTCCAGCATCCAAATTTTCGACACGCAGGGCAACCCGCGCACCGTCAACTTCAAATGGCGCCAGCAGGCTGGCAGCGATTGGCGGATGGTGATCGACGCGCCCGGCTCCAACAGCAAGCCGGTGGACGGCAGTTTCGCCGGTTATCCGGCCACGGCGACCTTCGGGCAGAACATCGCGGGCGTGACGGCGATCGCCCAGGCCAACGCCGTGGTCATTTCCGGCCAGAACACCAACGGCCAGGACAATCTGCGGGTTGGCGAGACCTACACCGTCACGGTTGACGGCACCAACTACAGCCTGAAGATCACGTCGGACAACATCTCGTCGATCCGCACCTATTCGGGTCTGGCGGGCGCCTTGGCCAACCAAATCAACTCGGCGTCCCCGGCGGCGTCGGTGCTGGCGACGGTCACGAACAACGTGATCCATGTTTCCGCCCGCAACGCCGGAACCCCGTTCAAGATCAGCCAGAGCGTGTCCGGCGCGGCGCCGACCACCAACACGATCACCGGGCCGACGACCACGGCGGCGACCTCGACCGCCGGTCAGATCGACCGCTACTCCTTCCCGCAGTCGCAGATCGACGTTGGCGACGTCTATCAAATTCGCGTGCAGGTCGGCGGCGCCGCCACCAGCACCACGCTGGCCGTCACCGTCACCGCGCAGACTTATTCCACCTACGCCAACGTCACCGGCGTTGTGCAGGAAATGGCCAACCGCATCAACGCGGCGGGGCTGGGCGTAACCGCGTCGGCCACCGGCGGCGTTCTGAGCATTCAGAACAGCACGGCGGCCGGCACCATCACCGCGACGTCGAGCGGCGTCGTCAACTCCAGCGCCGCCGCGAACACGATGACCGGCGTATTTTCGACCGCCAACGTCGCGGGCGTGCGTCAGACCCGCACCGTGACCCTGACTGGAACGCCGGGCGACGTCGGCACGCTCTATTCGTTGAGCGTCAACGGCACGCCCGTGACCTACAGCACCACCGGCGACGAGTTGACGATGGAGGACATCACCGCCGCGTTGGCGAACAAGATCAACTCCAACACCTCGCTGCCGGTGACGGCCACGGCGCAGGGCGGGGTCATCAGCGTCACCGCCAAAACGGCGACGGATCCCGCCTACACGCAAACCATGACCGGCACCGGCACGATCACGCTGGGCGGAGCCACGGTTTCGGACATTGGCGACACCTACACGGTGACTGCGGGCGGCACGACCTACTCCTTGCCGATCACCGCCGCCAATCACGCGACCTATGGCACGCCGAACGCGGTGATGAACTACTTCGCCACGCAGATCAACGCGGCGGGCGGCACCGCAAGCGTTTCTGGCGGCGTTTTGACCGTCACCAGCGACGCGACGGCCACCGGCACCGTTACGAACACCACAGCCCAGCAATTCACGCTCGATCAGACCTGCGTGGCCGGTCAGACCCCGGCCCACATCGGCCTGACCTTCGGCAAGACTCCGGAGACTGTCGGCACGCTGACCAACATCTCCACCGCGCTGGTCGGCACAGGCACGGCGGTCAGCGCCGCCACCCAGGCCGCCGGGGCCGCCGCCAACGTCACCTTCACGGTCGATTACGGTTTTGGTCCGCAACAGGTCACGCTGAACATGGGCAAGTATCAGAAGCCCGGCGGTCTGACCCAATATGCGGGCGAGCAAATCAACGTGACGCAGTTGGTTCAAAACGGCGCGCCGCGCGGCCAGTTCAAAGACGTGGTGTTCGGCGACAACGGCAACGTGCTGGTCAACTATGACAATGGCCGCTCGAAAGTCATCGCCAAGGTGCCGATCGTCACCTTCAACAACCCGAACGCGCTCCAACGTGAATCGGGCGGCGTGTTCCTGGAAAGCGAAGACGCGGGAAAACCGAACTTCAACGATCCAGAGACCAACGGCGCCGGCGCGGTGATCGCCAACAGCACCGAAGGCTCCAACGTCGACATCGCCGATGAGTTCACCAAGTTGATCGTGACCCAACGGTCTTACTCCGCGAACACCAAGATCGTCACGACGTCCGACGAAATGCTCCAGGAAGTCCTCGGCCTGAAGCGTTAATCGCGGTTTTTGAACGCCTGAGGGGTGCAACTCAAAGAGTGCGTGTGATGGGAACGGCGGCGTCACGCCGCCGAATCCCTCCCCCTGCCCGACGAAAGGTCAACGGCCATGTCCTCCCTCTTCAGCGCCTTGAACAGTGCCACCGCCGGTCTGCGCACCGTTCAGACCAATGTGAAGCTGGTCTCGGACAACATCGCCCGGGCCGACGACCCCAACCGCACCCGCCACACCGTCCAGCAGATGGTCGATGGCAGCGGGCAGGTTATCAACACCCAGTATCGGCGCGAGGTTGACACCGCGTTGCTTGGGCAGGTCCAGGATTTGACCTCGCGCAATGGCGGTTCCGCCGTTCAGTCGGCCTATATGCAGCAGTTGGGCGATCTGCTGCGCACCACCAACGGCACCCCGCTCATCAACAGCTACGCCGACAAGTTCCAGGCCGCCTGGAGCACGCTGGCCGCGTCCCCGGAAAACGAAACCGCCCAATACCAGTTGGTTCAATCCGCCGACAATTTCGCGCGTGAAATCCGCCGCGTGTCGGAGGGGGTGGAACAGATGGACCGCGCCATGACGGTCGACATGGACAATTCGTTGACCAAGGTGAATGGCCTGCTGAAAGACATCAACCAGATCAACAACGACATGGTGTCGCTGAAAAGCCAGGGCGCGGCGGGAAATGAGGTGGCTGACAAGCGCGACGGATTGATCCGCGAGTTGAGCGGCTACATGAGCATCCGCACGGTCGAACGCCCGGATGGGCGGGTCGCCCTGTTTTCGCCGACCGGCTTGGCTCTGGTTGACGCTGAACCGGCAAAACTTTCCTTCGACGGCGGCAACATCAACCTACAGGTCGGCAACAATGTCACCCCGATCAACAACCATCTGAACGACGGCAAGCTGGGCGCGCTGCTGAAGATGCGCCAGGACGGCTCGCTGTCCGATCCGCCCAAGCCCGCCAGCGGCGACCCGACCGCCGAAGTGATCCGCAAGCTGCGCTCGCAGTTGGACCAGTTCGCCTCGGCCTTCACGAGCGCCACAAAATCTGGGGAGCCGACCAGCTTCAAGGACGCCTACGACAACGCGGTTTCCGCCGACGGCGAACAGGGCGACCAATTCTTCACCGGATCGGACCGCTTCACCATCTCGGTGAACGCTAAGCTTTTGGACAACACGGCAAAAGTGAAGCGGTTGGCGATCGACGGCGTCACCGACGCCTTGAAGGCGCCGGGCCGGAATTTGACCGCTGACGGCCTGAATCTCACGGACACGACCTACAGCGGAATGGCCAGCGCCATCACCGGAACCTGGATGGGGACCGCCAAGTCGATCAGCGACAAGCAGACCTCGGACAAGGCCTCTCTCCAGCTCCTGACCGAGCGCTACCACTCCAACACCGGCGTCAACATCGACGAGGAAATCGCCAATCTCCAGCAGCTTCAAACATCGTATCAGGCTTCGGCACGAGTCATGCAAGTGGCCAATGCAATGTTTGACGCGCTGGAGGCTGTGGTCCGATGAGCTCGATAACGCAAGTAAGCAGCTACTCGCAGTATCTGAGTCTGGTCAGGAATCTGTCCAACGGCCAGAACAACGTAGATACGCTGTCGCAACAACTCACCACGGGCAAGAAGTCAACCGACCTCAACGCCTATGGGACCGACACCCAGAAGCTTCTGGACTTGCGCGCCGAGATGGCTCGGCGCGACAATTACGTCCAGAACATCGACACGGCCAGCCCGCGCGTCGCCGCGTCGGACAAGGTGCTGACCGCGCTGGAGAAGTTGGCGTCGGACTGGCAGTCCAGCAACCTGATGCCGTTCGCGCCAGGCCCGCCCAGCATCACGTCGGCCTACAACGCCAATCCCGACGCGATGAAGGTGGCGGTGGACACCACCAAATCCACCCTGACCGTCGGGGCCCGCTACACCATCACCGCCATTCCGTCGCAGACCGGCAACAACGGCAGTTTCGACGTCACCGTAACCGACGGTCTGGGCGGCAAAACCACCCGCACGCTCAATCTGAAAACCACGCCGCCCAGCGATGGGAAAGGCTACAATTTCACGATGTCTGGCGGACCGGGCGACGGCGCCGTGTTGAACCTGGATTTCGACAAACTGTCGGCGGCGTCCAACAGCAGCTTCACCGTGGCCTTCCCGCAGGCTGACCAGATGAAGGACCGCGCCGAAGGAGCGATGCGGGACATTCAGGAATACATGAATCAGCGCTTTGGCGACCGCTATCTGTTCGCCGGGTCGCGTTATTCGCAAGAACCCGTCACCGATCTGATGGCCACCAAACAAACCAGCAAGGTGACGTTCAACGGCGCCGTGACGAACGCCGACGACTATTACGAGATGACGGTCAACGGCCAGACCTTCGGCTACCAGATCCAGGCGGCCGACCCCAAGACTCTGACCTTCATCGCGCAAACGCTCAGCACCCAGATCAACGCCGCCAGCCCGGCCTTGCCGATGACCGTCTCAACGGCGAACGGCATCATCACGCTGGTGGGCAACGATCCGGGGCAGTCCTTCACCGTGTCGTCCCGCGTCCAGAACGCGGCCACGGTCGAGAACTCCACCGACGTGGCGTCGACGACGCAAACCCCCACGGCCACGCTGCCGCAGATCCAGCGTTTCACCCTGAACGGCGCCAACGTCGACATTGGCGACACCTTTGAGTTCGAGGTGGCGGTCGGCGATCCTGACGACCCCTACAATCAAAAATATTACGCCGCCAACCCGACCGAGCCAAAGGATCTGCCGCCCTATCAGAGCTACAAGATCAGCTACACGGTCAGCGACACCGATTACGCGGCGGGCACCACCACGGTCAGCGCGGTGGCGGACAAGCTGCGCCAGCAATTCGCGGCGACCAAGCCGCAACCGCCCGTCACCATCGACGCCGTGGGCAGCGGCGCCGGCATCGCCCTGACCAGCACCGCCAATCTGGACCCCAATCACCCCAATCGCACCCAACTGTTCACGACGACGGCCAAGGTGACGAACGGGTCGTTGGACAACACGGTCAGCGTGGCGACCCTGCCGCCGGAAGCCGATCCGATCACCGACGTTCCTTATGTTGATCCGCCGGATCTGCCCTTTTACGACACCGAATTTCTGACCAAGGGCAAAAACCCCGACGCCTATCGGAAATCACAGGTCAGCATTGACGATGGCCTGAACATCACCTATGGCGTCAGCGCCGATGAAAAGGGGTTTCAGACGCTGGTCCAGGCCTTCCGCATGGCGCGGGTCGCCGCCAGCCATCCGGGGCAATACACCGAGTACATCAACAAATCACGTGAGTTGATGTCCCAGGCGAGCGACGAGCTGCGCTCCATCCACTCCAAGGTCGCGTCGGACATGGCGACCCTCGACAGCACCAAGAGCAGCCACACCGACGCCAAGGCCACCTTGACCGACCGCATCGCGGGCATCGAGGGCATTGACCAGACGGAGGTGGCCGCCCGGCTCAGCACCTCGATGAACACCCTGCAAGCGGCCTACACCGTGGCCGGTCAGACCAAGCGCTTGTCGCTGCTGAACTTCCTGTCCTGAGCGGCGGGGTGAACCGCAAATCACCCCGCCCTCTGGCGGTTATTTCGAGCGCCCGGCGGACTGGACAAAATTGTCATAGGGCAATTCGGCGACGCGGAACCACAATTGCGCCTCGTCCAGGAACGGCTTCCAACTGTCATAGACGGTCTTAAAGGCTGGGTTGGTTTTGCCGATCTCGTCGTACAGCTCGAAGGCGATCTTGTGCGCGGCTTCCATCAGGTCGCGCGGATAAGGGCGCAGCAGAGCGCCTTTGCTGACCAGACGTTTGAGAGCTTTGGCGTTTTCCGCGTCGTAACGCGCGGTCATCGCGCTGTTCGCCTCGGCGCAGGCGGCCGTCAGAATCGCCTGATAGGATTTGGGCAGAGCTTCCCATTCCTTCAGATTGACGTAAAGCGAAACCTGCGGTCCGCCTTCCCACCAGCCTGGGTAATAGTAATGCTTGGCGACCTGATAGAAGCCGAGCTTTTCATCGTCGTACGGACCGACGAACTCCACCGCGTCGATGGTGCCCTTTTCCAAAGCCGGATAGACGTCGCTGCCCGCGATCTGCGTCGGCGTCGCCCCCAGCTTGCTCATGATCTGTCCGGCGATCCCGGCGATGCGGATCTTCAGCCCGGAAAAATCCGCCAGCGACTTGATTTCCTTGCGGTACCAGCCCCCCATCTGAGCGCCGGTGTTGCCCGCCGGAAACTGGATGACGTTGTAGTTTCTGAAGAAGCTGCGCATCAGCTCCTGACCGCCGCCATACTGGTGCCAGGCGTTTTGCTGGCGGGCGTTCGGGCCGAAGGGAAGCGCCGTGTCGAAGGCAAAGGTCGGATCCTTGCCGACATAGTAGTAACCGCAGGTGTGGCCGCAATGAACGGTGCCGTTCTGCACCGCGTCAAGCACCTGGAGGCCAGGAACGATCTCCCCCGCCGCGTGAACACGGATCTGAAACTTGCCGTCGGTGGCCTCGGCGACGCGCTTGGCGATCATCTCCGACGTGCCCATCAGAATGTCGGTGCTTTTGGGAAAGCTCGACGCCAGACGCCATTGGACGTCCGGCTGTGTCTGGGCGATGGCCGGAGCGGTGACGCCGCTGGCCGCCAAGCCGACGCCGGCGGAGGTGAGAAAGGCGCGTCTTTTCACTTCTGATCTCCCACAAAGTCCGATGCGCGGATCATCGGCTTCACCCTTGAAATTGATGAAGAATTTCCGCTTCGCATGGTCATGTGCAACAAAGCAGCCGTTTGATCGCCGCGCATCGACCAATTCCGCATGTCTGCTCTTCGGGCGTCGGAGAGCGCCATGCAGCGTAAGGTTCTTCCCCCTCTTGGCCTTCCGCCTCGCCTGGGGCTATACCGAAAGGACAGGGTATGGATTGGGAGCGCCCCGGCGATGGCGACCGCAGCGCAAAAGCTGGGAAAATACGAACGTCTTGATCGGATCGCTCAAGACGGCGGCGTTGTGTTGCATCGTGGCGTTGACCCAACCAACGGTCGCGCGATTCTGCTGCACAGCGCTCCCCTGTCCGATTTCGTTGGCCAGGATGAGCGCTTGGCGCGTTTCCGTCGGGAAGCTGGCGCGGCGGCGCGGCTGACGCACCCGAACATTGTTCCTTTCTACGCCTCTGGCGAGACGGAGTCCGTCGTCTTCATCGCCACGGAACCGGTGAGCGGGAACAGTCTTGACCGGGTCGTCGACCAAATCACGGGGTGGGCGGACCGGCTGGCCATCCTGAGCGCCGTGCTGGACGCGCTGTCCGCCGCGCATCGAAACGATCTGGCGCATGGGGCGCTCAGCCCGGCGGTCATCTGGCTGCGCGTCGATGGAACCATTGGCGTCAGCGGGTTTGGCATGGCCGCGCTGCACGCCTCGCAGGCGACCCAGACCGATGATCTGCGGGCGGCGAAGGCTTTGACCAAATGGTTGCTGGCCATTCATAGGGAGCGGCCAGCGGTCGCCGCCCTGTTGGCGCGTCTGAACGCGACGCCCACCGGATTTTCCAGCGTCGCGGCGCTGCGCGACGGCGTGGCCGGATTGGCGTCCACCAAAGCCACGTCAACCCGTTCCCCGGTGGCGTGGCGGCCACTTGCGGCGCTGCTGGTGATTGGTCTGGCGGTGCTCGCAGGATTTGTGTGGCAACGGAAAGTCGCCAAGAGCCGGACGGTTCCCACCATAACCGCCTCAGCGTCAGCGCCTGCGCCTGCGCCTGCGCCTGAGGTTCCAGCGTCGCTGGCGGTCCAACCACCGCCGTCGGACGCCCCGCCGCCGGAATCGGCTCCCCCCTCCGTCCCATCGCCGGAGCCGCCCAAGGAGCCAAGCCCCACGGAGGCCGCTCCACCACAACCAGCCCCGTCCATCGCCCAGCCTCCTGCCGATGAAAAGCCGGACGCGCCCGAAACGCCGGTCGCCGCGCCGCGCCCGTCGGCGGCCAGCGTTGACATGGCTTTGCGGTCCATCCCATGCGCGACGGTGACGGTTGAAGAGGAGGCCGGTCGTCTGGTCGTTTCCGGGACCGCCGCCGGAGAGGCGGCCCGCAACGCCGTTCAAACGCTCCTGGACCTCAACGCCGAGGGACGGGATGTTCGGTTGAACGTGACGACCGCTCCCGAAAGCTTGTGCGCGCCTTTGGCTTTGGTGGCCGGAGCGTTGATGGCGAACGCCGACCAAACCGCCCCGATGACGATGACTCCGATCCCGCGCCCGCTTCGTCCCGACACCCCGCTGCACAACGGCGATCCTTTGATTCTCGACATCACCGGGCCGCCATACAAAGCGCTGTTGCAGGTTGATTATTACACGGCGGATGGCGACGTCGTTCATCTGTTGCCAAATCCAGCCGACACCGACACCGGATTGGAGGCCGCAGGCGCGCGACGGTTGGGCGAACGGGTCGGCTCCGGACGATTTTGGAGCGTCGGACCACCCTTTGGCCATGAAATGGTTGTGGCGATGGCGTCGACCGCCCCGCTGTTTACGGCGCCTCGACCGGAGATCGAACCAGCCTCCGCCTATCTGTCGGCGTTGAAGCAAGCCATCGACGCGCAGCAACGCGCGCCCATGGACGCCCAACCCCACGCGGTGGCGCTGTTCATCACCACCCAGCCCTGAGGCCGGATCAGGTGGTTTCAGCGAAACGGGCGACGACGACGGTGATGTTGTCCTGGCCGCCCGCCGCGTTGGCGGCCTCCACCAGCGCGGCGCAAGCGCGCTCAGGCACGGTTTCTTGCCGCAGGATCCGGGCGATCACGGCGTCGGACACCATGCCGTTCAAGCCGTCCGAACAGAGCAGCAACGCGTCGTCGGGGAGGAGGGAATGGACCGCCACCTCGGGTTCGACCTCTTCCCCGGTGCCAAGCGCGCGCAGGATGACGTTGCGCTGTGGCGCGACGCCGCGCCCGCCATTGTCGAGCCACATCTGATAGAGGCTGTGGTCACGGGTCAGGGCGCGCAATTCACCGTCACGCAAACGGTACAGTCGGCTGTCGCCCGCGTGAAACACCACCATCTGGGGCGATCCCGGAATGCGCCACCACCCAACAGCCGTGGTTCCCATGCCGCGCCCCTCGGCAAAGCCGCGCTGCTTGTTCAGCGCGTGGATCCGTTGGTTGGCCAGCAACACCGCCGAACGGACGACGGACGCGGCGTTGCGCACGGTCGGATCATTGTCCGCCGGGTTCGCCAGAGTCTTGTCGGAATCATTTGTCGCGGATGACGTTGGCGGTGCGGAAGGCGTGAAATCTTCCAAAAAGCCGATGATGACCTCAACGGCGGCGCGGCTGGCGATGTCGCCCCCGGCGTGACCGCCCATGCCATCGCAGACCACCGCAAATTCACCCGCCGTTCCGATGGAAAAACTGTCTTCGTTGCGGGCGCGGGCGCGACCAACATCCGTTTGTCCGGCGGCGATCAGAGAAAAGGCGGCGTTGGGCATCGGTGTATGAGGCTCCGGGAACGCAAAAGGACGCGACCCCAAGGCCACCAAGGAAAACACCGGATGGGTCGCTTACGCCGATAATGGCGCAAGGGTTGGAAAAGATACAGCGTCGTTTGACGCCGACTTACACGGAGATGTTGAGATTCTGGCCCCGCGTCGGCGTGACGTTTCCGCCGCCATTTGACCCGCTTTGCAACAGGCTGGTCACGGCGGCGGCCTGCTGCTGATTGTCCTGGCTCAGCGTCTTCACGCCAAAATCATACTGGCCTTGGGCTTGGCGCAGGCTGACGGCGGCGCCTGCGGTTGACGAGGTGACATCGAAAGCCATGACAACCTGCCTGCTGACAGCCCACGACCTGGGGCTAGATCACCACATTGACGCGCGCGACGCCCGAACCGACCGAAGCGGGATGCGTCGCCGCTGTCGTGAAATGTGCCACATGGGAGCTGCCAGTGGAAGCGTTCTGTGCGTTGCCGGTGGACACGGGCTGACCAGAGGGGGCGTTTGACCGTGCCGAACCCGTTCCCCCGCTTTGATCCTTTTTGTCCGATCCGCCCACCGTCACCTCAAAGGCGGCGGCCCGCGCCGCGTCTTTTTCCTGCTGCTGCGCTTCCTTGTACTGCTTCAGCGCCGCTTCGGTGGGGATTTGCGAGACCGTCTTTCCGTTTGCCGGATCACGGTATTGCATCACCAAACGAGACGCGTCGACGTCGTAGGAGAAGGCGATCGACGGAAAGCGGTTCACCAGGGGATCGGTGGTGTCCTGCGAAGATGGAATCGGGCTTGCGGCCCCCTTTTCAACGGTTTCACCGCTGCGGGCCGTCATGAAAGGAAGCGGACGCAACGCCGCTGACGTGGATGATCCCACATTCATGACCAGCAATTCCATGTGTTGGAAACACCTGAGAATCAAGATACATAGAATGCCGTACAAAGTAAAGACTTTGTTCATACTTATTCAGAATTGCACCTTCGGGGAAACCGCCCGTATTGCGGACATGTCCCGGATTTTGCCTTGAAAACACAGAAAATTTTCAGAAAAGCTTGCGCGTCGAGCCTCACCTGCCTAAGGCTATCGGTCATGGCCACCATCACCGAAGCCCTTACAATCGCTCTTGATCTGCATCTTTCCGGACGATTGGGAGAGGCGCAGGATCTTTACACGCGCATCCTTGACGTGGACCCGGATCACCCCGACGCGTTGCATTTTCTGGGCGTGTTGGCTGGTCAGATCGGCCAGGGAGAGTTGGGCCTGCCCCTGATTGTCCGAGCGTTGGGTCTGCGGCCTGACGCCGCAGACATCCACGCCAACCACGCCACCATCCTGAGCGGTCTAAAGCGCCGCCGGGAGGCTTTGGCGGCCCATGAGCGCGCCATCGCCCTCCGCCCCGATTTTGCTGAGGCATGGGTTGATTCCGCCACGCTCCGCCGCGAGGATGGCGATGGGGACGGCGCCATCGCGGCGCTGGAACGCGCGACTCGCGCGGCTCCAACTCTGTCCGTCGCCCCGGAGCGGCTCGTTCTTTTGCTGCATGAACGCGGTCGGCTGTTGATCGAAGCCGGGCAGTCTCTGGCCGCCTTGCCGTGCCTGACCCGCGCGGCGGAACTTGCGCCCTTCAACGCCGACATCGCCTTTCTGCTTGGCAACGCGCTGTACGCCGCTGGCTTGCGCCAAGATTCCTTGAGCGCTTACAAGCGGGCGGTCGCCTTGGTTCCTGACTTTCAATCAGCGGTCTTTAATCTCGGCATCGCCCTGGGAAAAATTGACCGGTTGGAAACGGCTGGCGCCGCGCTGTCGCACGCGGTTCGCATCGATCCGACCAACATGGACGCGCTGGAGAACCTGATTATCACGCTGTACGCGTTGGATCAGGAGGATGAGGCGAACGAATGGGCAGGCGCGCTGCTTGATCTGAAAGACCGTCTGGCGCTCGCCCATGCTCCGGCGCAACCGTCTCTTCCGACCGCTCCACGGGGCGCGGCGCAGCGAACCCGCAACGTCATCGCCTTCAGCCTGTGGGGCGATCATGAGATCTACACACAGGGGGCGGTGGCCAACGCGCGTTTGACGAAAACCTTGTTCCCAGGTTGGGAGTGCCGGGTTTATCACGACGATTCGGCGCCCCCCGAAACCTTGTCGGCCTTGACGGAGGCCGGAGCCGTTCTGGTCGCGATGGCGCCGGGCAGCGGTCCCCTCCTTGGTCTCTATTGGCGCTTCTCCGTCTCGGACGATCCAACCGTGGCCCGCTTTCTTTGCCGTGATTGCGATTCCCGCCTGTCGATGAAGGAAAAGCTGGCGGTCGACGCCTGGATCGACTCAGGCCGCCCCTTCCACATCATGCGCGATCACATTCTGCACACGGAATTGATTCTGGCCGGAATGTGGGGGGGAATGGCCGGGTTGCTGCCGGAGCTGTTGGGGCTGGCCGAACGATTCGCCCGCACGGACGTGGACCGTTGGCAAGACCAGCGGTTTTTGCGACGCTTCGTTTGGCCCCTGGTCCGCAACCGCGCTTTGATTCACGACCGAACGCACCAGCGCCATGGCGTTCCGTTCCCGGATGGCCCGAATGGCCCTTTGCCTGACCGGATTGGATCACGGGTCGCGCCCGAAGGCGCGCCGGACGCTGCGGTCACGGCCTGACGGCGACCACCACCATTCCGACCACGGGTTCTCCGCTCTCGAACCGCAATGTTTCCTGCGTCATCGCCATCAACGCCAGTCCCGAGGCGGACAGGGCGTCGCGCACATAGGCTTCCCGGTGCGCGTAGCGGCCATGGGTCGCAACCTGATAAGGGTTGGCGGTCGCCTCGTCGGCAAGCCGTTCCACGGAAAAGACCAGCCGCCCGCTCGGGCGCAACGCCACGCAGGCCCGAGCGAAAACATCGCCCAATTCCCCGAAATAGCACAGGACGTCCGCCGCCACGATCAGGTCGAAGGAGGACGGGCGCGCGGCCAGATGCGCGACCAGCTCCGCTTCGTCCAACGTGTCATAGATCGCACGGGCGTGGGCGTGGGCGAGCATGCCCCCCGACAGATCGACTCCGCTCAAACGGCGGGCGTAGGGCCGCAAGGCCGCCCCGCACAGCCCCGTGCCGCAACCGGCGTCGAGCACCGCCAAATCGCCGCGCGGCGGCGGGCCGCTCTTCACGACGGCCTCGGCCAACAGGTCCGGCGCCCGATAGCCGAGTTCGGCCAGCTTGCTGTCGAATTCGCTGGCGAACAGGTCGAAGGTTTGCCGGACATAGGCGTCCGACGCCCGATCTTCCGCTGAATCGCCAACGATGGCGGAACCAATGTGCCGCGCCATCGGGTTGTCCGGGTGGTCGCGCCGCCAATCACGCGCCAATCGCGCCGCCGTCGCGGTGTCTCCACGTTCGTGCAACAGATAGAGCGCGGTGGCGAAGTTGTCGTGACCGTCGGTCCAATCCGGGCGCGCCGCCAACGCTCGCCGGTAGCTGATGGCGGCCTCCGTCAACCGTTCCTCGTCACGCAGAAGGTTGGCTTGGTTGTTCCAGGCTTCGGCGTAATCCGGTTGCATGACCAACGCCCGATGATAGGCCCGCGCCGCTTCGATCGTCTGTCCGGTTTGCCGCAAAACGGCGGCGAGGTTGTAATGGACCAGGGCGAGGTCCAGCCCGCAGGCCAGCGCCGCACGGTAAGCCGTGGCCGCCTCTTCCGGTCGCCCCAGCGCGCGCAGGACGTTGCCATGGTTGTTGTGCGCGCCCGCCAAGGCAGGATCGGCGGCCAACGCCGCCCGATAGACGGCGTCCGCCTCCTCCGCCCGACCAGCGGCGGCCAAGGCGTCGGCCTGTTGGCACAGGCGCGCCGCCACGGGAACGGCGGCTTTCGCGCGCACGGCCAAACGGGATGCGGCCATGATGACGTCTCCTGCGAACGGCGGAACAAAATCAATGGCATCTTTACCTTGAACGCCCGATCATGGCACTCCCTTTGGCAGGGCTGGGCCGGAAAGGGCAAAAGGGATCATGGACACCAACAGTCTGGCGCAGGCGCTGGCCCATCATCAGGCGGGACGCTTCACCGAGGCCGAACACGGCTATCGGGCCGTGCTGGCCGCTGATGCGAAACACCCGGACGCTTTGCACCTTTTGGGTGTCCTGTCGCTGCAAACCGGCCATCCAGACGCCGCCATCGACTTGATCGAACGCGCCATCGCCGAAAATCGGGGCGTCGCCGATTATTGGGACAATCTGGGCAGCGCACTGGTCGCCAAGAATCGCCACGGCGACGCCGTCGCGGCGCACCGCAACGCGGTTCTGCTGAATCCCGATGGCCCGCAACGCCGCCACAATCTGGGCAACGCGCTGGCCGCGCTGGGTCGTCATGATCTGGCGCAGCGCGCTTTCGCCTCGGCGCTGGCGCTGCGTCCGGATTACGCCAAGGCCTGGTACAATCTGGGGAACAGCGAACGCGTTCTGGACCGACTCGCGTCGGCCATCGCCGCCCTGTCGCATGCGGTCCGCCTGACTCCCGGCATGGCCGAGGCGCACAACAATCTGGGCGACGCCCTGGCCTTGGCCGGACGCCTGAAAGAGGCGGTGGTTCAGCATCGGATCGTCGTCGCCCAACGCCCGCAAGACGCCATGGCTCATTACAATCTTGGCGCGATTTTGCAACAGCAGGGAGCCAACGAGGGGGCTGAGATCGCCTATCGGGAAGCGTTGAAGCGACATCCCCGTCATGCCCCCGCCCTGAACAATCTGGGCACCGTGCTGCGACGGCTTGGCCGCCCCGATCAGGCGGAACTCTGCCACCGGCAAGCGCTGGACCTTCATCCCGATTTTGTCGAAGCCCGCTACAACCTTGGCAACGCTCTGCAAGCGCAAGGACGTTACAAGGACGCCGAAGCCTGCTTTGAAGAGGCGCTGGCGCAAGAACCCGATCTGGCCACCGCCGCCTACAACCTGTCCCTCCTCGCCCTGCTGCATGGCGATCTGGCCCGTGGCTGGGCTGGGTACGAGCGCCGGTTCGCCGCTGGCGAGGTCCGCCCCAACCGACGCATCGACGCTCCCTTGTGGACCGGCGAAGTGTTGCGGGGCCGTCGTCTTCTGGTGTGGCGGGAGCAGGGGGTTGGCGATGAAATCCTCTTCGCCTCCTGCTACCCGGATTTGCTGGCCTGGAGCGGCGGCAAAGTGACGATTGAGTGTGATCGCCGGTTGGTTCCGTTGTTCGCCCGCTCCTTTCCCCAGGCGACTGTTCGGGCGGAAAGCTGCACGGCGGACGCGCGCGAAACCATTCTTCCGCCCGATTGCGACCTGCAAGTTCCGGCGGGCAGCCTGCCCCATCCGTTGCGCGGCGCCCTTGCCGCCTTTGATGGACAGGCCCCCTGGCTGGTCCCCGACCCGGAGAAGGTCCGTCATTGGCGCCGTCGGTTGGACGCGCTGGGGCCGGGTCTGAAAATCGGCGTCGGTTGGCGCAGCCAGTTGATGACGGAAGAGCGGCGCGGCGCCTACACCCGCCTCGATCAGTGGGGCGCCCTGTTCGCCGTGCCGGGGGTTGTCTTCGTCAATCTGCAATACGACGACTGCGCCGATGAAATCGCCCAGGCGGAGCGACGTTTTGGCGTGCGCATCCACCGCTGGGCCGATCTTGATCTGAAGGATGACTTTGACGCCGCCGCCGCGCTGACGGCCAATCTGGATCTGGTGATTTCGCCCGCCATGTCGGCGGGTGAACTGGCGGGCGCGTTGGGGGTTCCGGTCTGGCGATTTGGCGGACGGGACTGGACCCAATTGGGAACCGACACGCGCCCCTGGTTTCCATCGATGCGCTTGTTCCAACCCCGACCGGGCGAGGGGTTGGAGGCGACGCTTTTGACCATGGCGCGGACGCTGTGCCAGATGGCAGGAACGAAGCCACAGGCAATTCGCGCCTTGTCCATCTCGTCTGAAAGCCTGCTGTCCACGGCCATCGCCCACCACCGCCATGGGCGGATGGAAGACGCCCGATCCTCATACCGGACCGTTCTGGCTGTTGAACCCGATCACGCCGACGCCCTGCATCTTCTTGGTCTGATTGACCACCAATCCGGGCGTTCTGCACAGGCCGAACGGCTGATGCGGGCGGCTTTGCGGGTGGTCGCGGAGTTTCCAACCGCCTGGAATCATCTGGGGCTGGTCTATGAGACCGAGGGCGCGCGCCACGCCGCCGAACACGCCTTCACCCGCGCCCTGGCCCTGCGCCCGGATTTTCCCGAGGCGCTGACGCATCTGGGTTTGCGCCGGCAGAACGGCAAGAAATTGGCGGAGGCTCGAACCCTTCATCAACGCTCCATCCGGCTGATGGCGGACGCCCCCGCCGCGCACACCAATCTTGGCCATGCCTGCGAGTTGGACGGGCGGTTTGCCGACGCCATTCGCCACTATCGCCGTGCGGTGGCCTTGCGGCCCGACGCCCCCGACGCCCACAACAATCTTGCCACCATGGCGACGCTGACCGGGGATCTGGCGCAGACGCGCCCCTATCTGGAACGCGCCTTGCGGCTGGATCCGAATTTTGCCCTGGCCGCCTGGAATCGTGGATTGCTGGCCTTGGCGGACGGCGATCTGTCCACCGGCTGGGCCGGTTATGGACAGCGCTTTTCCGCGCGCCAATTGCAGCGCGCGCGCCGCATTCCCCGCCCAGAGTGGGGCGGCGAAGCGCTTGACGGGCGCCGCCTTCTCGTCTGGAGCGAACAAGGGGTCGGCGACGAAATTCTCTTCGCCTCCTGCTTCGAGGCGCTGAAGGGCCTGGACGGTCCCGTCACCATTGAATGCGACCGGCGCTTGACCAGCCTGTTCACGCGGTCTTTTCCTTGGGCCGCCGTTCGGGCGGAAACGATTGATCCCACGGGCAAAGAAACCGTAGTTCCCCCGGATTGCGATTTGCAAGCCCCCGCTGGCGGATTGCCCGCCCTGTGCCGCGCGAGCGTCGCCGTCTTTCCCCAGCGCTCCGCCTATCTGGTCGCCGACCCGGCGCGCGTGGCGTTCTGGCGCGAACGTGTGGCGGCCCTGGGGGATGGCCTGAAGATTGGCCTTGGCTGGCGCAGTCAGATCATCACCGCGCAACGTCAGGGCGCCTACACCGCGCTTGAAGATTGGTGGCCCCTGTTCGACCTGCCGGGCGTCGCCGTCGTCAATCTGCAATATGGCGATTGCGCAGCGGAACTGACCGCCCTGGAGCGCGGCGGGCGGCGCATGCGTCAATGGGAAGACCTGAATCTGAAGGATGATTTTGAAGGGGTGGCGGCTCTGATGAGCAACCTGGATTTGGTGATTTCCCCAGCTATGGCGGTTGGCGAGCTGGCGGGCGCGTTGGGCGTTCCGGTCTGGCGGCTGGGAGGGAAGGATTGGACGTGGTTGGGAACGGCGGTTCGCCCATGGTTCCCGTCGATGCGCCTTGTTCAGCCTTACCCCGGTGAAAGCATGGCTGACGCCGCGACGACCGCAATCCGCACCCTCGCCGCTTTTGGCGTTTCACAAGGCGCTCTCTGATGGCGACGATTGCCGAGGCCCTAACCATCGCCCTTGATCTGCACCAGACGGGGCGCTTCGCCGAGGCTGAGGAGCTTTACCGGCGGATTCTTGAGGCCGACGCCGACAACCCGCAGGCTTTGCATTTGTGCGGCCTGCTGATCGCCCAATTGGGCCGGTTGCAGGAAGCCGACGCACTTCTGGGACGCGCCGTCCACGCCAACCCGCTGGCGGCGGATCCGCAGGTCAACCATGGCAAGGTGTTGCGGGCGCTTGGCCGCCCAGCCGACGCTCTGACCCGCTTCCGCCAGGCCATAGCCCTGTCTCCGGCTTTGGTCGACGCCCAGGAAGGGTTGGGCCACGCCGAACGGGAGCGCGGCGACAACGCCGCCGCCGCGCGTGGCTTCGGTCGCGCGGCGCGCAGCGGCGGCGGAGCCGCCCTGTTCTATCATTGGGGCGTGACGCTGGACGGCGCCGGGCAGCCGGAACGCGCCGTGGAGCCGCTCCGAGAAGCGGCGCGCCGGGATCCCCTGTCGGCGGCGACGGCGGCGCGGCTGGCCTCGCTGCTCCACCGCTTGAACGACGCCGATGGCGCGGCGCGTTGGTACCGGCAAGCGCTGGCCCTGCGGCCCGACCATGGCGACGCGTTGCACAATCTTGCCGTCATCACGCGCAGCCAAGGGAAGCAAGAGCAAGCGATCCGCCAGTTTGGCTGGCTCGCCGCCCTGCGCCCCGACCAATCCGAAGCCCGGCGCGATCTGGCGGCCACCCTGCTCGAATTCGGGTTGGCCCACCGGGCCGCTCAGCGTCTGGACGACGCGGCGAAGGCGTTGATTCGCGCCGTGGCCCTGGCGCCGCTGGATTTCGACGCGCAAGACGCCCTGGCTCTCACCCTGTTTGAGCTTGGCCAATTTGACGAGGCGTTCAAGGCCTATCGTCGGGTGGTCGCGCTGGATCCGGCGGCGCTGGGCGGGCATTACAACGGCGCCCTCGCCGCCAAAAATCTGGGTCAGATTGCCGACTCCATGGTTGGTTTGCGCATCGCCAGCCGCATCAGCGACGCCCCATGGATACACAGCGCCCGTCTGGTCACGGCGCTGCTGCTGCCCGACCTGACCAATCCGATGCTGGCCGACGAGGTGACGGCGTGGAGGGATCGGTTTGGCCGGTCCATCACGTCCCCGCCCACGCCGCCCTGCCCCGCCATCCATGGCCGCCCGCTATTGGTCGGCTATGTGTCAAACTATCTGCACCCCGGCAACCGGCTGCTGGACCAGATCGCCCCGTTGCTGCACGCGCATGACCGGGCGGCGGTGGTTCCGGTGATCTATGGCGACGTGCCGTTCGACGCCCCGGCCTTGGCTGAGATGCGAAGCATGGCCGACGGGTGGCGCGACACGCGGGGAATGGACGACGACGCGCTGGCCGATCAAATCCGCGCCGACGGCATTGATGTTCTGGTCTGCCTGATCGGTCACACCAGCGGACAACGCATGGGCCTGTTCACCCGACGCCCGGCGCCGCGCCAGGTCAGCTTCCATGGCATGACCTCCA
Source organism: Azospirillum sp. FG154 (assembly GCF_057809575.1). Classification (NCBI taxonomy): domain Bacteria; kingdom Pseudomonadati; phylum Pseudomonadota; class Alphaproteobacteria; order Rhodospirillales; family Azospirillaceae; genus Azospirillum; species Azospirillum sp. FG154. The sequence goes on along the minus strand of NZ_JBMDKF010000002.1, from coordinate 23,548 downwards.
GCGGGGTGGACGCCATGGATCTTTGGTTGACCGATCCGGTTCTGCACCCGACGGACAGCACCGAGACCTTCAACGAACGCCTGATCCGCCTGCCCCATTTCTTCCTGTTCAAACCGCCGGGGCGCAAGTTCCCCCTGATGCCGCCGCCCTGCGGCTGGAACGGCGTCATCACCTTTGGCTCGTTCAATCTCGACGCCAAAATCAACCATCGCGTGGTGGCGCTCTGGTCACGCATTCTGCACGCCGTGCCCGGATCCCGGTTGATGCTGAAATCACGCGGCGCCGGGTTGGCGGATCCGCAGGGCCGCACGCGTATGACCGAGGCCTTCGCCCAGCACGGCGTTGGCGGCGATCGCCTGATCCTGCTGCCGCCCGCCGCCAGCCATGAAGAGCATCTGCGCTACCATGAGGGCGTGGACATCGCCCTTGATCCCTTCCCCTATGGCGGTTGCCTGACCAGCTTTGACGCCCTGACCATGGGGGTTCCTGTGGTGACGTTGGCGGGAGAGCGTTTCATCGGACGGATGACCGCATCGTTGCTGCACAGCCTGGGTCGTCCCGAATGGGTGGCGTCCAGTGAAGAGGAATATGTCCTTCTGGCGAAGACCCTGGCTGAAGATCACAAGACTCTTTCCAACATTCGGATGGGGTTGGCCGAACAGATAGGGTCCTCACCTTTGTGCGACGCAACATCATACGCCCGTGCGATTGAAGCGGTTTTTCGCATGGATTGACGCCATCCCCTGAAAGATTGGGGTTGTCTGATGAATGGGAACGGTCAACACTGGTGTCATCGGCCTGCCACATTCCAGCAAGAGCCGATTCGACCAGACGGAGAGCAGACTCATGCACACCGATGCTCGTGTTAATTCCCTGCAAGAGAAGCACCTGCGCCTTGATCGTGCGATCCTCGAAGAGGAAAAGCGATCCTGGCCGGACGAGAGCGCGGTGAAGCGCCTTAAACTTGAAAAGTTGCACGTCAAGGAAGAGATGGATCGCCTGACGAAAACCAGCAACTTGAACTGATTCCCCCAACCAACATATTGACGCAGACAAAAGGCCGGGTGGAACAGCCGTTCCCCCGGCTTTTTTACGCCATTTTCGCCAACCGCCGCAGGGCGGCGGCGACCAACGGCAACTGATCCGCCACCGTTTGCCCCGGCGCGCAACGGAAGACCCGCATCGCTGGAAACCACGGGCGCACAGCGGCGCCAAGCGTGGTCCAATCCCCGTCACGGGCAATCCGCCAAACCGGCGTTCCCACCGCCCCGGCCAACTCCCCCGTCGAAATCGCCGGAGCGATCACCAAATCCAAGGCCGTCATCAAGGCCGCCGATTCATCAAGATCGTCTTTCAAATTCAGACCGGCCAAGACATGAGGCGCGCGGGACAGACTCCGCCCCGCCGACTCCAACTCCGCCACGCAATCGCCGTACTGAAGATTGATGAAGGTGACGCCAGGAACGGCGAACACCGCCGCCCAATCCTCAAGCCGCGTGTAATCCGGCATGCGTTCCGCGTCCAACTGGGAACTGCGCCACGCCACGCCGACCAAAAGCCCACTCCCCAAGGCCGCCAAGCGTTGACGCCACCGGGCGACCGCCGAGTCATCGGCCCGCAAAAAGGCCGGAGAGGGGGGAAAATCGCCCAAATTGCGCCGCAGATACCGAGGCAGGGAACCAACAGCGGCATGGCAATCAACGCCCTCGACCCTCTGGTCAACACTCCCCGGCGTCGGAATCACCGTTGCGTTCGGGAAGGAGCGGGCAAACAGCGTCCGAAAACGAGGGTCGCATTCCAGCGTGACATGCTTGGCCTCCGCGATCAGGGACGGCAAACAATTGGCGAACATCACCTCGTCGCCAATCCCCTGCTCTCCCCACACCAAAATTCGCCGTTCGGCCAAAGCCTCTCCCCGCCAGACCGGCACGCCGGGGCGGCGAGCGGCGCCGCTGAGCGCGTCGGCCTCGAAACGTTGGTCATAACCCAACCACCCGGCGTTCAAGACGCCCGCCGCCAACCGCAAAATCCCGCCGTTGAAGGCGGCGGAGGGCGATCCCGGCTGCACAGCCAAAGCCCGGTCGCACCAACGCAAGGCCGCGCCAAACTGCCCTTGCTCCCGCAAGAACCGCCCCCGGTTGGCCATGGCGTCGGCCAAGGCGGGCTGCAACGTCAACGCTGCTTGTCCAGCCCGATCCGCCAGGTCATGCCGCGCCAACCGTCGACCGACAATCGACCGATTGACCCAGCCGGACACCAGAGCGGGGGCGAGCCGCAACGCCTGCCGATGGGCCTGCCACGCTTCGGCCAAACGACCAAGCCGCGCCAACACAACGCCGTGATTGTCATGCGCCTCCGGCACTGATGGATTGACGAACACGGCGCGGCGGTGCGCCATTTCCGACAAATGCAGGGCGTTCATCGCCGCCAACGCGTTGCCGAGGTTGCTCAAGGCCGCCGCATCGTCCGGCTGCATGGCCAAAGCCTTGCGGAAACAGGCTATGGCGTCGCCGACGCCTCCCAACGCCAGACGCGCCATTCCCAAACTGACCCGCGCCGCCGCATATTCAGGCATCGCCGCGACAGCGGCGGCGATCCGCGCCTCCCCTCGCGCCGACTCGCCCATTTGATGCGCCAGCAGTCCAGACAGGTGCAGCGCGACGATGTTGGCCGAATCACGGTCAAGCACGCGCTCATAAAGGCTGGCGGCCTCTTCAGAGGCGCCGATCCGATGAGCGTCCACCGCCTGCCGCAGCAGATCGTCCAGGTCGTCGCCCGACGGAGGGCTGGCGATGGGCTGGAGCAATCCCCGCAACGCTCCAGCAATCTGGTTGAGCGCGTCGGTCAAATCCGCGCCAGGCCTGGGATGGAAGACCCGCATGGTGGGAAACCATGGACGCGCGGCGCTGCCCAGTTGGGTCCAATCCGGACCACAGAAGCGCCAGACCGGCGCACCCAGCGCCCCGGCCAATTCCCCCGCCGACATCGCCGGTGACAGAACCAGATCAAGATTGACCATCAAAGCGGCGACGCCGTCAAAATCATCCTTCAGATCAAGATCGGACCAGCGGTGAATCGTCACCCCGAACCGGCGTTCGGCGGCCTGAATCTCATCGGCGCATTCGCCATATTGCAGGTTGACGAATGTGATTCCGGGTATGGCGAAGATGGCGCCCCACTGGTCCAGCGCGGTGTAGGCGCCCTGCCGCTGGGCGGTGACGATCTGGCTGCGCCAGCCGATGCCGATCTTCAAACCAGGCCCCAAAGCCTCCAGTCGATCCCGCCAAACCGCCACCCGCTTCGGATCCGGCGTCAACCAGGAGGAGGCGATGGGAAAGCGTTTCAGGTCTGCGCGCAGCAGACGGGGCGCGCTGCCCGCCGCGATCTGCACATCCACATCACGCGGCTCGATGGTTTCCGCGCGCACGGTGGCCGTTGGGAACGAACGGGCGAACAAGGGCGTCAGGCGACGGTCACACTCAATCACCAAACGCCCGGCCCGCTTCGCAAGCTCGCCGTAACAGGAGGAGAACAGGATTTCATCGCCGACCCCCTGCTCCCGCCAGACCAAGAGTCGGGCCTGCGCGATGTTCTCCCCCCTCCAGACACGCGCCGTCAGCCGACGGCGCTGGTGACGCTGTTGCGGCGTGGCGAAGCGCCATTCATGCTCCGCCCAACCTTGCCGCAGGTCGCCTTTCTCCAGAAGCAGCAGACCCCGGTTGTAGTGGGCTTGCCCATGCCGGGGATCCGACAGCAAGGCGCGACGATAGGCCGCCAGCGCCGCATCCCGTTGGCTCAGCCGCTGACAATGAAAAGCCAGATTGGCGTGCGCCTCGGCCAAATCCGGTTGACTGGCCATGGCGATCCGATGGCAGCGCGCCGCCTCGCCAACACGGCCAAGCGCGTCAAGCGCGTTGCCCCGCCCCGTCCAGGCGACGGCCATCGTCGGCAGGATCCGAATCGCCCAACCCAGCACCCGCTCGGCCTCGCCAAACCGGTCAATCCCGTACAGCGCCCCACCCAGATTGTTCAACGCGTCGCCATGCCCTGGAACCAACGCCACGGCTCGCCGATGACACAACAGAGCATGGCGGGGATCATCGGTCAAAGACCCAAGATGCGTGTGGGCCAACATCAGGTCCGGGCGCAACCGGATGGCCCGGCGAACCGCGCTCAAAGCCGCGTCATGCAGCCCCAACCGGCGAAGAAGGGCGGTCAAATTGACCAGATGCTCCCCCACGTCCGGCTGCGCCATCACCGCCGCCCGCAAAGCGGCAAGAGCCGCCATGTCCATCCCAAGCCGCTGCAACGCTTCGGCCCGCCCCGCATGGGCCGCCGCGTTCAGTGGATTGGACCGAACCGCAAGAGCGAAGCGGGCTTCCGCCGCCACGTCGTCCCCGAGACGAGCCGCAAGCACGCCGGCCAGATGCAGCGCGACCCCATGGTTGGGGGCCTTGGCCAGAATCGCCGAGACCCGGGCGTCGGCGCCCGCCACATCCCCCAAACGATACGCCGCGATGGCGTCGCCCACCGCCTCGTCAATGGCCTGAACGTTCACCGCGCTTGGTTTGGCGGATTCAACCTGGACCTGCCGCAAGGCAAGGGCCATGCGCGTGAGCGTCGCGTCCACCCCTTCCCCAGGTCCCGGTTGAAACAGTCGCATGGTTGGAAACCAGGGACGCACGGCTGTTCCCAATTGGGTCCAATCCCGCCCGCCGAAGCGCCAAACCGGCGTGCCCAAAGCTCCGGCCAATTCCCCAGCGGACATGGCCGGAGAGATGACCAGATCAAGGTTGACGGTCAACGCGGCGGCGCCGTCAAAGTCATCCTTCAGATTGAGATCATCCCAACGATGGATGCGCACGCCAAATCGACGCTCGACCGCGTCCAACTCTTCGGCGCAATCGCCGTACTGGACATTGACGAAGATCAGACCGGGAATGGCGAAGATTGCCCCCCATTGATCCAAACGGGTGTAGGCCGCGCGCCGATCCGTGGTCATCATTTGGCTGCGCCAAGCAATGCCGACCTTCACCCCGTTCCCCAGAGCCGCCACACGGTCGCGCCACAGCGCGACACGTTGCGGATCCGGGATCAGCCAAGGACGACTCGCCACAAAGGGCGTCAGATCTTGACGCAGCAATCGCGGCACGTCGCCCGCTGGGATTTGGGCGTCGACCCCAGACGGGGTGATCCGTTCCTGCCCATCCGATCCGACCGACCGCGCCCGAACCGTCGCCTGGGGAAAGGAACGCGCAAACAACGAAACCAGCCGATGATCGCATTCGATCACCAAATGGCCGACCCGCTCAATCAGGTCCGGCCAACAAGAGGAAAAGAGGATTTCATCCCCCACCCCCTGCTCGGGCCATACCAGAAGACGCTGCCCCGCCAGCATTTCTCCCTGCCAACGCGGCGCCGAAATTCGGCGGTCCTCATAGCCTTTTGCCCGAAATCGCCATTGATAATCCTCCCAACCTTCGGTCAACCGCCCCTGCGTCAAACGGATGATTCCCCGATTCAAATGCGCCGGGCCAAGGGTTGGATCACGATCAATGGCGTATGACAGGTGGGATTCGGCTTCGCTCGCATTGTTGAAGCACTGCCAAAAGAGCATCCCGAGGTTGGCCCGCGCCTCGGCATGTTGATTGTCGATGGACAAGGCTTTGCGATGCGCCGCCTCGGCCTCGGCCACCTTGCCTTGCACTTGCAGAACTAGGCCATAGCCGGTCAAGGCGTCTGGATTGGTCGGGTTCAGCCGCAATCCACGCCGACACAACCGCTCCGCCTCGCCCATGTTGTCGCGTTCTTCAAAAACTGACGCGAGGTTGGCGTAAGCCTCCGCATGGTCCGGTTGCGCGGCAATCGCCACACGCCGCAAAGCTTCAGCGCGATCCAGCCATTTCCACGCTTTGAAAACTCCCCCCAGATTGTTCAGCGCCTTCCCGTAATCTGGCCGCAACCGCAAAGCGCGGGTGTAGAGAATGGCGGCCTCGTCCAGACGCTGCAATCCGTCCAGAAGCGTTCCCGCGTTGTTCAAAACCAAAGCGTCGTCGGGTTGCCACGCCACAGCGACGCGCAAAATTGGCAAGGCTTCGTTGCGTCGGCCCAGATCCAGCAACGCAACGCCCAGATTGTTCCACGCTCCCGTCAACGTCGGATCGCAGCCCAGGGCGATACGGTAATGGTCCACCGCGTCGGAAAGGCGATTTTGCCCCTGAAACGCGGCGGCGAGAGCAAAATGCAGGATCGCCGAGCCAGGGGCGGCGAACGCCGCAGGCTCCAGAACCGCGACGGCCTCCACAAGACGCCCCTGCCCAAGCAACACATGTCCCAATTCAGCGGACAGTTCAGCGTCCTTGGGAAAATCTTGCAACGCGCGAACCAGACAGGCTTCCGCATCTGGATGTTCCAATCCACGCAGACACAGCGCCAGATTGCGCCAGCCTCCAGCATGCTGCGGATGGGCCGTCACAAGATCGTAAAAACGATGCGCCGCCTGCGCGATCCGCCCGGTTTGCCGATACAAGATCCCCAAATTAAACGCGCTGTTGACGTGATGGGGAGCAAAAGCCAACGCCCGCCCGTAAGCCTCCTCCGCCTCCGTCATCCGGCCCATGGCTTGAAAAACAGTGCCGAGATTGCCGTGAGCTTCGGCGTAGTCATCCCGTTGTTTGATGGCTTGGGCGAACGCCGCTTCCGCCTCAGCGTTTCGGCCAAGATCGGCCAGCGCGCTGCCAAGACTGTTGAACGCTTCGGGAAAAACCGGGTGAACGAGGATCGCGCGGTGAATTCGCCGCAACCCGTCCAACGAACGCCCGGCTTGATGAGCAAGGAAACCAGACAGATGAAGAGCGTCAAAATGATCCGGCGACAACGCCAACAGCCGATCATAACCCGCCATCGCGTCGGCCAAACGACCGGCGCGATGATGATCCAACGCAATGTTCAGCAAAGCTGTGGAGGAAATCGCAACGCCGTTGCTTTTCCCCCGCCTTGTGTCACGGTTCCGAATCACTGGATGATCCACCATCAGACGTTGGATCATCCAAGGGTTCACCGCTGCCCTTGAACATCTTTCGGCACAGTTTCAGCGCGCGGTAGTAGTTGCGGGCCTCGACAAGCGTTTCAATGTCATCCAAGGTTTTTTTGCTGTCGGGTCGCGCGGCGCGCGTTTCTTCCATGATCGCGTTGAAACGCTGAACATTGAGAGCGGCGTCTTCCGGAAAAATGTAAATAAGCTGAATGACAAAATACAATTTTTTTTCGATGCAATCGATTTGCTCCTCTTTCAGAACCTCCCGACCACGTAAGAAATTCGCGGTGTTGTAAAGAAAGAACGAGCCAGGCCGATCCCCAGCGCCAATGACGGCGCCGTTGATGATGACCTTTTCATTCGGACGAAGAACAAACTTAAGCGGCATGAGAGCGAACCCGGTGCGTTTTGGTCCGGCGCGACAGGCGGGCGCCCGTCATGCGTGACCGAAAAGAAACGGGCGGCGGCTTGAAGCCGCCGCCCGCCGGGCGTGATCCTACCCGAACTCCACGCCTTAGAACAGGCGCAGGATCGACTGCTGCGACTGGTTGGCCAGCGACAGAGCAATGGTGCCAAGCTGTTGCCGGGTTTGCAGCATCAGCAGGTTGGCGCCTTCCTCGTTCTGGTCGGCCAGCGTCAGCTTGCTGGCGCCTTCCGTCAACACGTTGCTGAACTCCTTGGTGAAGTTTTCGCGGGTCGTGATGATGTTCAGGTTGGTGGACAGGTTCTGAGACGCCGACCGGATGGTCGCCTTGGCGTTGTCGATGCCGGCAACCGCCTTGTCGATGTCCGCACGGTCGGTCCAGTCGTTCTGGGCTTCGTCCAGCTTCAGACCCTGACCGCTGCTGGTCAGATTGACCGCCGACACGCTGATCGAGTTGGTGTTGTTCTCGTTCAACTGCACCGACAGATCGTTCGACGTGTTGGCGTCCGTCACCTGCTTGGTGATGATGTTCGCCGCGCAGTTGGCGGTCGCCGCCTGCTGGATGGTGTTTTGATCCAGCTTGACGCGAACGGTGCCGCTGTCGAAAGCGAAGGACTGTTCGCCGTCGGCCAGCTTGCCTTCGCCACGGTTGCTCTGGCCGTCGCGCGTGACCTGCGCGCCGTTCAGATTGGTGACGGAAACCTGGAGGTCCACCTTCTTCTCGATGGTGGAAACGCCGTTGCCCGAATTGTTGGCGGCCTCCAGCAGGGTGCGGTCCACGGTGAAGGAGACCACGGTGCCCGACGCGAAGCTTTCCGAGATGTGCTTGGTCAGCGCGTTGGTCGTGGTGGCGGCCAGCGTCACTTCACGGGCGACGCCCGTCGTGGTCGCGCCGGTCAGGGTGATGGTGCCCTGGGTGCCGACGGAGGTGGACGCCAGATCCTTGCCCGCCAGACGCCCGCCAGACGCCAGCGCGCTGTTGATCGACGCCTGGAGCTGCGAGGCCACGTTGGCCTTGGATGTCTGACCGATGGCGACGTCCGACGAGGTCGCGGTGTAGCTGAAGGTCTGCCCTTCGACCGTGACCGAGAACACGTCGCCCGCTTCAATGGTGCCGCCGATCGTCACCTGCGAAGCCTGGGCGGTGGTGGAGGTCGCCGCCTGGGTCAGCTTGGTGTCGATGGTCTGGTTGTTGTCGAAGTAGGTGATCGTGCGGCTTTCCTTGCCGTCCGAAACGATGAAGGAGCGTTCACGACCCGTAGCGCCGCGCACCTCGACCTGAACGTCCGAGAAGCTGCCCGCGCTGGTGGACAGTTTGCCCGACAGCTTCAGGCCGGTCAGGCCGTGAGCGGATTCGGCGCTGCCGATGTCGCCGGTCTGGCCCGAAATAGCGCCGGTGCCCTTGACGCGGATCGAGTAGGTGTCCGCCGACACCACGTTGGTGACGCGGGCGTTTTCAAGACCGACGATTGTGTTGACAGCGGCGCGCGAGGTGCTGGTGCTGTCCATCCGCAGGCCGTTGCCGCCGATCAAATTCTTGCCGGCGTAGCCGCTGTCGCCCGCCAGCTTGTCAATCTGGGTGCGCAGCGCGTTGAACTGAGAGGCCAGCGCCTTGCGGGTGGCGACCGACGCGGCGTCGGTGCCCAGCGCGGCGTAGGCGGCGGTGGTCAGACCCTTGGCCTGATCGATCATGGTGTCGATCGAGGTCAAGCCCTTGTCGGCGGCCTGAATGGTGCTGATCGACTGGCCCATCGCGCTCTTCAGCGACGACAAGTCGCCGGCGCGCTGGGTCAAGCCCTTGGCCGCGAAGAAGGCGGTCGGGCCGTCAAGGGCGGTGTTGACCTTGTTGCCGGTGGAGAGAATGTTTTGCTTCTTGGCGACCTGGTCCTGCACGTTCTGCAATTGCAGCAGATTGGTGCGCATGGAGGAGGTCAGGGCGACTTCGTTTGCCATAGTGGTCACTCCTTTGGAGGATCATCATCCGTCCAAACCCGGGCAAAGGGCGGCTGGACAGAGGGGGACTAATTCCCCCGGCCTCTAGCTAGGCAAAAAGCGGGCCATGTCAAAATTGCCGGGTTTGCTGGGTATTTTCGACCACTCGGCAAAAAGCGCTGGGCAAATTTTGCCGAGCGCTGGGCAGAAACTGCCGATCACTCGGCATCCGTTGCCGAGGCGGCAGTTTCTGCCGGGTTGCTTTTGCCGGGCAGGACCAACGTTTCACACAAGGCGAGCGGCCCGATGGTCAGCGCGACGCTGCCCCACGACCAACCAACGCCAAAACCCGACAGCAACAGCCGTCGTGATCGCGTGGTCAACAGGTTGGGAAGCGCAAGACACAACGCCAGAGGAATGGACGCCGAACTGGTGTTGCCGACCTCGGCCAAGGCCACCACCGTCTGATCCGGCGTCACGCCCAATTTCAACGCCAGATGATGAATCATCTGGGCGTTGGCCTGATGAAGCACAAGATGGTCAATGTCGCCAACGCCCCACCCGGCGCCGTTCAACGCGGCGCGGACGCTGCCCGGAACCTCCCGCAGAGTGAAGGCGAAGACCTGGGTGCCGTCCATGAACAGGCGCGGAGGGAGGGAAGGCCGACGCATCGCTCCGCCTTCCACGGTCAGATACGGCGCGCCTGCCCCATCGCTGCCCAGATCGAACGCCATCGGCCCGGCGTCTGGCGAACATTCCAACGCGATCGCCGCCGCCGCGTCGCCGAACAGCGGCGCCACCGCGCGATCCATCGGGTCAATGAATCGGGACGTCGTGTCGCCGACGATCAGCAGCGCTCGCCGCCCCAAGGATTTCAACATGACCGAAGCGGTCCACAAGCCATAGACGAACCCCGAACAGCCCTGCGTCAGATCCAGAACCGGCACGGACTTGCGCAAACCAAGACGCTGGTGCAACAAGGCTCCGTTGCCGGGAAGCGCGAAATCGGGAGTCTGAGTGACGAAGACCAGAAGATCGACCGACGCCGCATCCCATCCCATCCCGTTGAGCAGGCGTTGCGCGGCGTGTTCGCCCAAATCGCTGGCGCATTGATCGGGGGCCACCCGATGGCGGGACTCGATGCCGGTGGCCTTGGCGATTTTGACGGCGGCCTCCTCGCCAAACCGCGCGATCAGGTCGGCTTGCGTGTCCCGGCCCTCAGGAATGCAGCCGACCACGCCCCGCACCGCCACACCGTCCACAACGCTGGCGACCATAGCCCCACTCCTTAGCGTCAACCCGGTTGCCATCCGACGCCGCCCGCGTCAGCAGGTGATGCCGCCATCCACCGTGATCGTTTGGCCGGTGATGTAAGCCCCCTCGTCCCCCAACAAAAAGCGGACCACCGGCACGACGTCGGCGACATCGCCCAAACGCCCCAGCGGCGTCCGTCGGATGATCTGGTCGCGTTGCCCGACGGACAAGGTTCCAGACATCTCCGTGGTGAGATAACCGGGGGCCACCGAATTGACGGTGACGCCGCGTCGGCCAACCTCGCGCGCCAAGGCCCGCGTCAGCCCGTCCAGACCGGCTTTGGACGCGGAATAGGCGGCCAAGCCAACATAGCCGCGCTGACCGATGATCGAGGAGATGTTGACGATCCGTCCCGCTTCGCGTCCGGCCCCGCGCTGAGTCAGTTTGGCGCGGAGAAAAGCGCGGGCGGCCTGGATCGCTCCGGTCAGATTCGTTTGAATGACCTCGGCGCTGTCCACATCCGGGAAGGTCGCCAGAATCCCTTCCCGCGCAATCCCCGCGTTGTTCACCAGCCCCCAGAGCGGCGCGGCGCCCGCCCAAGCGACCGCCGCCTTGACAAACGCGTTCACCGCGTCGGCGTCGCCGATCTGGCAAGCCTGCCAAAACAGATCCGGTCCAGACAGCCGCTCCAGCGCCGCCGTCGGCGTCCGACTGCACGTCGACACCCGATAGCCGTCGGCCAGCAAAGCCTCCACCAGCCCCAGCCCAAGGCCACGGCTGCCGCCGGTGACGATGACGTGGCGTTTGATGGTTTCGGAAGGCGTTTCTTCGGTCATGACGCTACCTTGCGGCCCTTCTTGCCAGTGGCGCCCAACGGGATCCGGTCCGTCAGGGTTATCACACGCGGACGGGCGGCTGGAACCAGATCAGCCGTCACACGGCGAATGGCGGCGCGCAGTTCCGCTTCATCGCTGTTGGGGGCCGGGACCACCAGGGCGGTCAGCAAAAAGCCGGTGATCGGGTTCGCCCGCGCCGTCACCAGGGCGTCGGCCACCCCCGGCGCGGTCAGCAAGCGCAGCTCCACCGCCTCCGGCGACACCTTGACGCCGCCGACATTGACCAGCCCATCCAGACGTCCGACAAACTCCATGCGGTCGCCCCGCTGTTCCACCAAATCCCCGGTGGTCAGCCAGCCATCGCCAACAGCGCCGCCCCCTTCCAGCATCGCCCGAGGGCTGCGAACCTCCAGCACCCCATCGCGCAGGCGCAGAGCGACCCCGTCAACCCCCTGTTCGATCCAATCGACGGGAAAACCGGCCCGCTTGTCCGCCACGGCGAACAGGGCGCCCGCTTCGGTGGAGGCGTAAATATGCCGCAATCGCGCCTTTGGGAACTGGGCGACGAGCCGATCAAGCAAGGGTTGATCCACCGCCTCCCCGCCCAACGTGATCGAGGTCAGGGGCAAGGCGTCCGAACCAAGCGCCATCAGAAACGCCCGCCAGAAGCTGGGCGTTCCGCTGACATGAGTCACGGCGTGGCGCCGCGCCGCTTGGACCAGATCGGCCACGCCGCCGCCCGGCGCCGACACCAGGGCGGCCCCCGTGAGCGCGGCGGTCAGAATCACCTGAAGACCGGCGAAGGCTCCCGCCTCATAAGCCAACAACCAGCGTGCGGACTCGTCCGGCTCGCCGCGCAGCCGCCCGCGCAAACGGTTGAAAACATGGCGAACCCGCTTCGGTTCGCCCGTGGTGCCCGAGGTTTCCAACGTCACCGAGAAGCCCGGCGGCGCGTTCCAGTCCCTTGGCGCGTCGGCGCGTCGAGACAGCAGCAGGCCAACCCCCGCCCGCTCCGCCGCCGCCAAAGCGGCCAGCACCCGAGACGCCCGGTCGGCCCGGACGACGCCCCCGGGAATTGGTGGCAAGACCGCCAAATCTGGCCATCGAAACTCCGACCAGCCCGCCCCCTCTCCCCCTTCGATCAAGCGAAAGGCTGGATGCAGCCAGGACGGACGGTCCAGCATCAGACGGCCATGTCGTAGAGCGCCGCCAACTCGCCAACCGTGGTGAACTGGCGCAAACCGGCGCGAAACGGATCCTGCCCGGCGCGCTGTTCCAGCACCACCAGCAAGGTCGCCAGATCCAGCGAATCAATGGGCAGTTCGCCACCCAGAAACACGCTGTCCGGAGTCAACGGCGGCAGTGTTTCCCCCTTGTCGGCGACGATCCGCGCCAACTCTTCGGCGATGACGGCAAGCATGGGCTGGGTGTCGGTCATGGTCGCTTCACACAAGGGTTGGACAAAGCGTCCGCCGCTTCGTCGCAGGTCGTCAGAAAATTCCGGATCGCCGCCGTCACGGGGCCAGCGGCCTCTGTGTGCGGCACATGCCCGACGTTGTCAAAGATGTGAAAGGGCGCGCCCTCTGGCAAACGGTCGGGACCAGGGGCTGGAATGATGCGATCCTCACGGCCCCACAGCGCCTGAACCGGCGCCGTGATCCCCGACCAATCCACCGGCGGACCACCGCCCGCGTGCGGCGCGAAGGAGGTCTCAATGATGGTTTGCAACGCCCGCTGACGTTGAGGATCGCCGCATTGGGCGTGCAAAACCTCGCCAATGCGCGGTATCAAGGGGGACGACGACGCGAACAGCCGCGCGGCGCAGGCGACGCCGTCGGCGACGTCGCGCAACGCCGTCACATGGCGCAGAAAGTTAAGATCGAACGGCGTTCCCAACCCCGCGCTGGCGATCAGGGTTAAGCTGGCGACCCGTTCAGGAATCAACCGCGCCAGTTCGCACCCAACATAGCCGCCCATGGAATGGCCGACCAGATGCGCCTTGGGAATCTCCAGCGCATCAAGCACATCCCGCAACCAAGGCGCGAAATCCCGAACATGACCGCCGCCAACGTCCAACGTCGAGGCGCCATGCCCTGGAAAATCGACCGCGATGGCGCGACGATTCGCCGCCAGAGCCGACAGATTGAACTGCCAGCTCAGCCGGTCCCCCGCAAAACCATGGAGCAGAAGGACCGGAACGCCCCCCGAACCAATGGACAGGTAACTGGCGGGGCCGGTCGCCAGAGACGCCACGCCCCCCCGCAGACGGCCCCCGACGGAAACCGGGCGCGGCACGACAGCCTCAGGCCGCAACCGCCACACCAGCCAAGGCCAGCAAATCGGCCACGGTTTTGGCCTGGGCCAGCTTCTCGCCCTCAACCACCACGCCCATCGTCTCATCCACCAGGGCGATGAAGCTGATAACGGCCAGGGAATCCCAGCTTTCCAGCGATTCCAGCGTTTCGTCGCCGGTCAGCGTGCCGGGATCCAGCTCCAGCGTCTCATCGAGAGCAAGGAGGAAGTCTTTGCGATCCATGATTGATCTCCTGTGTCTTGCGACGCCGCTCAATGCAGCGTCTTTTGCCGGATCATGCGGTTGATGTCCACCCAATCCGGGTGATCGTTGAGGACGCGGCAACAATCCCGCCAACCAAACAGCGGCGTCGCCGGAAGCAACGCTTCGAGCAAGCGGCGGACCAACTCAAAATCCGCCGCTTCGTCCACGCACCAGCGCTGCTCAATCGCCGGGCCATCGGGGCCAAGCGGCGCGCCCAACCGAAAGCGCTCCGGATGCTGGTGGATGAAGGGGGTGACATGCTCCCGTTCCCACGACTCGCGCGCGTTCGCCGCCGCGTCGTCCAGGGCCTTTCTTGGGAAAATTTCGGCGTCCAGACCACGCGGGTAACGCGCGCTGTCGATGGACAGATAGTCGAGCGGCGGTTGCTGGTCCGCCAGGAAGGCGGCGATCAAGGCGCCCACCAGATCCGGGTCGATCAATGGGCAATCCGAGGTGACGCGCACCACAACGTCAGCCTTCGCCATCGCGGCGGCTCCGGCGAAACGGCCCAGCACATCCAACTCGTCTCCACGAAACACCGGAATCCCCATGGCCTCCGCAACGGCGGCGACGGGATCATCGGCGGCGTTGACCGTGGTCGCCAGAACCACAGCGTCCAGGCCGGGGCTGCGGGCCAGACGCTCCAGATGATGGGCAAGCAGCGGCTTCCCGGCGGCCTCCAGCAGCACCTTGCCCGGCAAGCGGGTCGAGGTCATGCGCGCCTGGGAAATGGCGACGACGCGGGGCCGACAGGGGGCGGTCATGCCGATCCCTCCGGCGGGGCCAGCATGTCCCAGCGCAGCGGCGTCCCCCGCGTCAGCGCGCGCGCCGCCCGCCGCCCCAACACGTCGGGCAGATGCTTGGGCGCCATGCCAAAACCAGGGCGGATTGAGCGGACATGCGCCGGGGTCAGACTCTCCCCCGCCGCGACGTCGGCGACGATGTAGAGCGAACGGCGGAAATCACGCCCGCCAACCTCGCTTGGCTTCAGGCCATACTCGACGCGGCCCATGGCGGCGTGGGCCACGCGCGCCGCGTCGGCCATCGCCTTGAATTCGGCGGGTTCCAGGGAAAAGGCGCTGTCAACCCCGCCATCGGCGCGCGACAGGGTGAAATGCTTTTCAATGATGGTGGCGCCCATCGCCACCGCCGCGACCGCCACCGCGACGCCCTGGCTGTGATCGGACAATCCGGCGGTCACGCCGGGGAAGGTCGCGCCCAGATGGGGAATCGTCCGCAAATTGCAGTCTTCCGGCGGAGTCGGATAGCCGCTGACGCAATGCAGCAACGCCAGCGGCGTCGTTCCGACCGCCTCCACCGCCTCGGCGATCTCGCCCAGAGTGGCCAGCCCTGTGGACACAATCAGCGGCTTGCCCGACCGTGCGGCGCGGCGGATCAGCGGCAGATCAATCACCTCGAACGACGCGATTTTGAAGGCTGGAGCGTCCAACCGTTCCAGCAACTCAATCGCCGTTTCGTCAAAGGGCGAACTGAAGATGGTCAGCCCCAGGGATTTGGCGCGGGCGAAGAGCGGCTCATGCCACTCCCACGGGGTGTGCGCCTCGCGGTACAGGTCATGCAGCGTGCGCCCGGCCCACAGCCCGCCATCCAACCGAAACCCCGGTCCATCATGGTCGATGGTGATGGTGTCGGCGGTGTAGGTCTGAAGCTTGACCGCGTCGGCGCCCGACGCCTTGGCGGCGTCGATCAGGGCCAAGGCTCGGTTGAGGTCGCCATTGTGGTTTCCCGACATCTCCGCGATCACATAGGGCGGATGATCCGGACCGATTGGGCGGCCGTCAATGATGAACGGGACGGTCAGTTCAGGCATCAGGAACGTCAGCTCTCGCAAAATATGATCGATCCAGCGGATCGACCGGAAAATCGTCGCATGGAAGTGATGAAGGAAGATTAATTACCCCGCCGTCGTCGCGAGCATGCCACGCGCCTCCTCGCCATAGGCGAGCAACCGTTCGACGCACCGGCGGCGGTCGCCAACCTCGGCGAAGCGGGCGCGCGCGGCGGCGGACGCGGCGGCCCGTTCGTCCTTGTCGGCAAACAAAGCGGCGGCGCGCGCCACATAAGCCTCTCGCTCGGTCACGCAAAAGCGCGGGCCGACGACGCTCGCCGCGTCGCCCCAGCCATAGGTGACGACCGGCGTTCCTTCCGCCAAGGCATAGGCCGCCCCGCCGCCGCCGCCCTGCCGCGCCGGGTTGAGAAAGACGTGGCACAGCCGGTAGAGCGCCCGGATGTCGTTCACATGCCCCAAGACGCGCGTCCGGTCGGCGTTGCGCAGATCCGCCAAGCGGCCCGGCAGCGCCGTCACGCCACCGGCAAAGGCGACCAGAGCGCCGGGGCAGCGATCAAGAATGTCATCGACCAGCGCCAGAAACTCCGGCGTGACCTCATTGTCCAGCCGGGTGCCGACCACGACGAAGACGAAGGGCGCGGAGCCGAATCCCGGATCGCCCATGTCCCCCATGGTCGGCGGCAGCGTGTAGCCGAAGGTGAAGGGCCGGAAACGGCGCGCGAAGGGCGCGCGGTAGAGTTCGGGAATCCCGGCGGTGTAATCATGCTCGTCAAAGCCCAGAAGGATATGAGCGAGCGAGATGGTCAGACCCGACGTCGTCGGAATGCACACAACCGGGCGGGAATTGGCCTCGGCAAACACATCGGCAGCGATGTTGGAGCCGCCAAAGGACACGATCAGATCGGGATCATAACCGTCAATGGCCTCGACAATGGTGGTCAATTTTTCCTGACAGAAAGCTCGCCCTGTGAAAGAGGCCAGTTTGACCTGTCGCCCCAGCATTCTTATGGCGAAGACACCCTCGTAATCCTCCACCAACTCGGCCACCATCGGCGGGATGAACAGATTTTCCACCCGCGTCGGCAATGTGTTCGTGTTGATGATGGCGACGTCCAGACCAAAATCATCCTGCAAACGACAGGCGAAATCGAAGCAATCCCGCGTTGGCTGATGGCGGTCGTTGGTGAATTGATTCGTGACCACCGCCACCCGACGAATCGGCCCGGTTTTCGGAACCGCGCGCGGCGGCGTCAGCGACCAGCGACGCGCAATCAGCCGAACCATCGCTTCATAAAAACGGTAAAGGTCGCAGCACACGAAGCTGGTTGATTTTCCGCCAACCGCCATCCCCAAAAACAACTGCCGCGACAGGCACCAATAGCTGTAATGCATCAGCGCCGGATCGACGCTGTCACCGCCCAACAGCAGGTAATGGAGAATACGCTCGCAGTGATAAAGGTCGCCCGTCAACTGGAACAAGACCGAGTGCAAACGAATGGTGTCGGCGGTGGAGCCATCACGCCGCAGGCGATCCGCCAAGGCCAAACGGTCGGACACGTCCACATCGCGCCGGATCGCGTCGCACAGGGCCGCCAGCCGGTTGATCTTGTCGGCGTCGAACTGCGTGTCGGCCAAATATTCCAGGAGCGTGGCGCATTGCGCCTCGGCCATGTTCGACATGCTGCACCTTGGCCATTGCCAGTCAGAAAACGTCATCCTGTGTTACGCCCGGCGCCATGACGAAACAAGGGCCTAACGCTTGATCCGCCACAGCTTTTCCTGACGTTCCACCGCGTTTTTCCGTTGGTCCGCGCCCGGAAAAACGGTTGCGCCGCAACATGGATGACGACATGCTGGCATATCCTTACTTTTATTGTGGGTGATGGCCATGACGGGATTTGACAGCGCCGCCGGTCCGCAGGGCTTGGTGATCGGCCTTATCGAAAAAGCGGCAAGCGAACTCGACGCCATGTCGAACGCCGCCGGAGACATCGCCCCGAACGTTGGCGATCTGTCAGAAACGCTGGTCAACGCCCAGCGCATCGCCGACCGCGCGTCGTTGGAATTGCGACGCTTGACCAAAAAGCTGGAAAAGTCAGCGGCGTGAAAGACTGAGGGGAATGGCTGGATTGGCGGTGACGACGGTCTACAGCTTCAATCCAGCCACGCCGTCGATGATGACGCCCTCCGCCAACGCCCGGCGTTCCAACTTCGCCCCAAACAATTTGGCGGAGCTGAGATCGGCCTTGGTCAGATCGCAACCAATCAGGTTGGCAAAGGACAAATCCGCGCCGGACAAATTGGCCCCGCGCAGGCTGCCTTCACCGAAATCGGCGTAGCGCAGCTTCGCCCCCGACAAATCCGCCGGCTTTGACCGATGCTCGTCAAACACCAAGGGGCGCAAGTTGATCCGCCGCAGATTGGCGTTGTTGAGCTTGGCGTTGCGCAGATTAACGCCGCGCAAATCCCCCTCGGTCATGTTGCAACCGCGCATGTCCGCGCCGTCCAGAACCGCCGCCTGCAACTGAACCCCCGTCAGATCCAACCCGTACAGCGTCGCGCCCGACGCCCGCAGCATGGTCAGACAGGTGTGAGCGAGGGATGGCGCATGCCGCAGGTCAAACCCCGACAGGTCCAGAGCCGCCCCTCGCGCCCCCCCAGACCCGACCCAGGCGATGTGATCGGCCAGCAGATCGTCCAAACTCCGGCCCAATTCGGCGATCACCCGACCAACCGGCTTGTCAGTGAGCGCGTCGCCCATATCGGCGTCGGTCAGTTCGGTCATCGTCATGGTGGCGCCGGTCAGCACGGCCCCGCGCAAACAGGCCCCGCGCAAATCCGCTCCCGACAGATCGGCCCCTTCCAGGTTGGAGCCGCTGAAATTGGCCCCGCGCATCGTCGCCCGGACCAGCTTGCAGCCACGCATCACCGCGTCTGTGAAATCAGTGTGGATGGCCATGGCCCCGGACAGGCGCGCGTTGGTCAAATTGGCCCCGGACAGGTCCGCGCCCGACGCTTCGGCGGGCATGGCTTCAATGTGAACCATCCGCAAATGACCGGAACGGTCCTTTTCCGCCAGGGATCCATCGCGCAGGTCGGCTTCAAACAAGTTCGCCCCGATCAGCACGGCGCCGCGTAGGCAAGCTCCCCGCAAATCGGTTTTAACCAGGCTCGCCCGCTCCAGATTGGCCTGCCGCAAATCGGCGGCAAACAGCGACGCGCAATCCAGCTTGGCCCCGGTCAAATTGGCCCCGCGCAGGCTGGCCCCGACAAAATCCGCGTGCGCCAGATCCCGTCCGGACAGATCCAGGCCCGACAGATCGCAAAAAGACAGGTTGGCCCGCGCGCCGCCAATTCGAGCGTTGCGAAACATCTCGTGACGCCGGACAGCGATGTCGAGTTGCGTCTGGTCAAGGCGATTGAGTGTACGGTTCTGTGACATCGGCGGCGCTCTCCCATCGGGATCGAGAGTGGCGCCGATGTGCTTCAGAAACGGTTAATGTTCGTAATTTCCGTCGTCACTCTATGGATGATGCAACCAAATCAATGCGATGGCCCCGACGTCATGGTTTCGCTGCGAACAATCAGCGATATGCCGTCGTCACCAGCCTCCATGTCCTTCGAGGCGTCGCGCGGGATCGGAATCTTCTGGCGACGGCAAAACAACAGAAGCAAGCCAAGCGTCTTGCTGGCCAGAAAGACAACCTCCCTGGCCTTGGACGCCCCGCTTTGCTGAATAAGGATGGACAACCCGCCTCCCGCCTTAGGCGTCACCATGGTGACGACCCCAAGCGGGAGATCCGTCTGATGAGGCACTTTTTGGTACCACGCGACCGCTTTGAGCAGGGCGGAATTGGTGAAGAACAGCTCTCGGGTCTCGACGATCATTCCATCCCTGGCACAGTCTCACGCGCGGCCGCCCTCCAGTCCCGGGTTGAGCCGGAACGTGATCGCGCGTCCCAATTTGGATTCCCGCAGAAGGATCTGCTTGGTTTCCAGCAGCTTGATGGCCCGGTTCACATTGGGCCTCTGCATGCCCAGAGCGTCAGCCAATTCAGACTGAAGCACCGGAATGGGACGGTCGAAATGGAGCCTCCGACTCAGATAAGTGAACACACGCAGCGCCTCCAGTGTGATCTCGCGGTCGGTGGAGACGGTTCTGGAGAGGAAGTCATGATGATGCAGCATCGCGGCCTCGGAACGCAAGGTTGTGTGGTATCGATGGAGACAATCGGCCTAACGGCGAACGGCGCATCGCGACACGACGTCCGTCATCCACAGGGGGCGCCCCGCCGAACGGACACAGTCAAGATCGTTTGCGTGAACGGTCATGCAGCTCCCTTCCGGCTCACACGCCTGTATTGATTGTTGTTTCCAGCTTGAACAAAGCTACCGCTCAATTGTTGTGCGCGTGTGTCGCCGCTGTTTCGCTCCTGACATAATAAATGTCGGTGGACATAATCCTGGAAACCGGAAGCCATTCTTCAAAAGCAATGTCTCCGCTTTGACAAAGCCCTATCCGGGCGGTGCGAAAAATCCGACAGTGGTGGCCACCCGCCCTCTGCGACAATCCATCGCGTCATCAATCCGCAGGCGATCCTCCAGAATCCCAAAGCCTCAAAAACAGCTTGACCCTATCCCGATTCGGCGCGTCACCATGAAGGTTTCCGCCCTCAGGCCAACCTGCATTGCTCAGAACCGCCACGCCCACGGCCCCATGCCCACGAACGTCGCCCGATGGTCATGATGCGCCAAAGCTGATCGACGAGCTTGTTCCAGGCTTCGCAGCAATGGCCGACGATGGTGTCGTAGAAGGTGAAGTGCGGTTCGACAGCCTGTTGTCGCGCATGAACTGCCAGACGTTCTCGACCGGGTTCAACTCTGGGCATTTTGCCGACAAGGCGACGATGCTGATGTGGGCGGGCACGTTTTGCAGGGTGACGCCGCCCATTTCGCGTTGACGCATGGCTGGTTCAAGAAACGTCGTCCAGCGCCCGAACACCGACGCTTCTCGAATCCAAATTACGGAACGGATGGCCCCCGGCGCTTCGGCGGACCGCCACCTGTTTTCCTTGCCGCCCCCGTGCCCAATCCCTTTCCAGCCCCTTTTCCACGTCCGCGCGGCAAAGCGTGATGGAAATTCGGGTGCGTCGCGCCAGCAGGCGGTTTATCACCCGTCGTCGCCGACGGGTTCCGACCATCGCCACGACGAGGAGGTCGATTGCCGCCGCCTTGGCGTTCTTCCAGACGGCTGCCATAACAAGCGTCGCAAACCCGGAAGCGATGATTGGCTTTCAAACGCGCGCCACACACCGGGCAAGCCCGCGCCAACGACCGTTCCGCCAGCGTCCGCTCGATGAAAGCGTTCAAATGCGCCCGGCGCTCCTGGCACAGATCCATTTCAGGATAAGCGTCGGGGAATCGGTAAGCGAGCCAAGCGTAAGCGGTCAGTTCCTTCACCGCCCGCTCGGCTTTCTCCAACTCCACGTCAGTGCCGACATGGTGGCGGAACCGCTCCGCCGCGTCGGGCGCGCCGTTGCCAATGCCCTTCCCTTGATTCATCGCCCAACCGCCCAGCAGGCGCAAATTGTTCTGATCGCGGGTGTCGATCGGACAACGGGCCAAAATGTCGCGCACCTCCAACGGCAACGCCGCCTTGTCAACCGCCGTCGCCGCCTGGATTCGCTGTTCCAGATCAGTCATGCGGAAGGTCTGGTTGGCGCGCAGCAGTTCCTGACCAGCGGTGCGCAGCACCTTGGCCAAGCTGTTGGTGTCCAGTTCAATGGCGATGGCCTGGACATGGCTGAGGTTGGGGGAAATCCACGAACGGGGATCCTCCGGCGGGACCGGCGGCGTGGTCAGGGCGCGGCGCACCGGGTTGATGCTTTCCCCCTCCAAAACCGCGACGCGCCCCTCTTCATGCATGCCGAAGCGACCGGCGCGCCCGCCAATCTGACGAATTTCCGACGAATTCAGCTCACGCTCTTCCCGCCCGTCATATTTGCGGGTGGTGGACAGCACGACGCGCGCGACCGGCAGATTCAGCCCCATGCCGATGGCGTCGGTCGCCACCAGGACATCCGCCGTGCCGTCGCGAAAACGCCGCGCCTCGGCCCGGCGAACCTCCGGCGACAGCGCGCCATAAATCACCGCGACCGTGTGGCCGCGCGCCAGAAGATCATGGCGCAGCCCCATGACGTCCTTGCGCGAAAAGGCGATGACCGCGTCGCCCCGACGGACGTCGGGCAAGGGCACCCGCTCTTCCTGAACGCGCAGCGGCGATTTGCGGGTGAACTCGATAACCTCAAGCTCCTCGCCCATCGCGTCGGCCAGCCGCTTGACATAGGGGATCGCGTCGGCGGAGCCCGTCATCAAAATTTCCGGAGCCGCCACGCCCGCCACCGCCTGGGTCCAAGCCCAACCGCGATCCGGGTCGCCAATCATCTGAATCTCGTCGATGACGCAAGCGCCCCAAATCCGCGACGTGTTCACCATTTCAATGGTGGAGGAGGTGAAACCGGCGCCGGGCCGCACATCCCGCTCTTCGCCCGTCACAAGACTGCACGGTCGCCCCCGCGTCTCCAACGCCTCCTGCCCTTCCAACGCCAGAAGACGCAAGGGGGCGAGATAGCAACCGCTTTCGGCCAGGGCCAGTTGATCCATCGCCGCGTGCGTCTTGCCCGAATTGGTCGGGCCGACGAACAAGCGGAGGCGTCGGATCATCGCGCGCGCCGTGGTGAAACTGTCGAGATAGACGCCCATGCCCGACGCGTTTTCCAACCGCTCACGGCGAACCTTCAAACCAGCCCGCGCGATGGCGCTGGAAAACGCCTCTTCCAAAGCGTCCAGCAGGGTTTGCAAACGGGGAATGCGCCCGCCAAAACCAATCACCCGTCCCAGCTCTTCAGCAAAGCCCTTGGGCCGCCACGCGTCGCCAAAGCCCGCCGCGCGCTGGGCCATCGAGGCGAACCAAGCGTCCACCCGGCCCTTGGCCTTTTCGATGGCGGACGACGACAGACAGGCGGCTTTGACGCGCTTGCCCAAGGTCTTGGCCTGCGGTCGGCCAAAGCCCTCTTCAGCGGTCAACATCCCCCACAACTCGGCTTCGATCTCCGGCAAGGGACCGAGCGCGATGCGGAAGCGCAGCTTCAAAGTCCGGTCAGCGCCGGGAATCGCCACAGTGTGGGTGAGCGAGAGAGACCAACGAGCCGGCGTGCTGTCGGCGTCCACCTCAATGCCATCGCCACGCACAACGGCGGCGATGGCGCGCAGGGCGTCCCGACGGTCATATTCGTCGGCAGTCCCGGGGGTGGCCCCGGATTTGGGGGCGGAGGTCTCGTCAGTCATCGTCGCTTGTCTTTTCGTGCAACCCCCGGTGGACAGCGTCGCGCATGACAACGCCGCGCAGAAAACGCGCTTTTTGGCCGGGGCCTTCTATATGGGCTGAACAGCGCGCCGCAGCAAGCCAATTCCCACCCATGACAGAAGGCTGGGCGGCAAAAACGGAACGGGCGCTCTCAAAACAATGAGAGCGCCCGTTCCGTTTGGATCGTTGTAAAGTCGAGTTTTCGTGACGTGTCAGTTGACGTTGGATGCGTCTCATGTGCGACCATGAGCGATTTACCGCTGTGCATGGCGCTCGGATGAGATCAAGCCGCTCGAGCGATTAGTAAGGCTTAGCTTCAGGCGTCGCCGCCCT